>NZ_JAIEQY010000406.1 GCF_019747315.1 Roseococcus sp. | reverse complement strand
GGCCTGCTGCGCCAGCCGGCCGCTGCCGCCGGCGCCGCGACGGCCCTGGCCGCCGCACCGCCGGTTGCGCAGGCCCAGCCCTATGTCGAGGAAATGCCGCAGCCCGTGGTGGTGCAGCCCGTGGCCCAGCCGGCCGCGCCGCCGCCCGTCGCCTATCAGCCGCCCTTGACCCAGCAGGCCCTCCCCGAGACGGCGCCCGCCGGCCAGGGCGCGGGTTGGCGTGGCCTGTTCCGCAATGCCACCGGGCTGATGCGCCGCAATGTGGAAGAGACCCCGGCGGCCCCGCCGCAGCGCGCCGAGCCGGTGGCCAGCCAGCAGCCGCGCGCGCCGCAACCGATGCGCCCTGCGCAGCCGCAGCCGGATGAGATGGGGCTGGATATCCCCACCTTCCTGCGCCGCCAGAGCAACTGAGACGGGGCGCAAGCCCCACCATGCAGGCGCGGGCCTGAGGGGCGCATCCCTCTCAGGCGCGCGCTCACCCATGCCGGGCCGCCGGTGAAGACAGCCGGGCGGAGTTAGAGTTTGGCCCAGGCCACAGGCCGCCTCGCCATGGTGAGCCGGCCCATGGGGCGCCCGCCTGCCCAACCATCCCTGAACCATCCCTGCCGAAGCGGGCGCCCGAGCTGCGCCAGCGCCCCTCGCACCCGGGCGGCGACTGCGAGCCTCATTTCCTCCTGAACGGGTCTGCATGCCGGCAGCAGCCGAGCGACGACCGAGTCCCCCTCCCTCCGCGCTCACTCCGCCCGATGGGCAGGCCAGGGCGTAAACATTCGGTAACCCTGAGAGGAATCGCACGTTAGCAGGGGCGTTACAGTCCTGGAGGCGGCGTGCCGCAGATCTTCTCGCCCCGATCGGATCGGCGGCTGCGTCTGGCGCTTCTCCTGGGGCCCGCGATCCTGGCCCTTGGCCTGGCCCTGGCCTTTGCGCAGGCCCGCTCCGGCGCCGCCTGGGCCGTGGGGCGCCCCGCGGCGCAGCCCATCCCCTTCAGCCATGCCGTGCATGCCGGCGGGCTCGGGCTCGACTGCCGCTTTTGCCATGCGGGGGTGGAACGTCAGGCCGCCGCCGGAATGCCGACCGCCGAGACCTGCCTGGGCTGCCACGCCCGCGTCTGGCAGGTCACGCCGCAATTCGCGCCGCTGGCGGCCGCCCTCGCGCGGGGGACCGCCGTCGAATGGGCCTCCGTCCATCGCCTGCCGGACCATGTGCGCTTCCACCATGGGGCGCATGTGAATGCGGGCGTCACCTGCCAGGCCTGCCACGGCGCCGTCCCGGAAATGACCCGGACGGTGAAGGCCGAGACGCTGTCCATGGGCTGGTGCCTGGACTGCCATCGCGGCCAGGGGCGGGCGCCCGAGCGCCCCTTCGGCGCCACCGCTGGAACCATCCGGCACCAGGGCATCGAAATCTCGCCCCTTACGCGCTGCTCGACATGCCATCGATGAGCCCCTCCCCGCCCCGCCGTGACCTCCTGCTGATGGGCGCTTCCGTCGCCCTTGCCGCCGCCGGCTGCGACGGGGCGGAGGAGCATGGCCACCCGCTGCATGCCCGCCCGCGCGGCCTGGCCCAGGAGGATGCGAGCTACGCCACCGTGCTCGATCTGGAGGGCCTGGGCCGCGGCGTCCTGGTCCGCACCCGCGGCGGGCATGCGGTGAAGATCGAGGGCAATCCGCAGCACCCGGCGAGCCTCGGCGCCACCGACCTCTTCGCGGAAGCGTCGGTCCTGTCGCTGCACGACCCGGAACGCTCCCGCCGCATCCGCCGCGATGGGGCGCCGCGCAGCGTGGCCGAGCTGGAGGCCGGCCTGGCCGCGGCGCGTGGCGGCGCCGGGCTCAGGCTGCTGACGGGCCCGGTCGCCTCGCCCACCCTGGCGCGGCTCATTCGCGAGGTGCTCGCCGCCCACCCCGGCGCCATCTGGCACCAGCATGATCCCCTGGCCGATGACGCGGCGCTGGCGGGGGCGCTGGCCGCCTTCGGGCAGCCGGTCGCGGTGGTGCCGGATCTCGCGCGCGCGCGGGTCGTCCTCTGCCTCGGCGCCGACCCCCTCGGGCCGGGTCCCGCGCAGATCGCCCTGGCGCGCGCCTGGAGCGAGGCGCGGCGGGCCGGGCGTGCCACGGGGGTGCTGCCGCGCCTGATTGTCGCCGAAGCCTCACCCAGCCTGACCGGCGCCCGCGCCGACCGCCGCATCCCGCTCCACCCGGCCGAGGCCGAGGGCTTCGCGCGCGCCATCGCCGCCGCACTCAACCTGCCCGGCCTGGCGCAGGGCGGCGCACATCCCGAGGCCGCAGGCATCGCCAGGGCGCTGCGCGAGGCCGGGCCGGAGGCGCTGGTCCTGGCCGGGCGCGGCCAGCCGCCGGCCATCCATGCCCTGGCCCATGCGATGAACCAGGCGCTGGGCGCCGCGCTGCGGCTTACTGCCCCACCCCTGGCGCGGCCGGAGCCCATGGCCACTTCGCTCGCCGCGCTGACCGAGGCCATGCGGGCGGGGGAGGTCTCGCATCTCGTGGTGCTCGGCGCCAATCCCGTGGCCGACGCCCCCGCGGCGCTGGGCTTCGCGGCGGCGCTGCCCCAGGTCGGCTTCACGCTGCATGCGGGGCAGTGGCTGGACGAGACCGCCCAGGCCTGCCGCTGGCATGTGCCGCTGCCGCATCCGCTGGAAGCCTGGGGCGATGCGCTGGCTTTCGACGGCACGCCGGCCATCCGCCAGCCCACCACCCGCCCGCTGGTCGAGGCGGCGCGCGACGAGGCGCAGCTGCTGGGCGCCCTGCTCGGCACCCCGCTGACCATGCGCGCGGCGGTCGAGGCGACCTGGCGCACCGCCTGGGGCGAGGCCTTCGAGGCGCGCTGGGCCGAGGCGCTGGAAGCCGGCGTCGCGAGCGGACCGGCGCCCGCCGTCGCGCTCGCCCTACGCCCCGATTGGGACCGCCCCGGCGCGCCGCTGCCGGCCACCCTCACGGCCCTCTTCGCCCCCGATCCCGGGCTGCATGGCGAGGCGCAGAATGCCTGGCTGCAGGAAATGCCCCGCCCGCTGACCGGCCTCGCCTGGGGCAATGCCGCGCTGTTCGCGCCGGCCACCCTGGCCGCGCTCGGCCTCACGGCCGGCGATGAGGCGGAGCTCACCCTGGATGGCCGCAAGCTGCTGGCCGCCTGCTGGCCGGTGCCGGGCCATGCCCCGGGCTGCGTCACCCTGCCGATGGGCGGCGGGCGCCGGGCGGCCGGTGCGGCCGGCACCGGCCGCGGCTTCGATGCCAACCTGCTGCGCCCGGCCGATGGCCCCTGGGGTGCGCCCGGCCTTGCGGTGCGGGCCACGGGGCGGCGCGCCGCGCTGGTCGCGACGGACGCGCATCACCGGTTGGACGAGGCGGGCGCGGTGCCCCTGCTGCGCCCGGGCCAGGCGTTGCCGCCCATCACGCACGGCGCCTCGATGCATCCGCCCTGGCCCTATGAGGGCCGCGCCTGGGCCATGGCGATCGACCTCGATGCCTGCATCGGCTGCAACGCCTGCGCCCTGGCCTGCCAGTCCGAGAACAACGTCCCGGTGGTGGGCCCGGAGGAAATGGGCAGCGGACGCGGCATGCACTGGCTGCGGGTGGACCGCTACGACCACGCTTCCCCCGGCCAACCCGCCACCAGCTTCCAGCCCATGCCCTGCATGCAATGCGAGCAGGCCCCCTGCGAGCCCGTCTGCCCCGTCAACGCCACGGTGCATGACACGGAGGGGCTGAACGTCATGGTCCATGCCCGCTGCATCGGCACCCGCACCTGCTCCAACAACTGTCCCTACAAGGTCCGCCGCTTCAACTGGAACGACCACCGCCCCTCGCTGGATACGCCACGTCGCAACACCGAGGTGCCGCTGCGGCCACGCGGGGTGATGGAGAAATGCACCTATTGCAGCCACCGCATCAGCGTGGCGCGCACCCAGGCGGGGCTGGAAGGCCGTGCGCTGCGCGATGGCGAGGTCGAGACCGCCTGCCAGCGCGCCTGCCCGACCCGGGCCATCACCTTCGGTGACCTGAACGCCGAGGGCAGCGCCGTGGCCACCCAGCGCCAGGATGGCCGCGCCTATGCGCTGCTGGGCCATCTCGGCACCCGTCCGCGCACCACCTACCTGGCGCCGGTGGTGCAGGCTGATCGGGCGCCGCCCGCGCCAGTTGATCGGGCGCCGCCCGCGCCGGGCGACGGCCCGGCATGAGCGTCTCCACCGCGCCCATCATCGCCGCCACGCTGCGGCCGGGCGGCTGGGGGTTTCGCCTCGGGCTGCTGCTGGCGCTGGCGGGTGTGGCGCTGCTGGCGGCGGCCATCGCCGCGCTGCTGGTGCTGGGCATCGGCATCTGGGGGAACAACATCCCGCATGTCTGGGGCTTCGACCTCATCGCCTATGCCTGGTGGATCGGCATCGCCAATGCCGCGAGCCTCTTCGCCGCGGTGCTGGTGCTGCGGCGGCACGGGCTGCGCACGGCGGTGAACCGCTTCGCCGAGGCGGTGGCGCTGGCCGCCGTGCTGGCGGCCGCCCTCTACCCCATCCTGCATCTCGGCCGGCCCTGGCTGTTCGGCTGGACCATCCCCTACCCGGCGACGACGGGGCTCTGGCCGCAATTCGGCAGCACGCTGGTCTGGGATTTCTGGGGGATCATGGCGCATGTGATCGTGACCTCGCTCTTCTGGTTCATCGGGCTGATCCCGGACCTCGCCACGCTGCGGGACCGCGCGGCGACGCAGGGGCGCTTGGCGATGGCCCGCGCCTATGGGTTCTTCGCGCTGGGCTGGCGCGGCTCGGTGCTGCATTGGCACCGCCACCAGGCGGCCTATCGGCTGGTCGCGGCGCTGGTGCTGCCGCTGCTGCTCTCGGCGCAGACCGTGGTGGCGCTGGAATTCGCGACCACGCTGGTGCCCGCCTGGCACCAGGCGCGGTTGCCGATCCATTTGGTCGTCACCGGCCTGCCGTCGGGCCTCGGCGTTGTGCTGGCCATGGCGGCGGTGCTGCGCCACGGGCTCTCGCTCGAACGCTTCGTGGATGACGAGGAGATGGATTTGCTGGCCCGGCTGCTCGCCTGCGCCGGGCTGGCCTCCTGCGCCGCCTATGCGCATGAGGTCATCACCGGGATGTTCCTGGAGGATGCGCAGACCCGCGCCGCCCTCGCCGCACGCGTCTTCGGCGCGGGGGCGCCGGCCTGGTGGGGGGCGATGGCCCTGGCGGGATTGCTGCCGCAGCTGCTGTGGTGGCCGTGGCTGCGGGCGCGCGCCTGGGTGATCATTCCGGTCGGCCTGCTGGCCGCCGCCGGCGTCTGGCTCGACCGCTGGTCCCTCATCGTGGGCGGGCTGCTGCGCGAGCGCCTGCCGCTGCATGCCGTGCCCTATGCGCCCAGCCTCGCCGAATGGGCGCTGCTGGCCGGCAGTGCCGCGCTGTTTGCCGCGGCAATGCTGCTGTTCGGCCGCTTCATCCCGATCGTGGCCATGTTCGAGATCCGCCACGAGGAGACGCTGGCCGAGGAACAGGAGGAGGAGCGATGAGCACGCCGCCACCACTCGGCGCCATCGCCGAATTCAGCCGGGCCGAGGCGCTGCTGGCCGCCCTGCGCGCGGCACGGGCGGCGGGCTGGTCACGGCTGGATGCCTATGCGCCGCATCCCCTGCCCGATGCGGCCCTGGCGCTGGGGGCGCGGGCCGCGCCGGTCGCCTGGATCGCGATTGCCGCCGGGGTGTTCGGGGCGGCGGTGGCCTATGGGGTCCAGTGGCATCTCTCGGTGAATGACTATCCGCTGAATGTCGGCGGGCGCCCGCCGCATGCCTGGCCGGTCTTTTTGCCCGCCGCCTATATCGTCGGCGTGCTCTGGGCGGCGGCGGCGGCGCTGCTCGGCATGCTCTGGCTGAACCGGCTGCCGCGGCTGCACCACCCCGTCTTCTTCGCCCGCGGCTTTCATCGCGCCAGCCAGGACCGCTACTTCCTGTTCCTGATGGCCGAGGACCCGCGCTTCGAAGCGGCGGCCGCGCTGGAATTCCTGCGCGGGCTTGATCCGCTGCGGGTTTCCGAGGTGCGGGCGGCATGAGGCGCGGGCTGGCGATCCTGCTGCTGCTGGCCGCCTGCGATGGCTGGCCGGAAAGCCCGAGGCCGGCGCCTCCGGTACCACCGCCCGAGGGCAGCATCCCGCGCGGCGAAGCCGCCCGCCGTGCCGCGCTGGCCCCCCCTGGCCCGGCGGTGGATGCCGCCCTCCTGGCTGAGGGCGCCGAGCGCTACGCCATCTTCTGCCTGCCCTGCCACGGGCCTTCCGGGCTCGGCAATGGCGTGGTGGTGGCGCGCGGCCACCCGCCGATCCCGCCGCTGCCGGCCGAGCCCGCCCGCAGCATGGCGGTGATCGCGGAGAATTTCGCCGGCGCGCATCCCCTGGCCGACCGGCTGGACGCGCGGCAGCGCTGGGCCATCGCGCGGCATGTCGCCCTGCTGCGGGGGCGGTGATGGCGGGCCTGATCCTGCCCCTGGCGGAGGCATGGCTGCCCGCCTTCCTCCTGGCGGCCGGGCTGACGCTGGGCGCGCTGGTGGCGCTGGCGCTGGGGCATCTGTTGGCGGAGGCCTGGCTCCAGCCCTTGCGGCCGCCGCTGGCCGCCATGGCCCGCGCCGCGCCGGTGCTGTTGCTGCTCGCGCTGCCGCTGCTGCTCGCCATGCCGGCGCTCTACCCCTGGGCCGCCGCGCCGGAGCCCCGCGATTGGTCTTTGGGCTGGTACCAACCCCTGCCCTTCGGCCTGCGCAGCCTGGCCGGGCTGCTGCTCTGGTCCGGGTTGGGCTGGGTGCTGGCCCGGCCGGAGCCGCGCCGCCGCACCGCCGGCGCCGCGCTGATCCTGCTGGTGCTGAGCGGCGCGCTGCTGATGGAGGATTGGGCGCTTTCCCGTGACCAGTGCTGGACCGGCAGCCTCCAGGGACTCGCTTTGGTCATCGAGCAGATCGGCGCGGCCATCGCCCTGGCGGCGCTGCTCGCGCTGCGCCAAGGCATGCCGGAGGACGCGGCGCGGATGGGCCTGGAGCGTGCGCTGCTCACCCTGGGCATGATGACGCTCTGGCTGTGGTTCGTGCAGTACGTCGTGGTCTATGCCGCCAATCTGCCGCAGGAGGCCGCGTGGTATCTGCGGCGCGCGGATGGGCTTTGGGGTTGGGTGAAGCTCGCAGTCGCGCTGCCGGCGCTGCTCGGGGCCATCGGCCTGGCGCTGGTGCCGCAATGGGCGCGCTGGCGGCTGGTCGCGGTGTGTCTGCTGCTGCTGGTGCAGCATGTCGCGCATCTTGCCTGGGTGGTGCGGCCGGATGCGGCGCTGGTGGGTGGGGTGACCTCCGGCTGGGCCGATGCGCTGGTCTCCGCGCTGGTGCTGCTGCCGCTGGTCCTGGCCTGGCGACTTTCGCGTCGGATGGCCTGACCATGGACGGACCCGCCCTCGACCCGTGCCGACGGCTGCCGGCGCTGCACCGGCTGCTGGCTGCGCCCGGTGCCGCCGCCCTGCTGGAGCGGCACCCCCGCGCTTCCGTCGTGGCCGCACTGCGGGCCGCGCTGGACCGCGCGCGGGCGCGGCCCGAGGCGCTGGACCAGGCCGCCCTGTGGGCCGCCGCAACCGAGGCTCTCGGCCCCGCCCCGGGGCTAAACCGTATCCTGAACGCGACCGGCGTGGTGCTGCATACGGGCCTGGGCCGCGCGCCGCTTGCACCCGCCGCCCTGGCCGCCATCGCCGGGCTGGCCGGCGGCTATGCCAATCTCGAGCTCGACCTCGAGACCGGGCAGCGCGGCGACCGCCATGCCGGCTGCGCCGCGCTGCTGCGCGAGTTGACCGGCGCCGAGGCCGCGCTCGTCGTGAACAATGGCGCCGCCGCCGTGCTGCTGGCGCTCTCGGCCCTGGGGGCGGGGGGCGAGGCGGTGGTCTCGCGCGGGGAACTGGTCGAGATCGGCGGCGGCTTCCGCATCCCCGAGGTGATCGCCCAGGGGGGCGCCAGGCTCGTCGAGGTCGGCACCACCAACCGCACGCGGCTCGCGGATTTCGCCGCCGCGATCGGCCCGGCAACGCGGGTGCTGCTGCGGGTGAATCCAGCGAATTACCGCGTGCTCGGCTTCACCCAGGCGGTGCCGCGCGCAGAACTCGCGCGCCTCGCGCAGGAGCACGGCCTGATGGCCATCGAGGATCTCGGCAGCGGTGCCCTGACCGACCTCGCGCGCTTCGGCCTGCCCGGCGAGCCGGGCTTCGCCGCGAGCATCGCCGCCGGCTTCGACCTGGTGGCGGCGAGCGGCGACAAGCTGCTGGGCGGCCCGCAGGCGGGGCTGCTGCTGGGCCGGGCGGAGGCCATTGCCCGCTGCGCCCGCCACCCGCTGATGCGGGCGCTGCGGCCGGACAAGCTGACCCTGGCTGCGCTGGAGGCCACCTTGCGGCTCTATCGCGACCCGGCCGGGCTCGCGGCCTCGGTGCCGGCGCTGGCGATGCTGGCCGCGCCACCCGCGCAACTCGCGGCGCGCGCGGCAAGGCTGCTGGCGCTGCTGCCCGAGGCGGCGGGGGCGGCGCTGGAGCCCGGCTTTTCGCTGGCCGGCGGCGGCACCCTGCCGCTGCTGCAACTGCCGACGACATTGGTGGCGCTGCGCCCCGCCGCCGTGACAGCGGAAGCGCTCGCGGCGCGGCTGCGGGCGGCGCGGCCGGCGCTGCTGGGCCGGCTGGATCGCGGCCGCCTGCTGCTCGATCCACGCTGCCTCTCCGAGCCCGAACTGGCCGAGGCCGCCGCCGCCGTGGCAAAGGCATTGCCATGAGGAGCGCGCTGGTCGCCGTGCTCGGCCATGTGGATCACGGCAAGACGGCGCTGGTCCGCGCGCTCACCGGCACCGACACGGATCGCCTGCCGGAGGAGAAGGCGCGCGGCATTTCCATCGCGCTCGGCTTCGCCCGCATGGCGCTGGCCAATGGCGGGGAGGTGGATCTGGTGGATGCGCCCGGCCATGAGCGCTTCGTGCGGACCATGATCGGGGGCGCCACCGGCATGGATGCCGCCCTGCTGGCCGTGGATGCGCGCGAGGGGGTGCGGGCGCAGACGCGCGAGCATGCCGAGATCGCGGCGCTTCTGGGCATCCGCCGCGGCGTGGTCGCCATCGCCCGCTGCGACCTGGCGAGCGTCGAACACCAAATGGCCGTCGCGCCAGAAGGTGGCGGTGTCGGTCTCCGCGATGTCGCGCACCACCATTCATTCGAGGCGCGCGAGGCCCCGCTGCACCAGCCTGGAATTGCTGCCGCCGACCACGGGGTTCTGGCCCATGACGAAGAGGCCGCGCATGATGCCGTCGCGCATCGCCAGCGTCATCGGCAACTGGCTGTGATCGCCCATGATGCGCGGCAGCCAGTCATAGCCCCAGCCATTCTCGGCACTGGCCTCGCCCCCATACCAGGCGCGCAGCAGGCTCACGGCATAGGCCGGGAAATTCGCCCACAAGCCGGTCGGCGCCGTCTCCACCTTGAGGTAATCCTCCAGCGTGGCATGCGGACGCAGCGCATGCGGCTGCGGCAGATAGCCGGGCATCAGGTCGTAGAGCGTCGCGATGTCGGTGGAGCCCTGGATCGAAGTGTGCCCGCGCAGGGCCAGCATGCCCGCGCCGGGCCGGCGGACATTGCCCAGCAAACCCTGCAGGATGGCGCCCGCGCGGATGATCTGGGCACCCGTGGTGTGGTGGTTCCAGCCCACCGCGTAGCAGATGACGCCGGTGCGCTCCCGCCCCGAATTGCGCGCCATCGCGTCGCACACTTTCAGGAACACATCCTCCGGGCAGCCGGTGATGCGGGCCACCACCTCCGGCGTGTAGCGGGCGAAATGGCGGCGCATGATCTGGTAGACGCAGCGGGGGTGTTGCAGCGTCTCGTCGCGCGGGGGCGGTCCGTCGCGCAGGTGGGAGACGCGCTCGGCGAAGTCCCCGCCCGTTTCCATCCAGGCCTCCGCCAGCGGCGATGGGATGGTCAGTCCCTCATATTGCCAGGTGGCGGATTCATAGCGCCTCTCCTGCTCGTTCCAGCCGGAGAAGAGCCCATCCTGCTCCGGCCCCTCATAGCCTTCCTCGATGATGGTCGAGAGGTTGGTGTAGGGCAGCGCCCAGTCGCGGAACCACAAGTCGTTTTCCAGCAGGTGCCGAATGATGCCGCCGAGGAAGGCGATGTCCGTCCCCGCGCGCAGCGGCGCATAGAGGTCGCACATGGCCGAGGTGCGGGTGAAGCGCGGGTCGGCATGGATGAGTGTCGCGCCGCGCGCCTTGGCCTGGAGCGCGAAGCGGAAGGCGATGGGGTGGTTGTCGGCCATGTTCGAGCCCATCACGAGCACGACATCGGCGCGCGCGAGGTCCCACTGGGGCAGCGTCGCCGCGCCCCGGCCGAAGGCGGTGCCCAGACTGGGCACCGAGTTGTTGTGTCAAACCCTGGCCTGGTTCTCGATGAAGACCATCCCGAGCCCGGCGGAGAACAGCTTCTTGATGAGGTAGTTTTCCTCATTGTCGAGCGTCGCCCCGCCCATGGAACCGAGCGCCATGGTGTGGTTCAGCCGCGTGCCGTCCGGTGCATCGCCGACAAAGCTTTCGTCGCGGACCTGCTTCGTCAGATGGGCGATGCGATCCATCGCCCAGTCGAGGGGAACATCCCGCCATTCGGTGGCATGCGGCGCGCGGTGCAGCACGCGGTCGATGCGCTGCGGGCTGGTCATCAGCCCCAGGGTGGCGGCACCCTTGGGGCAGAGCGTGCCCTGGTTGATCGGGCTGCGGGGGTCGCCCTCCACGGCGATGGGCCGGCCTTGCGTGGCATAGATCAGCTGCGCGCAACCCACGGCGCAAGAGGGGCAGATGGAGGTGCCCACGGCATCGGCCTGCTCGGTGCGAGGGCGCAGCGCGCGCGCGGTGGCGGCCTCGGCGGCCGGCCCGGCGTGGTCCTGGCCGGCGAACTGGCGCGGCACGGACCACTCCTCCAGGAATTGGCGGGCGCGTTGGCTGTGGCGGCGGCGAAGCGGGGGGCGGGGCATCGGTGTTTCTCCGGGGTCAGTCCAGCAGCGCCAGGCGATGGGCGATGCCGCCGGTCAATCCGGGCGCGGGCTTCCAGGCGACGCGCACCCGGCGATGGGTGAGCGGCGGCAGGTCCTGCGGCTCGATCGCGGCCGAGGGCGAGAGCACGAGGGTGAGGCCGCGGCCATCATCCCGCAGCAGCCTGAGCCGCCCCTCCTGCACCATCAGGATCTTGCCGGTAACATTCTGCATCGCGGGCCGAACGCCCCTCGCACCCTGCGGGTTGCAGGGCGATCCGCGGAGGGCCGGCCAGGGCATGGCCGATGATGACCGCCCCCTCGCCCAGTTCCGACAGCGCCGCGAGGCAGGCCGCGGCCCGCCCGGCCGGCACGCCCGCCAGCAGCCCGCCCGAGGTCTGCGGATCGAGCAGCAGGCCCAGCCGCCCCCGGGCCAGGCTTTCGGCACCCAGCAGGGCCGCGCTGCAGGCGGCCGCATTGGCGGGGGAGAGGGTGCTGGCGAAGCCCGCCTCGAGCGCCGCCAGCGCCCCCTCCAGCGCCGGCACCGCCTCGGCATCCAGCCGGGCCCCACAGCCCGAGGCCCGGAGCATTTCCAGCAGATGCCCGAGCAGGCCGAAGCCTGTCACATCGGCCGCTGCACTCGCGCCATGGGCCAGCAGGATGCGGGAGGCCGGAAAAGGATCCCGCTGCATGGCGCCGAGGGCCGCCGCCCAGTCCCGCCCGCGGCCGAAGCCGCGCATCCAGCCCGCCAGGATGGCGCCGGTGCCCAGCGGCCGTGTCAGGATCAGGACGTCACCCGGGCGCAGGCCGGAGCGGCGCAGCGCGGATCGCGGCACCACATCGCCCGTCACCGCGAAGCCCAGGCTCGCTTCCGCCGCCTCGCCGCTATGGCCGCCGACGAGGGGGGCGCCGGCCGGCCCCAGCAAGGATTGCGCCCCGGCCAGCATGGCCAGCAGGTCCGCCTCCAGCAGGGGCTCCGCCGCCGGGGGCAGGCTGGCTATGGCCAGGGCCGCGCGCGGCGACCCGCCCATGGCGGCGATGTCGCCCAGCGCATGCGCCGCGGCGATGCGGCCAAAGACCCAGGGATCATCGCAGGGGGAGCGGAAATGATCCACGCTCTGCACCAGCACGCATCCCGGTGCCGGGGCGGCCAGCAGCGCGGCATCGTCCGGCGCTTCCAGCCCGAGGGTGACGGCGGCGGCCGGCGGCCGCGGCAGCCGTGCCAGGACACGGGCGAGGACGCCCGGCGGCACCTTGGCGCCGCAACCGGCGCAGCGCGGCTCCGGCTGGGCCGCGGGATGCGCCATGGAGGGGGCCAGGCGGGCGAAGCTCGCCACCCAGTCGCGGTCGATCCGGTCCTTGAGCCGCAGTGCCCAGCGGCCCGCCAGGCCGAAGGGCCCCTTGGCCGCGATGGCCGTCTCGCCGGCCAGCAGAAGCGCCAGATGCCAGCGCTGCGGCCGGAAGGACCGGGGCGCGCGTCCGGCCAGGACCCGGCGGAGGTTTTCCGCCAGCGGCACGCCTTGGCGCACCGCGAAGACGCCGTTGCGCGGACGGGGATGGGCCAGGTTGGTGGCCGCATCGCCCGCGACAAAGACCGAGGGGTGGCTCGCGCTGCGCAGGGTGGCGTCGGTGGCCAGCCAGCCGCCCTCGGCGAGGGCGAGGCCGGTTTCGGCCAGCCAGGCCGGGGCGGCCGGCCCGCCGGCCCAGAGCGCCACGCCGAAGGGGAGCATGCGGCCATCGGCCAGCCGCAGCCGATGCGGCTCCACGGCCACGGCCTCGCCCACCAGGAGTTCAATGCCGGCAGCCGCAAGCGCCGCCATCGCCGCCTGCCGGGCACCGGCCGCGAGGCGGGCCAGCAGCCCACCCTGCGCCAGCAGGGCGATGCGCGGCGCCTCGCCCAGCCGGGCGCGGGCGGCCAGCGCCACCTCCACCCCCGCCGCGCCGCCGCCCACCACCAGCAGGTCCTCCGGCGGCGCGGCGGTCAGGGCTTCCCAGGCATCGAGGAAGGCACCGAGCGGCTTGACCTGCAGGGCGTGGCGCGTGGCGCCGGGCACCAGCGCGTTCTCGGCCCCGATCGCCAGCGAGAGCAGGTCATAGCGCAAGGGCGGGCGCGCGCCCGCCAGCCGCAGCCGCCGCGCCCCGGGGTCCAGACCCACGGCGCGGCCCAGGATCAGCCGGGCGCCCGCCGCCCTGGCCAGGGCCGCCAGATCCACCTGGGCGGCATCGCGCGGGATGCGACCGGCCATCACGCCCGGGACCATGCCGGAATAGGGCTGCTCCGGCTCCGGCACGATGAAGGTCAGGCGGGCCTCGGGCGGCAGGGGGCGCATGGCCAGGTGGCGCAAGGCCGCGAGATGCGCAGCCCCGCCCCCCACCAGCAGAACCTCCTTTGCTAACATTTCGGCAACCTCCCCGGCATCCGGTCCGCATGGCCGGCGTTGGTGCAACGCGCAGCCGGGCAAAAGGGAACAGGATGGCAGAATGGATCGCCTATTGCGGAGCGCCGCCCGTTCCCGGCACGGCCGCCTGGAATGCGGATCCCTGGCTGGCGGCGTCGCTGGCGGGGCTGCTGGCCTGGGCCTGGCGCCGCAGCGCGGACCGGACGGCCCTGCTGGCCGGTGGCGCGGCGTTGGCGGTGGCGCTGTTCTCGCCGCTGTGCAGCCTCTCGGTGGCGCTGTTTTCCGCGCGCGTCGGGCAGCACATGGTGATTCTTCTGGCGGCGGCGCCGCTGCTGGCGCTGGGCCTGCCGGGGCGGTGGCGAATCACCTCCACGGGCGGGATCGCGGGGGCCGCGGCCGGCTTCGCCGTGATGCTGTGGCTCTGGCATTTGCCCGGTCCCTATGCCGCCACCTTCCGCACGGATGTCGCCTATTGGGCGATGCATCTGAGCCTGCTGGCCAGCGCCATCTGGCTCTGGCGCGGACTGCTGCTGGCCGCCGCGGCGCGGCCCGAGGCGGTGCTGCCCGCCGGCCTCGCCACCGCCATGCAGATGAGCGCGCTGGGCGCCTTCCTCACCTTCGCGCCGCGCCCGCTTTTCGCGCCGCATGAATTCACCACCCTGGCCTGGGGCCTGACCCAGCTGGAGGACCAGCAGCTGGGCGGGCTGCTCATGTGGGTGCCGGGCGGGCTCACCTTCGCCGGGGTCGCGCTGGGCGCGCTGGTGCTGGCGATGCGGCGCGGGCGCTTCGCGGCGTGAGGCGGGCGCCGTTTCTGCTTCCCGTGCTGCTGGCCGGCTGCTCCGGGGTGCAGACGCCGCTCGATCCCTGGGGGGCGCAGGCCGCGCTGATCGCGGGTCTGAGCCATGTGCTCTTTCTCGGCGGGGCGGCGATCCTGGCGCTGACCATGGGGTTCCTGGCCCTGGCCGTCCTGGCCCGCGGCCGGCTGCGCGCGGTGATCGGCTCGCGCCGCTTCGTCATCGGCGGGGGAATCGTCTTTCCCGTGGTCACCCTCACCGCGCTGCTGGTCTATTCGCTGGGCATCTCCCGCGCCCTCACCGCCCCGGGCGCGGAGGCGCCGCTCAAGGTCGAGATCATCGGCCGGCAATACTGGTGGGAGGTCCGCTACCCCGAGCTGGGCGAGGGCGCGGTGACGGCCAATGAGCTGCACCTGCCGGTGGGGCGGGAGGTGGAGCTGCATCTCTCCTCCGGCGATGTGATCCACAGCCTCTGGATCCCCAATCTGCACGGCAAGATGGACATGATCCCCGGCCGGGTGAACCGCCTGCGCCTGCGCGCCGACCGCATCGGAACCCTGCGCGGCCAATGCACCGAGTTCTGCGGCTTGCAGCACAGCTTCATGGCGTTCTGGGTGGTGACGCAGGAAGCGGCCGCGTTCGAGGCCTGGGTGGCCCGGCAGCTGGCGCCCGTGCCGCCGCCCGCCACCGCGACGGAGGCGGAGGGCATGCGCCTCTTCGGCGAACATGGCTGCGGCGCCTGCCATGCGGTGCGCGGCACGGAATTCCAGGGCCGCCTGGCGCCGGACCTCTCGCGGATCGGCTCCCGCCTCTCGCTCGCGGCCGGCATGCTGGAGAACCGGCATGGCACACTCGCCGGCTGGATCGCCGGCGCGCAGGACATCAAGCCCGGCAACGCCATGCCCTCCTACGGCCGCGCGCTGGAAGGTGCCGAGCTGCTGGCCGTGACGAGCTGGCTGGAGGCGCTGCGATGAGCCCGGACCACGCCCCCGCCGAGCCGGTGCGCGAGGCGCTGCCCAATGCCCTGCCGCGGCCCCCTGACGAGCTCGGCCGGCTGCGCGCGGCCTGGGAGCGTCCGCGCGGCTGGCGCGTGCTGGGCGAGATCAACAACAACCTGATCGGCCCGCTCTTCGTCGCGACGGCGCTGCTGTTCCTGACGCTCGCCGGGCTGCTGGGCGTGCTGATCCGGGTGCAGCTGGCCATGCCCGGCCTCACCATCATCGACCCCGCCACCTACAACCAGGTCTTCACCATGCATGGCACGGTGATGATGTTCCTCTTCGCCGTGCCGGCGGTGGAGGCGGTGGGCATCACGCTGCTGCCCGCCATGCTCGGCGCGCGCGAGATGCCGACGCCGCGGCTCGGCGCCTATGCCTATGGGATCTACCTGATCGGCGGGCTCGCCTTCTTCTCCTCGCTCTTCTTCGGCGTGGCGCCCGATGGCGGCTGGTTCATGTACCCGCCGCTGACCGGCAAGGAATATTCGCCCGGCATCAACACCGACATGTACCTGCTGGGCATCGGCTTCATCGAGATCTCCGCCATTGCCGGCGCCATCGAGCTGATCGTGGGCATCCTGCGCTGCCGCGCGCCGGGGATGACGCTGGGGCGCATGCCGATCTTCGCCTGGGCCATGCTGGTCTTCGCGGGCATGGTGGTCTTCGCCTTCCCGGCGGTGATCGTGGCGAGCACGCTGCTCGAACTGGAACGCGCCTTCGACTGGCCCTTCTTCATCCCCGAGCGCGGCGGCGACCCGCTGCTGTGGCAGCACCTCTTCTGGTTCTTCGGCCACCCGGAGGTCTATGTGATCTTCCTGCCGGCGGCCGGCATGGTCTCGATGATCGTGCCGGCCATGGCGGGGACCACGCTGCTGGCGCATGGGCTGGTGGTGACGGCGCTGGTGGGCACCGCCTTCCTCAGCTTCGGGCTCTGGGTGCACCACATGTACACCACGGGCATCCCGGGGCTGAGCCTGGCCTATTTCGCCTCCGCCGGCTTCGCCGTCTCGGTGCCGTCCGGGTTGCAGGTCTTCGCCTGGATCGGCACCTTCGCGGGTGGCAAGCGGGTGCGCATCGCCACACCCACCCTGTTTGTCTTCGGCTTCCTGTTCATCTTCGTGCTGGGCGGGCTGACCGGGGTGATGGTGTCGGTGACGCCCTTCGACTGGCAGGCGCACGACACCTATTTCATCGTGGCCCACCTGCATTACGTGCTGATCGGCGGGATGGTCTTCCCGCTGCTCGCGGCGCTCTACTACTGGGCACCGGCGATCGGCCTGCCGCTGTCGGAACGCCTGGGCAAATGGGCTTTCTGGCTGCTCTTCCTGGGCACCAACCTGACCTTCTTCCCTATGCATATCTCGGGGCTGATGGGCATGCCGCGGCGCATCTACACCTATCCGGCCAGCATGGGGCTGGAGGTCTGGAACGCGCTCTCCTCCCTGGGTGCCGCGGTGGTGCTGGCCGGCGGTGTGGTGCTGATCCTCGACATCGCCCGCAACTTCCGGCTGAGCCGCGGCAGCAACCGCGATCCGTGGAAGGCGGGCACCGCCGAATGGCTGCCCAGCGAGGATTTCGGCCCCCGCAGCATCCCCCGCATCACCGGCCGCTATCCGCTCTGGGAAAATCCGGGTCTGGCGGCGGAAGTCGAGGCCGGGCGGCATTTCCTGCCCGGCACCCTCACCGGCCGGCGCGAGACGCTGATCACGAGCCCGGCCGAGGCCCTGCCGCAATATGTCGCGGTGATTCCGGGGCCGGGCCTTGCGCATCTCGTCGCCGCCATCGGCACGGCCGGCTTCTTCCTGGCGCTGGCGGTCTCGGCGGTGATACCCGCCCTCGGCTTCGGCCTGGTCGCAGTGGCTGGCTTCCTGCACTGGCTCTGGACCGGCACGGATCATGGCCCCCTGCCGATGCGCGCCGATGGCGTGGGCGAACGGCTGGATCTGCCCAACTACGTCACCGGCCCGCTCTCCACCTCCTGGTGGGCGATGGTCTGCCTGATGCTGGTCAGCGGCACCGCCTATGCCTGTTCCATCGGGAGCTACCTTTATCTCTGGCTGGTCAATGGCGATGCGATGTGGCCGCCGGCCGGGATGGAGCGGCCCGTCGCCGCCTGGGGCGCCGCCGCGCTGGCAGGCTATGCGACCAGCGGCGGGCTGGTGCTGCTGGGCTCGCGCGCGCTGCGCCTTCGGGGAGCGCTGCCGGTGCTGCTGATGCCCCTGGCGCTGCTGCCGCTGCTGGGCGGGTTCGGCGCCGATATCCTGGCACTGTGGCAGGCGGGGCTGCGGCCGAGCCTCCACGCGCATGCCGCCGCATCCTACGCGCTGCTGGTCTGGCAGGGGCTGCATGTCGTGGTCGCCGTGATCATGGCGGCCTACATTGCCGCGCGGTCCTGGTGCGGCCTGCTGGATGGCACGCGGCGGCTGAGCTTCGACAATGTCATGCTGTTCTGGCTCTACACGCTGGGCCAGGGGGTGGCGGGGCTCGCGCTGCTGCACGGCTTTCCCCTTCTGCTGGCATGAGCGCGGCGCGGCCCGTCCTGGGGGTGCTGCTCTCGGCCGCCGGGCTTGCGGTCTGGGCCGGGCATTTCACCGTGATCTATGCCGTCACCGCGCTGGCCTGCGAGCGTGGCCTGACCGGGCGCATGCTCCTCGGCCTGCCCCTGGTGCCGGCGATGGTGGGCCTGGCCACGCTGCTGGCGCTGGCCCTGCTGGGCCTTGTGATGCGGCCTGGCCTGCCGGGCATCACGGACAGGGCGCAGGAAACGGAGCCGCACTTCACCCGTTGGTTTGCGGCCGCGACCGCCCTGTTGTCGGCCCTGGCCGTGCTGTTCCAGGCCGTGCCGGCCATGCTGCTGCCCAACTGCGGCTGAGCGGGCCCAGACCACGCTGCGTTCCCGCGCGTGGCCTGGCCTTGGCCGAGAGGATGATTCAGCGTTTCGGCGATTCCGCCTCAACGCATCATGCTCTACGCCCGCGGACGCAGCCGCGGCTTGTCGCGCGGCGCGGTCTCCTGGGGGCCGAGGGCCATGCCGGCCGGCACGGGCGGCAGGCGCAGGGCGCCCAGCGTGAAGAGATAGGCCGCCGCGTCCCGCGCCTCGCCCTCGCTCAGCCCCAGCGACGGCATGGCCGAGCCCGGCGAGATCGCCTGCGGGTCCCGCAGCCAGGCGACCAGGTGATCCGGGGAATTGGGCAAGCGGCCGGCGAGGTAGCCGCGCCGTGACCATTCATTCAGCGGCGGGCCGACCCAGGAGACGGCACCGCGCACGCCGGGAATCACATGGCAGGCGCCGCAGCCCGACGCCAGGATCACGCCATGGCCCCGGGCCGGGTCGCCGCCCACGACGCGCAGCGGCGCCGCCTCCTCGCCGTCACAGGCCACGGCCAGCAGGAGCAGGGCGGCGCAACCCAGGCGCCAGGGGCTCACGCCCGAGTTTCCGCAGGCCAACAGGAGTGAGACATGCCAAAGCCCCTTGCGACACCCTGGCAACAACGCGGCAAGGGCGCCCGGGCTTCACAGGGGGGGGCTTCACAGGGGGGCGC
>NZ_JAIEQY010000383.1 GCF_019747315.1 Roseococcus sp. | reverse complement strand
CCGAGCAGGCCATGCCCGAGCAAGAGAAGGCGGAGCCTGTGGCGGTGCAAGCCGCGCCCACGCCCGTCGTCGCGGCGCCCGTCCCGACCGCACCCGTGCCTGTCGCGGCGGCGCCCGAGACTCCCGCCCCGGCTGAGCCCGTCATCGGCCCCGCCATCCTGCCCAAGACCGTCGAGGAAGTGGCCGCCGAGGCGCCACGCCGTGGCGGCTGGTGGAAGCGGTGAGCCAGGCCGAACCCCCGGTCCTCGTTCATCGCGAGGGACCGGTGGTTCAGGTGACACTGAACCGTCCCGCCCGCCGCAATGCGATCGGCGGCGGGATGGGCGAGGCGCTGGACGAGCTGCTCCTGGAATTGCGGGACCATGCCACGGCCCGCATCGTGGTTCTGCGTGGCGCCGGCGGGCATTTCTGCGCCGGCCTCGACCTCACCGAGGTGATCGCCGGCACGCCGGAGGAGCGGCTGGCGGCCATGCAGGCGCGCAACCGCCGTGTGGGCGCGCGCTTCGAGGAAATCTCGGCCCTGCCGCAGGTGGTGATCGCGGCGGTGGAGGGTGCCGCGCATGCGGGCGGCCTTGGCTTTCTCTGCTGCGCGGATATCGCCTTTGCCAGCGCCGATGCGCGATTCGCGGCGCCCGAGGCGCGGCGCGGCCTGGTGCCGGCGCAGATCCTGCCCTGGCTCGCCCGCCGGATGGGGCGCCCCGATGCGGCCCGCATGGTGCTGGAGGGCGGCGTGATCACCGCCGCCGAGGCCGCGCGCCGGGGCCTGGTGCACGAGGTCGCGCCGGATCGCGCGGGACTCGATGCGTTGGTCGCGGCCAGCATTGCGCAATTGTTGGAAGGCGCGCCCGGCGCGCTGACGGAAACGAAGAAGCTGCTGGCGGCCCTCGGCCCGCTCTCGCCCGAAGGCTATGCCGAAGCCGGTGCGCAGTCCTTCGGGCGCACGGCGGCAGGGCCAGAGGCGGCGGAGGGTATTGCGGCCTTCCGGGAGAAGCGGAAGCCGAGCTGGGCGCAGGGGTAGAACAAGGGCCTCCGGCGGCTGGAGCCATTGGCCCCAGACCCCGTTCCTTCGGAATGTCTTTTGAGATCAGCGTATTGAATGGGGCCTGAGGCCCCAGCCGCCGGAGGCCTCTTTTACTTCGGCGTCGCGGTCTCCTGCCCCGCCGCGAAGGCTCCGATGGTGGTCCATTGCCCCACCAACTGGCCATTCGGCCGCAGCTCATAGATGCCCATGCTCGGGCTGCTGCCGCCGCCCAGGCTGAAGGCCGTGGCGAAGCTCAGCCCGCTCACCATGCCCACCCCTTCGATCACGTCCGGCCCGATGGTCCAGCGCAGGCGGAAGCTGAGCAGGCCGATCTGCTCCAGCTCCAGCGTGCCCACATACTGGCTGCCATCCGGATTGGTGCCCGTGACGTCGTAGGAGCCGCTGCGCTGCGCCGCGGCGGGCGCCGCCAGGCTGAGAAGCAGGCCCAGGGCCAGGAACGCACGCTTCATCCGGCTCGTCTCCATTCAGGGCCTCACTTCACCGTGGCCACCCGCAGCGCATTGGTGGTTCCCGGTGTGCCAAAGGGCACGCCCGCTGTCACCACCAACTCCTCGCCAAGCCTGGCGAAGCCCTCCTGCTGGGCGGCGCGGCTCGCGCGCGCCACCATTTCCGTCATGGAGTGGATATCCTGAACGACCAGCGGATGCACCCCCCAGACCACCGCCAATCGGCGCGCGGATTGCAGGGCGGGCGTGAGGCCCAGGATGGGGCAGTCCGGCCGCTCGCGCGCCACGCGCAGGGTGGTGGAGGCGGTGCTGGTGAAGGTGGCGATCACCTGGGCATGCACCGTATGCGCCACCTGGGCCGCGGCGGCGGCGATGGCACCGGCGCTGGTGGGTTCGGGTGCCGGGCGATTCGCATCGGTCTGGGTGCGCCAGCCGGCATCCTGCTCCACCCGGGCCACGATGCGGTCCATGATGTTCACGGCCTCCAACGGGTATTGCCCGGCCGCCGTCTCCGCCGAAAGCATCA
Organism: Roseococcus sp.; assembly: GCF_019747315.1. Classification (GTDB taxonomy): domain Bacteria; phylum Pseudomonadota; class Alphaproteobacteria; order Acetobacterales; family Acetobacteraceae; genus Roseococcus. The sequence goes on along the minus strand of NZ_JAIEQY010000383.1, from coordinate 16,539 downwards.
CCGCATCCGCGCCGTCAAAGACCGCGTTGGACACGTCGCTCGCCTCGGCCCGGGTGGGGGAGGGGGCGGTGATCATGCTCTCCAGCATCTGGGTCGCGACGACCACGGGCTTGCCGAGCTGCCGGGCGGCGCGGACGATGCGCTTCTGCACCAGCGGCACTTCCTCCGTCGGCATTTCCACGCCGAGATCGCCACGCGCCACCATGACGCAGTCACACAGCTCCAGGATGGCGTCGAGATTGTCCACCGCCTGGGGCTTTTCCATCTTCACCATGATCCAGGCGCGCCCGGCGGCGATGGCCTTGGCTTCCGCCACATCCTCGGCCCGCTGCACGAAGGAAAGCCCGACATATTCGATGCCGAGCGGCAGCACGAAGTCGAGGTCGGCGCGGTCCTTCTCGGTCAGCGCCGGGATGGGCAGCGCCACGTCGGGCACATTCACGCCCTTGCGGTCGGAGAGCGGGCCGCCCACGACGACTTCCGTCTCCAGGTGGTCGTTCTCCACCTGGCGGACGACGCGCAGCTTCAGCTTGCCGTCATCCAGCAGCAGCGTGGTGCCGATGCGCGCCGCGTTGATGATCTCGGGATGCGGCAGCTGGACGCGCTTCACATCGCCCGGCGTCGGGTTGAGGTCGAGGCGGAAGCGCGCGCCGGTGGTGAGCTGCACGCGTCCGGCGGCGAACTTGCCGACGCGCAGCTTGGGGCCCTGGACGTCGGCCAGGATGCCGATGGGCCGGCCGGTGCGGCGCTCCACCTCGCGGATCATCTCGATGCGGCTCGCGTGGTCCTCATGCGTGCCGTGGCTGAAGTTCAGCCGGAAGACATCGGCGCCCTGGCGGAAAAGCTTCTCGATCATCTCCACCGTGGCGCTGGCTGGCCCCAGGGTCGCGATGATCTTGGTGCGGCGGTGCCGGCGCAACGGAATGCGGGAGGGCATGCGGGGTAGTCCTTTGGCGTCTGGGTCTGGGGCAGGGGGCGGCTTCACCCCCAATTGCTCGGGCGGCAGGTTGAAGAGGCGCGCGACATCGGCCAGGCGATCCGGCGGGATTCGCTTCCATTGGCTGACGGCGGCGGTGGAGATGTTCAGCGCCGTGGCGATGCGGGTGACGGCACCGCGGCGGGCGAGGATGTCTTCTAGGGCTGGGTCGCGCATGGGCTTAACTTATACAAGGTAAGCTGAAAGGCGAGTAAAGCTTTCGTAGCTTATTTTTGCTAAGTGACCAGGATCGCCCGCACATCATTCACATTGGTCAGTGTCGGCCCCGTGGTGACCAGCCCCGCGCTCGCGGCGAAGACGTCGAGGCTGCGATGGGCGTCCAGCATCGCCCGCGGGTCCAGTCCCTTGGCCCGTGCCGCCGCGAGGCTGCCGGGGCCGGCGATGGCGCCGGCATGTTCGGATTTGCCGTCAATCCCGTCCGTATCGGCGCAAAGCGCCCAGATGCCGGGCGCGCCGTTCAGCGTCAGCGCCAGCGAAAGCAGGCAGGCGGTGTTTCGCCCGCCCGCCCCCTGGGTGCCGGGCGCCATGGTCACCGTGGTCTCGCCGCCCGAGAGCAGCACGCAGGGGCTGGGTAGCGGCAGGCCATGCGTCGCCACGCTGCGCGCCATGCCCGCCAGCACCGTGCCGACATGCCGCGCCTCGCCCTCCAGCGCGTCGCCGAGGATGAGGGGGGTGAGGCCGAGGCCCCGCGCCGCCTCGGCCATGGCCTGCAGCGCCATCATCGGGGTGGCGATCATCCGGAGTTCGGCCCGGGCCAGGCGCGGATCGCCGGGCTTGGGCGATTCCTCCGCGCCGGCGGCCAGATGCGCGACGACGGCGGGCGGCAATGTCATCGCGTAGCGCGCCACCAGGGCGCGGGCTTCGGCGAAGCTGGTGGGGTCCCCAACGGTGGGGCCGGAGGCGATCACCTCGGGGTCGTCGCCCGGCACATCGGAAATCGCCAGCGTGACGACGCGGGCCGGATGCGCGGCGACGGCAAGCCGCCCGCCGGAAAAGGCGGAGAGATGCTTGCGGATGCAGTTCATCTCGCCGATCACGGCGCCCGAGGCGAGCAGCGCCTGGTTGGTGGCGATCAGCTCCTCCAGCGAGAGCCCCGGCGCCGGCAGCGTCGAGAGCGAGGAGCCGCCGCCCGAGATCAGCGCCAGCACCAGGTCATCGGCGGTCAGGTTCTGAACCATGGCCAGCATCTCGGCCGCGGCCGCGGCGCCGCCGGCATCGGGCGTCGGGTGCTTGCCGTAGCGCAGCGCAATCCTTTCCAGGGGCAGCCCGGCCCCATGCGGCGCGATGACCAGGCCGGTGAGCGGGAGATGCGCCCAGGCCGCCTCCACCGCCTGCGCCATCTTCGCCGCGGCCTTGCCGACGCCGACCACGATGATGCGGCCCTTTGCAGGTGGTTCGGGCAGATGCGCGGCCAGCACGGCAAGGGGGTCGGCGGCGCGCACGGCGGCGGCATAGAGGGTGTGCAGCGCATCCGCGGCGCTTTGGTCGGTCCAGGCGTTCATGGGGGCATCATGGGCAAGCTGCGGGTACCGCGCAAACCGGCTCAGCGCCGCAGCACGGCGAGGATTTCCGAACTCGCCCGGGCGCGATGGGCGGCGGCGGCGGCGCGGGCGGCATCGGCATCGCCGGCCAGCAGCGCGGTCAGCAGCATCTCATGCTCCAGGCCCGAGGCGACGGGCTCCGGGCGGCGCGTCGCGGTCAGGGCGCGGGCGCGCTGCGCCTGGTCCGTGGCCGTGGCGGCGAGGCGGGCGAGCTTGGGGTTGCCGCAGCCTTCCACCAGGGCGCGGTGGAAGCGGTCATCGGCGGCGGCCCATGCGGCGCGGTCGGCCTGGGCCAGGGCCTCGCCCATCTCGCGGGTGGCGCGCGCCATGGCGGCCAAGGGGCCAGGGCTGCCCTGTGTGGCCAGCAGGGCGGCGGCCGCCCCTTCCAGGGCGATCAGCACCTCATAGGTCTGGCGCAGATCCTCGGGGTCGAGCGGCAGGACGCGCAGGCCCTTGCGCGGCAGGACCAGCAGCATCCCCTCATGCTGCAGGCGCAGTGCGGCCTCATGCACCGGCGTGCGGCTCATGCCGAGCTGATCGGCCACGGCCTGCTCGGCCGTTTCCACGCCGGGCGGCAGCAGCCCTTCCAGGATGCTGGCCTTGAGGGCGGCATAGGCGGCATCGGCCAGCTTCTCCCGCGCTGGGGGCGCCGGGGCGGCGGTGACGCGCAGGGAGGGGGGATTGACTTCCATACCAGCTTCCATACCAGTCGCCGCAGCAGAAGGAAACCGCATATGCGCCAGCACAAGATCGCCGCCATTCCGGGTGATGGCATCGGCCAGGAAGTCATCCCGGCCGGCCTGGAAGTCCTGCGCGCGCTGACCGAACGCGCTGGCGACTTCACGCTGGAGGTGGAGGAATTCCCCTGGGGCAGCGATTTCTACCGCGCCACCGGCCGGATGATGCCGGAAGACGGCCTCGCCACCCTCGAAGGCTTCGACGCCATCTATTTCGGCGCCGTGGGGGACCCGCATCTGCCGGACAGCCTCACCCTCTGGGGGCTGCGCCTGGCCATCTGCCAGGGCTTCGATCAGTACGCCAACATCCGCCCCACCCGCGTCCTGCCCGGCCTGGAATCGCCCCTGCGCGGCCTCGCCCCCGGCGCGCTGGACTGGGTGATCGTGCGCGAGAACAGCGAGGGCGAATATGCCGGCCATGGCGGCCGCGCCCATCGCGGCCACGCCATCGAGATCGCCACCGAGACCTCGATCTTCACCCGCGTCGGCGTGGAGCGCATCATGCGCACCGCCTTCCAGATCGCCCAGAGCCGCCCGCGCAAGCTGCTGACCGTCGTCACCAAGTCCAACGCGCAGCGGCACGGCATGGTCTTCTGGGATGAGGTCGCGGCCGAGGTCGCGAAGGAATTCCCCGAGGTGACCATGGAGAAGGAGCTGGTGGACGCCATGGCCGCCCGCATGGTCCGCAAGCCCGCCAGCATTGATACCGTCGTCGCCACCAACCTGCATGCCGACATCCTGAGCGACCTCGCCGGCGCGCTGGCCGGTTCGCTCGGCGTGGCGCCGACCGCCAATCTCGACCCCTCGCGCCACCGCCCCTCGATGTTCGAGCCCATCCATGGCTCGGCCTTCGACATCACGGGCAAGGGCGTGGCGAACCCCATCGCCACCTTCTGGACCGCCTGCATGATGCTGGAGCATCTGGGCGAGAAGCCCGCCGCCGCCCGCCTCATGCGCGCGATCGAGATGGCGACGGCCAAGGGCGTGCTGACGCCCGACCTCGGCGGCACGGCCACCACAAAGGACGTGACGGCGGCGGTGGTCGAGGCTATCCGTTCGGACAACCAATAATCCACCCGTCATAATCCACACTCCGGGAAACCCAAGATGATCACCCGTCGCGCCTCGCTCGCCCTGCCCCTGCTCGCCACACCCGCGCTGGCCCAGGGCAATTTCCCCAGCCGCCCGCTCACCCTGATGATCCCCTTCGCCGCCGGCGGCCCGACCGACATGATCGGCCGCCTGATGGCCGAGGGCATGTCCAAGGAACTCGGCCAGCCCGTGGCGGCCGAGAACGTGACCGGCGCCGGCGGCACCATCGCGGCCGCCCGCGTCGCGGCCTCGCGCCCGGATGGCCATACGCTGCTGCTGCACCATATCGGGCTCGCCGCCGCGGCCACCCTCTACCGCCAGTTGCCCTTCAGCATCGAGCGGGGGCTGGCGCCGCTCGGCATCGTCTCCCACACGGGCATGACGCTGGTGGCCCGGCCCGATTTCCCGGCGAATGACCTGCGCGGCTACATCGCCCAAATCCGCGAGCGCGGCGATGCGCTGAACCTCGGCCATAGCGGCCTGGGCGGTTCCAACCAGCTCTGCGGCATGCTGCTGCAGCACGCGGCCGGGCGCAGCGCCACCACCATCGTCTTCCGCGGCTCGGCCCCCGCCATGACCGAGATGATGGCCGGGCGCCTCGACATCAGCTGCGAACAGGCCACCGTCGCCGCACCCTTCATCCGCGACAACCGGATCAAGGGCTTCGCCGTGACGCTCCCCGAGCGCATCCCAGGCCTCGACCTGCCGACCACCCGCGAACAGGGCGTGGACCTCGTCATGTCCGCCTGGCATGGGCTCTACGCCGCCGCCGGCACGCCGGTGGAAATCCAGGCCCGCCTGGCCCAGGCAATGCGCGCGGCACTCCGCGAGGAACGCCTGCGCGCGCGCTACGCCGAGACGTTGACGACCGTCGCGGCCGAGAATGAGGTGAGCCCGGAATATCACTCGCGCTTCCTGGCGAGCGAGATCGCGCGGCTGCGGCCGCTGATCGTGGCGGCGGGGCAATTCGCGGACTAAGCAAGGCCAGGGCTCTGCCCTGGACCCGCCGGGGCCGAAAGGCCCCGGACCCCAATTATCGGGCCCGCCAGCCCGCCAGGCGCGCCGGGGCTTCCGCCATCGCAGCCTCATCCCCGCAATAGCTGAACCGCACAAAACGCGCGCCGCGCGTGCGGTCGAAATCCACACCCGGCGTCGCCGCGATACCGGCACCCTCCAGCATCCGGGCGGCGAATTCCACGCTGTCATTCGTCAGGTGCGACACGTCGCACCACAGGTAGAATGCCCCATCGGCGGCCGCGATCCGGTCGAAGCCCGCGCCGGGCAGCCCTGCCAGCAGCCTGGCGCGGCTGCGCGCATAGGCGGCCTTCTTCGCCTCCAATTCCTCGACGCAATCCATCGCCGCCCTTGCGGCCACCTGCGCCACATGCGGCGCCGAGATGAACATGTTCTGCGCCAGGCACTCCACCGGCCGCACCAGATCCTCCGGCAGCACGAGCCAGCCGATGCGCCAGCCCGTCATGCACCAATATTTGCTGAAGCTGTTGACGATGACGGCACTCTCGGAAAACGCCGCCGCACTGCTCTCCGGAACACTTCCCCAGGACAGCCCGTGATAGATCTCGTCCGAGATCAGCCGCACACCCTTGGCGTGGCACCATCGCGCGATCGTGGCCAGTTCCTCGGGCGAGAGCATCGTCCCCGCCGGGTTGCAGGGGCTCGCGATCACCAGCCCATCCGGCAGCGGGTCCAGCTTCTCCAGCATGGCCAGGCTCGGCTGGAAGCGCGTCTCGGGGCCGCATTCCAGGAGCACCGGCTCCATGCCCAGCGCCGTCAGGATATTGGCATAGGGTGGGTAGAAGGGGGCGGCCATCGCCACCCGGTCCCCGCGATCAAACGCCGCGAGAAACGCCAACGGAAACGCGCCCGAGGCCCCTACCGTCACGGCAATGCGCGAAGCCGGCACGGCCAGCCCGTAATGATCGAGGTAATGGCGCGAAATCCGTTCCCGCAGCGCAGGCAGGCCGAAGGCCTCGGTATAGCCCAGCGGCGCGCCCGATTGCAGCGCGGCCATGGCGGCGGCCACGGCCCCGGCGGGTGCCGCCGTACCCGGCTGGCCCACCTCCATCCGGAGGATGCCGGGCGCTCCTCGCGGCAGGCTCGCCGCGCGCGCATTGGCGACGGCGATCACATCCATCACGAGGAAGGGCGGCGCCTCTGCCCCCCGGCCAACCTTGAGGCTCACCTGTCGGTGGCACCCAGCGCCACGCCCGCGCCGCGCGGGTCGCTCAAGGTTGTGCACAGCGAGGGCCAGCCGGGCAGGTAGCGCGGACAGATGCCGATTTGCGATCGGCCGGGCTCGGGCACGATCTGCACCCCTGCCTCGGCCGTCGCATCCCGCAGCATCTGCGCGGCGAGCGGGCCGGCGACCGCCATCGGCGCCGCCTCCTGGCCCGAGCCCGCGACGGCCATGCGGAAGGCGCGCAGATTGGGGTTCCAGCCCACGGCGGCCGAGAGCAGCGGCGGCTGCACCCGGCCGATTCCCGGCGCGGCGGCGGCCAGGAAGCCCATGCCGGGCACCATGCGCCCCGTGCCGAAGAGGTTGTTCATGGTGAAGGCGCAGCTCACCGCATTGCCCTCGCGGTCAAACACCATCAGTCCGGCGCTGGCCGGCAGGCTGCCGGGCATGCTGGCCGGCAGGCCGGCCTCGGCCAGCAGGGCCTGGGGATCGCCGCCCGCGCGAACCCGGCTGGCGGCGGCCACCGCCATGGCGCGGGATTGCGCATCCTCCAGCGACTGGCTGGATTGCAGCGCCTGGAAGGCGGCGGCGGCGGCCAGGCCGCCATCGGCCGGCGGCGGCAGGAAGGCGATCCGGTCGCCCGAGCGGGCATTGACGAAGATGGGGCGCACCACCTGTGGCAGGGCCGCGCGCAGCTCCGCCACCGTGATGGTGCCCGCGCCGATCTGCGCCGTCGCCTCCTCCACACGGCGGGCCAGGCCGCCCAGATGCATGTCGCCCACGCCCGAGACGCGCAGCGCGGTCAGCGTGCCGCCCAGCGCCGGGTTCTGGAAGCGGTCGCCCACCTGCACCGGCCGGCCATCTGGCGTGGCGAAGACGGCGCGCGCCTGGGGGTCGGCGAAGAGCGGGGCCTGCACCGCGACCAGGTCGGTATACAGCGCGCGGGACATGGGGGCGCCGAAGCGGGCCAATTGCTCGGCCGGCGCCATCAGCTCCTCGAAGGGGCGGCCGCGCGGCATGCGGGCCTGCAGGGCGAAGAGGCCGCGCGCCATGAGCGGCACGGCGGCCGGGCGGTCGGCATTTTCGGGGATGCCGCTGCGGGCGCCGGGGAGGAAGACCAGCGCCTCGGGGTCATTGCGACGGACGTCATAGAGGATGCAGGCGCCCCCCCCGCCGAGCCCAACGCGCGAGGGCAGGGTGACGGTCAGGGTGAAGGCCGCGGCCAGCGCCGCATCCGCCGCATTGCCTCCGGCCGAGAGCACATCGCGCGCCACGGCGGCCGCCACCGGCTCCTCCGTGGCGACGCCGCCCAGGAAGCCGCGGACGAAGCCCGGCGTGCCCGAGGGGGTGGGGTTGCCGAGCACGGCATTGGTGGCGTTGCGCGTCGCCTCGCAGGCGGTCAGTGCCAGCCCGGCGAGAAGAAGAGCCGCCAGCCGGCCAGCGCGCTTGGCGTTGGGGCGCAGGGTGGTGGCGGTTGGGGCGTGTTCGGCCCGCGCTGTCGTATTCATGCGGATGACGCTCTGTCCCTCAGCGGCCGGAGCTCCGGCGGGTCCCTGGGATTAGACGCCTTCGCCCCCCCAAGCAACTTGCCCCGCCCCCGCCTCCGCCCCCGCCCCGGGGGCGGCGACGTCGCGGCGGAAATGGCCTATGCTTTCCCCCTGACCGCGTGACGGGGTGAAAGATGCGCAGACGAGACTTCGCGGCCCTGGCGGCCCTCCTGCCGGGGACGGCCCTGGCCCAAGGGTTGAGCGCCGAGCAGCGTGCCGAGGTGCTGCAGATCCTGCGCGACGCCCTGCGCCAGGACCCCAGCATCCTGCGTGACGCCATGGCCAGCCTGGAACAGGCCGAGATCGCCGATCGCCTGGGCGCCCAGACCCGGGCCATCGCGGAAAATGCCGAGGCGCTGTTCCGCGACCCCGGCGATGCGGTGAAGGGCAACCCCCAGGGCCGTGTCACCATTGTCGAGTTCTTCGATGTGCGTTGTGGCTTTTGCAAGCAGCTGCACCCCACCATGGAGCAGCTGATCCAGCGCGAGCGCGATGTGCGTGTGGTGCTGAAGGACCTGCCGATTCTCGGGCCAGCTTCCGTCGTCGCGGCCCGCGCCCTGATCGCCGCCCAGCGGCAGAACCAATATGCCGGCCTCTATGACGCGCTGATGCGCCTGCGCGAGGAGCCGAGCGAACCCGTCCTCCGCCGCGAGGCCGAGCGGCTGCGGCTGGACTGGGCACGGCTGCGGCGGGACATGGAAGACCCTGCCGCGCAGGCGCGCATCGAACGCAATGTGGCCCTGGCCCGCAGGCTGGACATCCAGGGCACGCCGGCCATGGTGATCGGGACGACGCTCCTGCCGGGGGCGGTGGATCTGGCCACCTTGCAGCGGCTGACGGCGGCCCAGAGGGGATAAGGCAGGGCGGGTGACGTCGAGGGGCTCTGCCCCTCAAGCTCCCCGGCAAGAACCTCAGGTTCTTGCATCTCCGTGGAACAGGAATGGGACGAATGACCGAGGGTTATCAGTCAGGTTTCGGCAATGGGTTTGAGACGGAAGCGCTGCCGGGGGCACTGCCCATCGGGCGCAATTCCCCGCAGCGCTGCGCCTATGGGCTCTATGCCGAGCAGCTCTCCGGCTCGCCCTTCACCGCGCCGCGCGCCAGCAATGAACGCTCCTGGCTCTACCGCATCCGGCCCACCGTCGCGAATTGGGGGCGTTTCGCGAAGGCGGATGCCGGCCATTGGCGCAGCGCCCCCTGCGCCGTGGTGGACATGCCGCCCGCGCCGCTGCGCTGGGACCCGCTTCCCCTGCCCAGCCAGAGCCTCTCGCTGATCGAGGGCATCCACACCATCACGACGGCCGGTGATGTGGGCGCGATGGCGGGCATGGGTGCGCATATCTACCTCGCCACCCGCTCCATGGCGGATGAGGTCTTCTACAATGCGGATGGCGAGATGCTTTTCGTGCCCCAGCAGGGCAGGCTGCGCTTGGTCACGGAATTCGGCGTGATCGGGATCGAGCCGGGCGAGATCGCGGTCATCCCGCGCGGCGTGAAGTTCCGCGCCGAGCTGCCGGATGGCACGGCGCGCGGCTATCTCTGCGAGAATTACGGCGGCGCCTTCACCCTGCCCGAGCGTGGCCCGATCGGCGCCAATTGCCTGGCCAACCCCCGGGACTTCCTGACGCCCCTGGCGGGTTATGAGGATCGCGATGCGCCCACGAAGCTCACGGTGAAATGGGGCGGCACCCTCTGGGCGACGGAGATCGCGCATTCGCCGCTGGATGTCGTCGCCTGGCACGGCAATTACGCGCCCTACAAGTATGACCTGCGGCGCTATTCGCCGGTGGGTCCGATTCTCTTCGACCACGCGGATCCCAGCATCTTCACCGTGCTCACCGCGCCTTCCGAAACGCCGGGCACGGCCAATGTGGACTTCGTGATCTTCCCCGAGCGCTGGGCGGTGGCCGAGGACACCTTCCGCCCGCCCTGGTACCACATGAACGTGATGAGCGAGTTCATGGGCCTGATCTACGGCGTCTATGACGCGAAGCCCGGCGGTGGCTTTGCGCCCGGTGGCTTCTCGCTGCACAACACCATGCTGCCGCATGGCCCGGACATGGCCGCCTTCGAAGGCGCCAGCCAGGCCGAGCTGAAGCCGCACAAGCTGACCGGCACGCTGGCCTTCATGTTCGAGACGCGCTTCCCTCAGCGGGTGACCGCCTATGCCGCCGGAATCGCGCAGTTGCAGGCGGATTACCCGGATTACGGGGCCGCGCTGCGCCGGCATTTCGACCCGACGCGGCCTTAGTCTTCCCGATCGAGGGGCTCTGCCCCTCGGGCACCCCGGCAGGGTGAAAACCTGCGCGGTTTTCACGAATCCCTGCACCTTCGTCCATCGCGTCCCTTGCGTTCCGCCGCGGCGGCCCCAAGGCTTGCCCCTTGGCCCCCCCGGTGCGATGTTGCGGCCGCACCGCAACATCACGTCAGACCGCCCGCGCCACACGGCGCCGAAGGGCGGCGCAAAGGGCAAGCTGGATATGGCAAAGATCAAGGTCAAAACCCCCGTCGTCGAGATGGACGGGGATGAGATGACGCGCATCATCTGGGGGTTCATCAAGGACCGCCTGATCCTGCCGTACCTCGACATCGACCTGAAGTATTACGATCTCGGCATCGAATACCGCGACCAGACCGACGACCAGGTGACGATCGATGCCGCCAACGCGACCAAGCAGTACGGCGTCGGCGTGAAGTGCGCGACCATCACCCCCGACGAGGCGCGCGTCGCCGAATTCGGCCTCAAGAAGATGTGGCGCAGCCCGAACGGCACGATCCGCAACATCCTCGACGGCACGATCTTCCGCGAGCCCATCATCTGCCAGAACGTGCCGCGCCTCGTTCCGCATTGGTCCAAGCCGATCGTCGTCGGCCGCCATGCCTTCGGCGACATCTACCGCTCGGTCGAGGCGAAGATCCCGGGTGCGGGCCGCGTCAGCATGACCTACACGCCCGCCGATGGCGGCGCGCCGGTCGAGATGGGCGGCTTCGACTTCCCGGAATCGGGCGGTGTCGCGATGGGAATGCACAACCTCAACGCGTCCATCGAGGGCTTCGCCCGCGCCAGCCTGAACTACGGCCTGGCCCGCGGCTATTCGGTGTATTTCAGCCACAAGAACACGATCCTGAAGGCCTATGACGGCTCCTTCAAGGACATCTTCCGGCATGTCTATGACACCGAGTTCAAGGCCCGCTTCGAAGCGGCCGGCCTCACCTATGAGGACCGCCTGATCGACGACATGGTGGCCTCGGCGCTCAAGTGGGAAGGCGGCTATGTCTGGGCCTGCAAGAACTATGATGGCGACGTGCAGTCGGACATCGTGGCGCAGGGCTTCGGCTCGCTCGGCCTGATGACCTCCGTGCTGCTCTCCCCCGATGGCAACACCGTCGAGTCCGAAGCCGCGCACGGCACGGTGACGCGCCACTACCGCGAGCACCAGAAGGGCCGCGAGACCAGCACGAACCCGATCGCCTCGATCTTCGCCTGGACGCGCGGCCTCACCTATCGCGGCAAGTTCGACAACACGCCCGATGTGGTGAACTTCGCGGAGACGCTGGAGAAGGTCTGCATCGCCACCGTCGAGGGCGGGCAGATGACCAAGGACCTCGCGATCCTGATCAGCAAGGACCAGCCCTACCTCTCCACCCAGGCCTTCCTGGCCGCGCTGGATGAGAATTTGAAGAAGGCGATGGCTTAACTCCCCAAAAAGCCGCTTCGCGTCTTCTTGGGGACCCCGGATTGGTTCTGATCCTCCGGGGCTCGGCTCTTCCTCCCGTGGCAAAGCCACGGGAGGGTTTCGGGGGGCGGAAAATTGCCCCAGGCTGCATCCCTCTGAAGGATGCTGGCCATGCATGTTGACTATTACGGTTCCCTGAACTCGCCCTGGACCTATCTGGGCTCGGCCCGGATCGAGGCGTTGTGCGCGGCCCATGGTGCCACGCTGAAGCTCTGGCCGGTGGATTTCGGGCTGATCTTTCCGGCCTCGGGCGGGCTGCCTCTGCCCAAGCGCTCGCCGCAGCGCCAGGCCTACCGGATGATGGAGCTGCGCCGCTGGCGCGAAGCGACCGGCCTGCCCCTGACGCTGGAACCCAGGCATTTCCCCTTCCCCGAAGCCGCGCTGGCCAACGCCGTGATCGCGCTGCGCGAAACGGTGGGCGATGCCCCCGCCATCCGCCTCGCGCACCGCATCATGGCCGCGCTTTGGGCCGAGGATCGCGACCCGGTGGCGGATTTCGCGGCGCTCGCGGCAGAAGCCGGGCAGGATGGCGCGGCGCTGCTGGCGCTGGCCGCCGATCCGAAATGGGCCGCGATGCGCCAGGCCGACAGCGAGGCGGCACTGGCCCGCGGCGTCTTCGGCGCGCCCTCCTTCGTGATTGATGGCGAAATCTTTTGGGGCCAGGACAGGCTGGATTTCGTGGAAAAGAAGCTCGCCCCCCGATGATGATGCTCGGATGATGAGCGGGCTGTTCACCCCGCTCGATGTCATTGCGCTGGCTGTCTTCCTTGCCTGCTGGGCGGGTTACACCGCGGTGGTGGACCGCGTGCCCTCCATCCAGTCGCGCTCCGTGATCGCCGCGATGGACGAGCACCGCCGGCGCTGGATGATCGCCCTGCTGAACCGCGAGAACCGCATCAGCGACACGGCGATCATCGGCAATCTGATGAACAGCACGGGCTTCCTCGCCAACACCTCCATCTTCATCCTGGCGGGCCTGGTGGCCCTGATGGGCTCGCCCGATCTCGGGCGCCGCGTGCTGGCGGCCCTGCCCTTTGCGGAGGCGCCGGCCAGTGACATCGCCTGGGAATTGCGGGTGGGGCTGCTCGTCTTCATCTTCGTGCGCGCCTTCTTCGAGCTGACCTGGGCGCTGCGCCAGTTCAACTACTGCTCCATCGTGGTGGGCGGCATCGGCCTGGGCGCGGATTTCACGCCCCAGGCCGAGATGGCGGCGAAGGTGGCGAACCGCGCGGCGCGGCATTTCAACACGGGGCTGCGCGCCTATTACTTCGGGCTCGCGGCGCTCGCCTGGATCATCCACCCGGTGGCCCTGATTCTCGCCTCGCTACTGGTGCTGCGGGAATTGCACCGGCGCGAATTCCGCTCGGTGGTGCGGGATGTGCTGAGCGATGGATAGCGCCAGCCGCCACATGCTGGCCCTCGCCCGGCGCGGGTTGCTGCGCGGTGCGACAGGGCTCGCGGCGCTGGCCGTGGCGCAGCCACCTCGCACCCGCGCCCAGACGCCGGGCAACCCCTTCACGCTCGGCGTGGCCTCGGGCGATCCATGGCCGGACAGCGTCGTCCTCTGGACGCGCCTCGCCCCCGCGCCGCTGGAGCCGGGCGGCGGCATGGCGCCCGTGCCCGTCACGCTGCGCTGGGAACTCGCCGCCGATGAAGGCATGCGCCGCATCCTGCGTTCCGGCGAAGTGGTGGCACGGCCGGAGGAAGCCCATTCCGTCCACCTCGTCCTTTACGGCCTGGAACCCGCGCGGACCTATTTCTACCGCTTCCGCCTCGGCGCCTTCGAGACACCCATCGGCCGCACCCGCACGGCGCCCGGGCCCGACATGGACAGGGATATCCGCTTCCTCAACGCCGGCTGCCAGAACTACGAGCACGGATACTTCACCGCCTGGCGCCACGCGGCGGCCGAGGAGAACCTCGACTTCGTCTTCCACTACGGCGACTACATCTACGAATATGCCGGCCGCCAACCCAATCCTCCGGCAGGGGGCAGCCGCGGCTGGGGCCCGGTGGTCCGCACGCATCACGGCGGCGAGACGCTGACGCTGGACGACTACCGCGCCCGCTACGCGCAATACCGGGCCGACGCCGACCTGGCCGCCGCGCACGCCGCGCATCCCTTCATCGTCACCTATGATGACCATGAGGTGGAGAACAACTGGGCCAGCCTCATCAGCCAGCGCGACGGCGGCGCCCGCTTCCCGGTGGCGACGCCGCCCGAGGTCTTCGCGCTCCGCGCCGCCGCCGCCTTCCAGGCCTGGTATGAGCACATGCCGGTGCGCCCCACGGCCCAGCCGCGTGGCACCGACATCACCGCGTATCGCCGCCTGCGCTTCGGCCGCCGGCTCGACCTGCACGTGCTCGACACGCGCCGCTTTCGCGACGACCAGCCCTGTGGCGATGGCAGCGTGGCACCCTGCGCCGCGGTGGCGCGCCCCGACGCACAGATGCTCGGTGCCGTGCAGGAGGCGTGGCTGCGCGCCAACGTCAACGCCAGCCCCGGCACCTGGCGGGTGCTGGCGCAGCAGGTCTTCTTCGCGCCGCGCCGCTTCGCCCGCGGCACGCTCAGCATGGACAGCTGGGATGGCTACCCCGCCGCCCGTCAGCGCGTGCTGGACATGTTCGCCGGGCGCCCGGGCGGCGTGGTGCTGACCGGCGATGTGCATCGCGCCTGGGCCAATGAGATCGGCCCCCTCGTGGAGTTCGTCGGCACCTCCATCACCAGCGAGGGCGATGGCAGTGACATGCAGTCCACCGCGCCCGAGATCATGGCGCTGAACCCGCATCTGAAATTCAACAGCAACCGGCGCGGCTATACGCTGCACATCGCGGGACGCGAGCAGATGCAGGCGATCTACCGCGCGGTGGCCTACGTGCAGCAGCCGGATGCGCCGCGCCTGACGGTGGGGCATTTCGTGGCGGAGCTGAACGGGCGCGGCGTGCAGAGGGCGTAGAGAAAAGGGGCCTCCGGCGGCTGGGGCCGAAAGGCCCCAGACCCCACAAATTTTGTCGGAGATGCAAGAACCTGAGGTTATTGCCGGGGAGTTTGAGGGGCAGAGCCCCTCAATCACCGCCCCGCCCCACTCCAAACGATCGCCCCCGCCGTCCCGCAGGCCTGGCAGAGCGGCTTCCAATCCTTGTGTTCCGCCCCGCAATGCCCGCAGCGCCAGACCGGCGGCACCGGCGCTGCACTCGCCTCGCGCAGCCAGCCCGCCTCGCGCTCGCGCGCCGCGTCCGGACCGTGTTCCGCGCGCTCCACCTCGCCCAGCAGGGCGTAGCAGCGGCGATCCGCCTGGCCGGTTTCGCGCCAGAGGTTCAGCTCATGCCGGGCGCGGCCGGTCAGCCCTGCCTCGAAGGCGACGCGCGCGCGGAGCAGGCGCGATTCCGGGTGGGTGTTGGTCTGGCGCGTCAATTCCTCCGAGAGGCGCACGCGGCGGATGCGGTCCGGCTCCAGCGCCAGCAGCGCCTCGGCGATGTCGGGGTGTGGGGCGGCGTTCCAGCCCTGTTGCAGCACGCCGCGCGCCCGGCGCGGGTGGCCGGCATCGAGCAGCCGCGTCGCATGCGCCAGCACGCCAGGGGCGAAGCCGGGCTCGGCCAGGAAGGCCTGGCGCTCCAGCTCGGCGGCGCGCATCGGATCATTCTGCTGCCGCGCGGCGGCGAGGCTGAGCGCCGCGCGCGGCGAATCCACGCCGGAGAGGGCCAGCGCCTCGCTCCAATCCTGCCGCCGGCGCGCAACCTCGGAGCGCTCCGCGCGCAGCCATTCGGCCTCAGGCTCCACAGCCTGGGCCTCGGCGGCGATTTCGCGCGCGGCATCCCAGTCGCCGCGCGCCTCGGCCTGGCGCAGCAGGCCGCGCAGACCCAGGAAGCGCGCCTCGGGCAGGGCGGAGAGCGCCTCGAAGGCCAGGGCGGCGGCGGGTTCATCGCCCTCGGCGCGGGCCGCTTCGGCGGCGAGGAGGAGGAGCTGGGGCGTATCGCCCACCAGGCGGCGGGCGCGTGTCACCTCCAGCCGCGCCTGCTCGGCCCGGCCGGCGGCCAGGGCCACAAGGCCGCGGGTCAGCGCCTGTTCCGCCTCGGCGCGGTGCTGCAATTCCAGGCGCAGCCGGCGCCGCTCGGGCCAGGCCAGCAGCCAGGCCCAGAACCGCAGCACCCCATGCAGCAGCACGAAGCCCAGCACGAGCGCGACCAGTGCTGCGGCGAGCGGCAGGCCGATCCAGAGATCGCCATGGCGGATTTCGACGCTGCCGCCGAGATCGGCCAGCCACATCACGCCCGCGAAGCCCGCCAGCAGGACCAGCAGCAGCTTCAGGACCAGCCGCATCAGCCGCCGGCCAGGGCGCGCAGGGCGAAGCGCGCGGCGGCCAGCGCCTGCGCCTCCTCCAGCCAGGGGCGCATGCCCTGGCGCAGCGGCTCGGGCAGGCGGCTCAAATGGCCCAGCGCGCCTTCGACATCGCCGGCCTCCAGCGCGCGGCGGGCGCGTTCCACATTGGCCTCGGTGGCATCGCCCCAGAGCACATCCTCGCCGCGGCGGATGGTGAGCAGGCTGTTGAGGCGCGGCAGCGCGCCCTCCTGCGCCGCGCCGCGCGCCTGGCGCAGCACTTCCTCAAAGCCGAGGCGCAGCGCGGCCTCGGTGGGTGGGGCGGTGGTGGCGAAGCGGGCCAGGGCGGGCGGCGGCGCGCTGCCGAGGCGGG
>NZ_JAIEQY010000048.1 GCF_019747315.1 Roseococcus sp. | reverse complement strand
GGGGCGGCTCCGGCATGGGGGGCGACGGCGGCGGCAGCACCTGCGGCATGGGCGGGCTGGGCAATGGCGGTGGCGGCAGCGGCAGGGCCTGCTGAACCGGCGGCGCGGGCGGCTGGCCGGGCAGCGGTGGGGCGGAGGGCGGCGGCGGCACCGGCGCCTGGCTGGGGGGTGCCGGCGGTTGCGGCGGGGCTTCGATCCCTTCCACAGGATCGGCCATTGGCCTCTCGGGCTGGCCGCCTTCGAAGACGATATCGATGCTCGGCGGCACCGGCGCCTCGGGCGGGCGTGGGCGGGGGTCCGGCCAGAAGAAATACAACGCCGCGACCAGCAGATGCGCAGCCACCGAACCCAGCCAATAGGCCGGGAAGCTCAGCAGCGGCCGGGGTGGGACGGGCGAGCGCCAGCGGGGGCGCGCGGGGGCGGGGCGCAGGCTCGGCGGCTGGGGTTCGCGCCGCAGCGCCACGCGCCGCCGCGCACCGAGGCGCGGGCGGTTTCGCAGGCGAGGGGGGCTTGGATTCGCGCGGCTCACGCGCATCGGCCGAACATTCCTGTGGCTTAACGCAACTTCCCCGCGTCGGGAAACGCTGCCGCGTGACAAATCGTTCCTATCTCTGCCCCGCCCCTTCGGAGCCCATGCCATGCCGTTTCGCCGCCGCCACCTCCTGCCGCTCGCCATGGCCCCGCTGGCGGCGCCTGGCCTGGCGCGGGGCCAGGCAATGGGAGAGTTGGAGCGCGGACCGCGCGGCGCCTTCCGCTGGCGCGTCCTCGCCACCGGGCTGGAAAATCCCTGGGGCGGCGGCTTCCTGCCGGATGGAAGGCTGCTGCTGAGCGAAAGGCCCGGGCGCGCCCGGCTGATGGACCTCGATGGCACGCTCTCCCCGCCTTTGCCCGGCCTGCCGGAGGTGGTGGCCGAGGGCCAGGGCGGTCTGCTCGACCTCCAGCCCGCGCCGGATTTCGCCCGCAGCGCGGAGGTCTTCTTCAGCTCGGCCACGCTGGTGGAGGGCGGCGTCCTGACCCGCCTCTCCCGCGCGCGACTCACCCCGCGTGGCTTCGAAGCGGTGCGCCCGGTGCTGGACGCAACGCCGGCCCAGGCGCGGGGGCGGCTGCATTATGGCGGGCGCCTGGCATTCTCCCCCGATGGCGCGCATCTGTTTCTCACCACCGGCGAGCGCAATGACCAGCGCGAGCGGGCGCAGAAGCTGAACGACCTGGCCGGCAAGGTGATCCGCCTGACGCGCCAGGGGGAGATCCCGCGCGACAATCCCTTTTTCGGCCAGGCCGGGCTGCGGGGCGAGATCTTCACCTATGGCCATCGCAACCCGCAGGGCATCGCCTTCAACCCGGCGACGGGCAGCCTCTTCGTCGCGGAATTCGGGCCGCGCGGCGGGGATGAGCTGAACATCCTGCGTCCGGGGCTGAATTTCGGCTGGCCCGATGTCTCCCATGGCCGCGAATACTCCGGCCGTCAGATCGCCGGGGGCCGGACCTCGGGCCCAGACATCGCCGAGCCGCTGCGGCATTGGGTGCCCTCGATCAGCCCCTCGGGCATCAATTTCGCGCCTTCCCATGCGCAGGCTTTCTGGCGCGGCGGGCTTTATGTGGCCTGCCTGAACACACCCGGCCTGCTGCGGCTGGACATGCAGGGGGATGCTGTGGCCGGAGAGGAAAGGCTGCTCTGGGGGCGGGCACGGATGCGGCAGGTGCTTTTCGCGCCAGATGGCGGGCTGCTGCTGCTGACCGATGAGAGCCGTGGGCGGGTGCTGCGGCTGGATGGGGCGGCATAGGTCGAGGGGCGCTGCCCCTCGAGCTCCCCGGCAGGGGACATGTCCCCTGCACCCCTGTCTGCTGGGGCTATGAGGGGGGAGCTGGGGCGGCCATGGCGAGCAGGTTCGCCAGTTCCGGCAGATGCGGCACGCCGAGGCCGGGCACCAGGCTCACCACCTGGCAACCGGCGGCCAAGCCCGCCGCGACGCCCGTAGCACTGTCTTCGACCACCAGGCAATCCGCCGGGGCGGCGTCGCAGGCCTGGGCGGCGGTCAAATAGAGGTCCGGCGCCGGCTTGGGCCGCGCCACATCCTGGAAGCTGAAGATGCGCGGGCCGAAGAAATGCGCGAAGCCCAGCACGCGCATCTTCATCGCCAGCTCCGCCCGGGCCGAGTTGGAACAGACCGCCATGGGCAAGCCAGCCGCCGCCACGCTGGCCAGGGCCGCGGCAGCGCCGGGCATGGGCTGCACCTCCAGGCCCATGGCATGCTCGATGCGGGAGCTCAAGGCGCTGGCCCAGCCAGCAGGCAACGCGCCCACGCGGCGTTCGATCACCGGGCACATGTCGGGCAGGGAGAGGCCGAGAAATTCGCTCTGAGCCGCATGAGCGTCCAGCGGCCAGCCCAGGGCGGTCACTTCCTCGGCGACGATGCGGTTGGCGATGGTTTCGCTATCGGCCAGCACGCCATCGCAATCGAAGAGGACGGCCCGGATCACGCGGCCTTCGCCAGGTCCGCGTTGCGCGCGCGGGCATGCGGGCAATCGCCATGCTGCTTCGGGCATTGCCGCGCGCCGGCAAAGCTGCACAAGGCCCGGCCGGAACAGCGGGTGCGCTGCACGAGATCGGCCATGGCGGCGATGAAGCCGGCATCGCTGTTCTGCGCGGGCACGCGGAAATAGCCGGGAATGCCGAGGTGATCGGCTTCCTCGCGGTATTCCACATCCAGCTCCACCAGGGTTTCCGAGTGCTCGGAGACGAAGGCGATGGGGCTGATCAGGATGGCGACCTTCTCCTTCGCCGCGCGCTCGATCTCATCCTCGGTCGAGGGGCCAATCCATTTCTGCGGCGTGACGCGCGACTGGAAGCAGACGATCGAATCCAGGTTCGGAATGTCCAGATGCCCGATCACGGCGGCGACGCTGCTTTCCACCTGCCACTGATAGGGGTCGCCGGCCTTGATGATGCTCTCGGGCAGGCCATGGGCCGAGAACAGGATGCGCAGGGGCACTTCGGGCGGCAATTCGGCGCGGGCCTTGTCATAGGCCTCCTGCACCATGCGGGCGGTGGCGCGGGCATAGCCCTCATCCGAATGGAAGCAGCAGAGCACGGTGGTCGGCACGCGCAGCCCAGCCGTCTCGCAGGCATCATTCCAGGCAGTGACGGAGGAGCCCGTCGTCGTCGTCGAGAATTGCGGATAGAGGGGGATGAGCAGCACTTCCTCGGCGCCCCAGGATTGCACGGCGCTCACGGCTTCATCGCTCATCGGGTGCCAGTAGCGCATCGCGACGAAGCAGCGGTAATCCGTCTCCGGCTCGCGCTGGCGCAGCAGGGCTTCCAGGTGGCGGCCCTGCTCCTCGGTCAATTCCCTCAGCGGGGATTTGCCGCCCAGCACGGCGTAGTTCTCCTGTGCCGGCTTGGTGCGGCGCCAGGCGATCAGCTTGGCCAGCCAGGGGCGAACAAAGCCCGGAACCCGCAGAATGGCGGGGTCACTGAATAAATTTACCAGGAATGGCCTGACGCTCTCCGGGGCGTCCGGACCGCCCAGATTGAACAAAACCACCGCCACGCGCCGCGCCATGCGAACCGACCCCCGAAATCAACCCCGTACATACCCACTCCGGGCGGGGTTTCAAGCCATGCGAAGGATTCGGAGCAATTCCACGACATGTTCCGGGGGCGTTGTGATCTCCACTCCATGGCCCAGGTTGAAGATGAAGGGACGCCCCTTCATGGCGGCCAGGATGCTCTCCACCTCGGCCTTGAGCGCGGCGCCGCCGGAAATCAGCACCTCGGGGTCCAGATTGCCCTGCAAGGCCACATTCGCCGGGACATTGGCCGCCGCCCAGGCCGGGTTCATGGCGGTGTCCATGCCGACGGCCTGCATGCCCGTCACAGCCGCATATTCCGCCAGCATGGGGCCGGCCAGGCGCGGGAAGCCGATCATCGGCAGGTCCGGGCGAGCCGCCTGGATGGCCGCGCGCAGGCGCCGGTTGGGCTCGATCACCCATTTGCGGAAAGCGTTGGGGCCCAGCTGACCGGCCCAGGAATCGAACAACATCAACGCCTCGGCCCCTGCATCGGCCTGGGCCAGCAGGTAGGCGAGCGTCGCCGCCTCCAGCTTTTCCACCAGCGCGCCAAACAGGGCCGGGTTCTGATGGATCATGCGGCGAGCATGCTTGAACTCGCCGCCGCCCTTGCCCTCCACCATGTAGCAGGCGACCGTCCAGGGCGAGCCGGCGAAGCCGATCAGCGCCGTCCCGGGATGGTCCTTGGCCAGGCCCGCCCGCACCCGGCGCACCGTCTCCATGATCGGCTCGGCCCGTGCGGCGGCGCCCGCCACGTCGAGCTTGTCCAGGCCGGCCTGGTCGGTGATGGGCGGCAGGCGGGGGCCTTCGCCCTCCGCAAAGGTCAGGCCCTGGCCCATGGCCCAGGGGACGATCAGGATGTCCGAGAAGAGGATGGCCGCGTCCATGCCATAGCGCCGCACCGGCTGGATCGTGACCTCGGCCGCCAGCTCCGGGTTGAGGCACAGATCCATGAAGCTGCCGGCCACGCCGCGCGTCGCCCGGTATTCGGGCAGATGCCGCCCCGCCTGGCGCATCAGCCAGACCGGAGGGGGCCAGACGCTCTCGCCTGAGAGCACTCGGAGAATGGGCTTGTCTGTCATGGCCGGGACCATCTCAGGAAAAAAGGAAAAGAAGAAGAGGTTGTGGTTGGTAGTAGGGGGTGTGAATCATGGGGAGCCTTCCCATCCCGCATTCATCCACAGGGTTGTGCCCCGGATTGACAGGGCCGCCAGCCCAGCCGCCACAAGGGCCAATGCGTTTTCCCCAGCCCGCGCACAGCTTCACCGCTGATTCATACACCCAGGTGCAAAATGTTCGGTTTGTCCCCGCTGCCAGCCGGCCTATCCTCTCCGGAGGCATTTCATCCCCGCTTTGCCCAGCCCCGAACAGATTGATCCACAACCCCCATGCCCGTTCGCAACACCAACCTGCACCTCGTTTCCGACAGCACGGGTGAGACGCTGAACAGCATCGCCCGTGCCGTCCTGGCGCGCTTCGACAATCCGGGGGTGGTCCAGCACCGCTGGTTTCTGGTGCGCAGCCGGATGAACCTGGACCGCGTGATCGAGGGCATTGAGCAGGAACCCGGCCCCGTCATCTTCACCCTGGCCGATAGCAGCCTGCGCCATACGCTGGAGGAGACCTGCGGCCGTGTCGGCGTGCCCTGCCTGTCCGTGCTGGATTCGGTCATGGAACTCCTCCAGGGCGAGATCGGCCTGCGCGCCACAGAAAAGCGCGCGGCGCAGCACGTCATGGACGCCGATTATTTCCGCCGCATCGATGCCATGCATTACGTGCTGAGCCATGATGACGGGCAGGGCACGGCCGGCATCATGAATGCCGATGTCGTGCTGGTCGGCGTTTCCCGCTCCTCCAAGACGCCCACCTGCTTCTACCTCGCCAATCGGGGGGTGAAGGCGGCCAATGTGCCGCTGGTCCCCGGCGCGCCGCTGCCCCTGGAACTGGAAAACCCGCCCTGCCCGGTGGTGGGGCTGACGATCGACCCCGTCTCGCTCATTGATATCCGCCGCCACCGCCTGAAGATCATCGGCGCCGGCGGCGTGCGCGTCGGCGAGAATGAATATGTGGACCCTGAGGCGGTGAAGCAGGAGATCCTTGCTGCGCGCCGCCTCTGCGCCACGCATGGCTGGCCGGTGATCGACGTCACCCGGCGCAGCATCGAAGAAACCGCCGCCACCGTGATGCAGCAGGTGGAGCTTTGGCACCAGCGCCGCGGCAACCACGCCGCCGCCGCGCCGGAAGACCCGGCCGCGAAGATCCTGGGCTCCGGGATTTGAGGCTGATCCTCGCCTCGCAAAGCCTCTCCCGCCGCGCCTTGCTGGAAGGTGCCGGCCTGGACTTCGAGACCATGCCCGCCGCGGTGGATGAGGCCGCCATCAAGGAAAGCGCCCGGGCCGAGGGGGTTTCCGCCGCCGACACCGCCATCCTCCTCGCCGATGCCAAAGCGGCGCGCATCGCCCGCCGCCACCCGGAGGCGACCATCATCGGCGCCGACCAACTGCTGGTCTGCGAGGGGGAGTGGTTCGACAAGCCGGAAGACCTGGCTGCCGCGCGCCGGCATTTGGAACGGCTGCGCAACCGCGCGCATGAGCTCGTCACCGCCGTGGTGGTCTGGCGCAACGGGCAGCGCGCCTGGCACCACCTGGCCACGCCGCGCCTGGCGATGCGGGATTTCTCGGATGCGTTCCTGGATGAGTACCTGGCGCGCGAAGGGGGTTTCGTGACGCAGAGCGTCGGGGCCTATCGGCTGGAAGGGATGGGAATCCAGCTGATGCGGGACATCCGCGGGGAACATACGGCGATCCTGGGGCTGCCGTTGTTGCCGCTGCTGGCGTATTTGCGGGATTCTGGAGTTATAAAAACTTAGAGAAAAGGCCTCCAGCGGCTGGGGCCACGGGCCCCAGACCCCTTTCCTTAAGTATTGGGGTCTGGGGCCTCTCGGCCCCAGCCGCCGGAGGCCTCTTTGTACTTAAATTATAATTCCCGCCTCCCGCAGCCGCTTCACTTCCTCCGGCGCTAACCCCAACTCTGTACAAATCTCATCATTATGTGCCCCCGGCGGCGCCAGATCATGCCGCAGTCCTGGCCTTTCCCCATCCAGTGTGATGGGCAGGGCCGGCAGCTTGACCGAGCGCCCATCCGGCAGGGTCAGGGGCACCAGGCCGCCGCTGGCGTTCAGATGCGGGTCATCGAACAAATCCGCCGGCTTGCCGATTGGCGCATAGGGCAGGCCGAGCGCCTCGCACTTCTCCATCAGCGCGGGCTTGGTGTAGTGGCGCAGCGCCGCGGCAATGACCGGAATGGTCCGCGCCCGCTGCGCCACGCGCTGCTGCTTGGTGGCGAGCGACGCGTCTGCGCCCAGTTCATCCAGCCCGAAGGCCGCGCAGAAGGCCGGCCAGGCGGTGTCCGTGACCACGCCGACAAAGACCTGCCCGTCATCGGAGGTGTCAAAGACATCATAGACCGGCCAGGCGGGGGTGCGCGTGCTCATCGGCGGCGGCGCGGTGCCGGTGATGGCGGTCTGCGCCATGTGCTGGGACATGAGCAGCGCCACGGTTTCAAACAGCGCGGCCTCGACATAGCGGCCGCGGCCCGTCTGGGCGCGTTCGGTGACGACGGAGAGGATGGCGATGGCGGCGGAGAGCCCGCCCATGATGTCGATGACGGAGGAGCCCGCGCGCATCGGCCGCCCTTCCGGGCCGGTCATATAGGCCAGGCCGCCCATCATCTGCACCACCTCGTCCAGCGCGGTGCGATGCTGGTAGGGCCCGTTGAGGAAGCCCTTGCAGGAGCAATAGATCAGGCGCGGGTTTACGGTGCTGAGGGCGGCATAGCCGAGGCCGAGCTTCTCCATGGCGCCAGGGCGGAAATTCTCGATCAGCACGTCGCTGTCGGCGAGCAGCTTCTGCACCAGGGCCAGGCCCTCCGGCGCCTTGATGTCCACGCAGAGCGAGCGGCGGTTGCGCTGGAAGCTGGCATAGAATCCGGTGCCGGAGCCGGTGAGGGCACGGGTGGAATCGCCCTTCGGCGCGGGCTCCACCTTCACGACATCGGCGCCGAGATCAGCCAGCACCATGCCCGCGGTCGGCCCCATGACCATATGGGTGAATTCAACGACCTTGAGGGAGGAGAGGGGCGAGACGCTCATGCCAAGGCCTTCCAGGGCGATTCAGCGCGGAGGATGGCCAGCCTCTCCCTCCGGCGCAACCGCACCCAGGAAGATACCGCACAACCGCGCGATCCGCGGCGCCGCCTGGCCGTCGCCATAGGGCGAAGGACCAGTGGCGAAGGCGCCATCGGCCAGGGGGTCCCGCAGGAAGCGGGCGACGGTGCGGTGGATGGTGGATGTGTCCTGGCCAACGAGGCGGGCGAAGCCGGCCTCCACCAGCTCCGGCCGTTCGGTCTCGGCGCGCAGCACAAAGACCGGCTTGCCCAGGGCGGGCGCTTCTTCCTGCAGGCCGCCGCTGTCGCTCAGCACCAGGTGGCAATGCTTCAGGAGCGCAGCCATGCGCGGGTAATCCACCGCCTCGATCAGATGCACGCGGGGCAGACTTCCCAGCAAGGGCAGCACCACCGCGCGCAGGGCGGGATTGGGATGCAGGGGCCAGATGAATTCCACATCCTCGAACTCGGCCTGGAGTGCTGCGATGGCGCGGCAGATGCCTGCCAGTTTCTCGCCCGCGTTCTCGCGCCGGTGCACGGTGACGAGAATCATGCGCCGGCCTGGCTGGCTGGGCTCGGGCCGCGGCAGGTCGGGGCGGCTTGCCACATCACGCAGCGCATCCATCACGGGATTGCCGGTGACGTGGATCAGCGCCGCGGGAATGCCCTCGCGCAGCAAGTTGTGGCGCGCGCCCTCGCTGGGCGCGAAGTGGATCGCGGCAATGCGGGCCGCGACGACGCGGTTGAACTCCTCGGGGAAGGGATAGTTCAGGTCCAGCGTGCGCAGCCCGGCCTCGACATGACCGAAGGGGATGCGGCGGTAGAAGCAGGCCATGGCGGTGGCGAGCACGGTGGTGGTGTCGCCCTGGGCCAGAACCAGCGCCGGGGGCTCGGCGGCCAACAGAGGATCAAGCCCTTGCAGCAGCCGCGCGGTGAGCTCGGCCAGGCTTTGGCCCGGCCGCATGACATCCAGCGCGTGATCCGGCGTGATGTCAAAGATACCGAGCATCTGGCCGATCATGTCGCGATGCTGGCCGGTGCTGAGCACGCTGACGCGCGCCCAGGGCTGCCGGCGCAAGGTGTTGATGACGGGCGCCATCTTCACCGCTTCCGGCCGCGTCCCCAGGACGCAAAGAATGTGCTTTCGGCCCGTCAGTGGCTTGGTGCGTCCTATCGAACGAAGATGCAAGAACCTGCGAAATCCGCGCAGGTTTTCACCTTGCAAGGGAGCGCGAGGGGCAGCGCCCCTCGCACCGAGTCGGCTCAGCCGCGGGCGACCTTCACCGCGCTCTTCGCCGCGCCCACCATCAACCCGACTTCATTGGCGATGGTGACGAGCTTGAAGCCCATCTTGATCATCCGGTTTGCATATTCCGGCGAGCCATTGTGCAGCCCGGCCGAGATGCCGCGCTTCGAGGTTTCCTTCAGCAGCATCTCGTAGATGTTGAGGATGAAGGGGTCCTCCACATCCAGCTTCGGCGTCAGGCCGTAGCTGAAGGAGAGGTCGGACGGGCCGATATAGATGCCGTCGATGCCGGGCACGTCGAGGATGGCCTCGATGTTCTCGATCGCCTGCTTGGTCTCGATCATCGGGATGACGAGGATCTCGTCATTCGCGGTCGCCTGGTAGGCCCCGGCGGAGCCATAGGCGCCGGCGCGGATCGGCCCGTTGGAGCGCGTGCCGTGTGGCGGATACTTGCTGTACTGCACCAGGTTGGCCGCTTCCTGCGCGGTGTTCACCATCGGGCAGATCACGCCATAGGCGCCGGCATCCAACACCTTGCCGATGATCCCCGGCTCATTCCACGGCACCCGCACCATCGGCGTGGCGCCCGAGCCCGAGGCGGCGATGCCCTGGAAGCAGGCCACGCAGGAGAGGTAGTCCTGCACGCCATGCTGCATGTCCACCGTGACGGAATCCCAGCCGCACTGGCTGTACATCTCGGCGCTGAAGGCGTTGGGGATGGCGAGCCACCCGTTCACCACGGCTTGGCCTGCTTTCCAGGCTTCCTTGACCTTGTTCGCCATCGCTCTTCCTCCTGCGTTTCCTGCGAGGGCTCAACGCTAGGACGGATCAAGGGCGCTGGTAAGACCTGGGGCTTTCGTCATCGCTGCCAGCGCCTCGCCCTGCATCACGGAACCGGGCATGATGGAGGAACGTGTGGAAGGAAATGCCATGAACTCCCTGTCACCGCGTCCCGTGGATGCCGTCATCACCGCCGCCCGCGCCCTGCTGGGCGACCGGCTCACCACCAATGATGCCATCCGCCAGCAGCACAGCCGCGGCGAGGACACCTCCACCCCCACGCTGCCTGATGCCGTGGCCTTCGTGGAAACCACGGAAGAGGTGAGCGAGATCCTGAAGCTTTGCCACCAGCATGGCGTGCCGCTGACGCCCTTCGGCGCCGGCACCTCGCTGGAGGGCCATGTGAACCCGGTCCGCGCCGGCATCACGCTCGATCTCAGCCGGATGACCGGCATCCTCGAGGTGAACGCCGAGGATATGGACTGCCTGATCGAGCCCGGCGTCACGCGCCAGCAGCTCAATGAATTCCTGCGCGACCAGGGGCTGTTCTTTCCGGTGGACCCGGGCTCGGTCTGCACCATCGGCGGCATGTGCGCGACGCGTGCGAGCGGCACCAACGCCGTGCGCTATGGCACCATCCGCGAGACTGTGCTGGGCCTGGAAGTCGTTCTGGCCGACGGCCGCGTGATCAACACGGGTGGGCGCACGCGCAAGGGCGCCAATGGCTATGACCTGACGCGCCTCTTCATCGGCAGCGAGGGCACGCTGGGCGTCATCACCAAGGTGCGGTTGCGGCTGCATGGCATCCCCGAGGCGACGAGTGCCGCGGTCTGCCAGTTCCCGACGCTGGCGGACGCGGTGAACAGCGTCATCACCGTCATGCAGCTCGGCATTCCCGTCGCGCGGATCGAGCTGCTGGACGAGGTGCAGATGGCCGCCTGCATCGCCTACTCGAAGCTGGAGGGCTATGCGCCCGTCCCCACGCTCTTCCTCGAATTCCACGGCACCGAGGCCAGCGTGACCGAGCAGGCCGAGGCGGTGGAGGCCATCACCGGCGAGCATCACGGCTCCGGCTTCGCCTGGGCGCGCGAGGCCGAGACGCGCAACAAGCTCTGGAAGGCGCGGCATGACGCCTATTGGGCCGGCATCGCCTATCGCCCCGGCAAGCGCGGCCTGACCACCGATGTCTGCGTGCCCATCTCGCGCCTGGCCGAAGCCCTGCTGGGCGCGAAGGCCGATATCGAGGCGAGTGGCTTCGAGGCGCCCATCGTCGGCCATGTCGGCGACGGCAATTTCCACACCATCATCCTCGTCGAGGACGGCAATGCGGAGGAGATGGAGCGCGCCTGGGCGCTGGATCGCAAGATCGTGCAGCGCGCGCTGGATCTCGGCGGCACCTGCTCGGGCGAGCATGGCATCGGCCTCGGCAAGCGCGAATTCCTGGAGACGGAGCACGGGATGGAGGCCATCGCCGTGATGCGCAGCCTGAAGGCGACGATGGACCCCAAGGGCATCCTTAATCCGGGCAAGATGTTTCGCAATTGAATCCCATTGCCGTTCCGCTGCTCGCGCTCACGCTGGGGCACGTCTTTTCCAACGCGGTGCGCACCCTGCCCGCTGTCGCCACCGATGTGCTGACGCACGACCTCGCGATCAGCGCCGAGACGCTGGCCGCCATCACCAGCGCCTTTCCGGCGGCATTCGCGGCGGCGATGATTCCGGTCGGCGTCGGGCTGGACCGCTACGGCGTGAAGCCGGTGGCGCTGACGCTGATGGCCATCGCGGTGCTCGGCTCGGCCATGGCGGCGCTGGCACCTTCCGCGGCGACGCTGCTGCTGGCGCAGATCGTTCTCGGCATCGCCTGCTCGGGCATGATGATGTGCCCGATGACCTATGCGGCGCGCGGCGTGCCGCAGGCGCAGTTCGGGATGTGGGCCGGCCTTGTCCAGGGCTTCGGCAATTCGGGGATGATCCTCTCGGCCTCGCCGCTCGCCTGGCTGGTCGAAATCTCCGGCTGGCGCGCGGGCTTCTGGGCCTGCGGCGCGCTGGCGCTCATCGCCATGCTGGCGATTTTCCTCACGGTCCGGCACGAAAAGCCGCAGGAGGCCTCGCGTTCCAGCATCTGGCAGAATGCGCGTGAGGTGATGCAATTCGCCCTCTCGCCCCGGCTGCGCGGGCTGATGGCGCTGGCCTTCGTCTCCTTCGGGGCGGTGCTGGGCGTGCGCGGGCTCTGGGGCGGGCCCTGGCTCATGGACATCAAGGGCATGGGCCGCATCGAGGCCGGGCATGTGCTGCTGCTCTGCACCTTCACCCTGGTGGCGGGGCCGGCGGTGGCGGGCTGGCTGGTCAGCCGCTTCGGGCATTTGCGGCGGATGCTGCTCGGCGGGCATCTCGCGGCCGCGGGCTTCATCGCGCTGCTGGTGCTGGGCGGGCCCCTCGGCTTCCCGGCCTGGGCGGATGGGCTTTTGCTGGTGCTGTTCGGTGCTTCCATCACCTTCCAGATCCTCTGCTTCGCCCTGCTGCGCAGCCTGGTGCGGCCGGAGGAGGCGGGGCGCGCGCTTTCGGCCCAGAATATCTTCTTCTTCGGGGGCGCGGCGGTTCTGCAGGGCGTGAGCGGCCTGGCGGCGTCCTTCGGCGGGGTGGCGGCGGCGCTGCTGACCTTCGCGGTGGCGCTGGTCATGGGCTGCGCGCTGTTCATCCGCTGGCAGAAGGCCTGAGGCCGTCCTCAGCCCATCCGCGCCAGCTCCGCCAGGTTTCGGAGCAGCTTGACCGGGGCGGGCGTGGCGAAGCGCCGGGCCGCGTCGAGGCTCGCCGCATGGCGCGCCCCGCCGGCCAGAAGGCCTCCCATCGCCTCGGCCCAGGCGGCGGCGTCGAGCGGGTCCAGCAGCTCGGCAAAGCCCGCCACATATTCCCGATGCGCCGGGATGTCCGAGGCGATGACGGGCACCCCCACGGCCAGCGCCTCATGCACGGGATAGTCGAAACCCTCCTCCAGCGAGGGCGCCAGCACGGCGCGCGCGGCGCGCATCAGCCGGGCCATGGCATGGTCGCTCAGCCCTTCGGCGCGCAGCAGGCGGATGCCGGGCGGCAGGTCCCCCAGCTCGGCCAGCACCCCGGCCGCATCCAGCCCAGGCGCGCCGGCCAGCAGGATATCGAAGCCGTGCGAGGCCGCCATGCGGCGGCAGGCCTCGGCCAGCAGGCCCAGATTCTTGCGGGTGGTCAGCAGTCCCGGCACCAGGAAAAACTGCTGCGCCGCGCGCTGCGGCGCGCTGCGCTCGGCGAAGATGTCGCCCACCGGGGGCGGCACCACGTCGATGCGGGTGAAGCGCAGCCCATGGGTGGCGGCGCTTTCCAGGATGCGTGTGCGTGAGGCGCGGGAATTGGTGACCAGGCGCACCGGCCGCTCGCCCAGGTGGCGCAGCATGCGGCGGAAGCGCTGGTCGCTGCCCGGCGCCGCCATGACCGGCTGACGCAGGGGAATATCGTCATGCAGGTAGCAGAGCAGGCCGTCGGCGCGGGACAGGGCGGCGAAGAGCTTCGGATTGTCGAGGTTGCGGTGGGAGAGGTTGAGATAGGCGGTACCCTGCAGGGCCTCCGGCTCCTCCGCGCGCAACCCACCCTGGCGGTAGAGCAGCCCGGCCAGCAGGCTGCGCCCCAGATCCACCAGGGGCACCTGGCGGTCGGCCAGGCGGGCGCGGGCCAGGGGGAAGGCGTCCTCCTCCCCGCCGAGATAGGCGGCCACGCGGCCGCAGGCCGTGTCGCGCGGGTGTCCGGCCCAGCGCTGGGCGGCCCCTTCGATCAGTCGCCGCGCCAGGCTCGGCTTGAGCGAGCGGACGACGCCGCCATCGGTGAAGACGAAGCGCGCCTCGGGCTCCTCCGCCAGCAGGTGCCGCGCCATGGCCAGCTCCAGCCGGTCGATCCCGCCCGGGGCCGAACGCACCGCGCGCCAGAGCAGGCGGGAGACATCCAGGGCCAGGGGCGTGAGGAGGGCGGTCATGGTGGCGGTTCGGCCGCGCGCATCGCCTCGGCATAGGCCTCGTTGAACCAGGCCACGCGGATCTCGGCGGCGCCCAGGATCGGGTCGTCCGCGATCTGCCGCGCTGCCTTCTGAAGATTCTCGCAGATCACCTGGTCCTCGCGCAGCACGCGCAGCGCGCTCCGGCGCACCAGCGGGATGCGAAACCATTCGAAGGGCGCCAGGATGCGAAGCAGGCGCGAGCTGTACCGACGCGGCCTGGCTGCCGGGGCGACCATCACCTCCAGCTCTGTCCGATCCACGCTGACGGGCACATGGCGCTGCAGCACGACATAGGCAAAGGGAAGGCTGCGTCCCGGCAGGACGGGCAGGGCGGGGATGAAGGAAATTCCCGCATTCGGGAAGAGATGGAAGATGCGATAGCCGCCGCGCGACGCATCCCCTCGGCGCAGATCGGCCAGCCACTCCTCCACCGTGCCCGCCCCCACCCCGCGGAAGAAGGCGCTGTGCATGCCGTGGCGGTGATAGCCGAGGTCGGTGCGCTGCAGATAGCGGCGGCCTGTCCCCAGGCTCCGCGGATGTACCGCCGCCAGGTGGTAGTCATCCATGCTGATCCATTGGCTCAGCCGCCAGTTCATCCGGCCGGGCAGGGTGGCCCGGTGGCCGCGGCCCAAGCCGGTACACAGCAAGGACAGCACCTCGAACAGGGGGCCGAGGAAGGTCTCCAGCGATTCAGGGCGGCCGGGAAAGCGCGCGAAGATCAGCTCGCCACAACAAGCCACGTCGAGGTGCTGCAGGCGGCGGTCCAACTCACGCGGCGTGGTGCCGAAGGCGTCCTGGCAATTGGGGATGCCGGTGGCGAGGCCTTCGGAATCATAGCGCCAGTGATGGAAGCCGCAGAGGATCGGGCCCTCGCCCTTCTCGGTGGTGCGCAAGGGGTAGGAGCGATGCGCGCAGCGATTTTCGAAGCCGCGCAGCCCCTCGGCGAAGCGCTGGATGAAGACGGAGCGCCCGCCCAGCACCGCGCGGAACCAAGAGTTTTCGCGCGGGAGATCGGAAGCATAGCCCACCAGCGTCCAGACCTGGCCGAGCCGCGCCTGCTCCTCGGCGAAGGCGTCGGCGTCGTGAAGCGCGCGCAGATGGAGTTCAGTGGCCATGCCGGGCCTCCTGATGCGGCGGGATGGTGATGGCCAGGCGCTCATATTCGCCTGCGGTCGCCATCAGAAGGCCGGTCCAGGACAACGGTCGCGCCACCACGGGCCTGGCGCCCATGCGCGTCATCAAGGCGCGCGCCGCCGGGTTGCGGGTTTCCATCTCCAGCGGTGCCAGGCCGAGCGTGGCGCTGCGCCGGATGGCCGCGTCAATCAACGCGCCGCCCACGCCATGGGGCGGAAATCGCGCCCTGCCGCGAAACCCCTCCAGCACGTCAATGCCATAGAGATAGGCACCGCCCCGGCGCGGCCGGCTGCGCGCCTCGATCGCCGAAAACACCGCCCAGCCATGCAGGCCCCGCCGCCAGCCATGGTAGCGGATGAAGTCACCGATGCCCGGCGCGAAGGGACCCTGGCCGGCATATTTCAGGCTGAGATAGCCCGCCAGCTCGCCCCCCACCGTGGCCACCAGGAAGCGGTCCGGCCGGATGGCGGGCCGGAAGATCGCATGGCGCTGCGCGGCATCGCCCAGCAGCGCCGCCAGCCCCGCGCGCCCCGTGGCCGCGAGGTCCAGCACCTGGTCGGCCAGCGGCCCGGGCGAAATGGCCCCGACAACGACGCCAGGGGCGTCAGAAACTGTCATCGAGCCAGAACCACTGCTCGAGATGCTCCAGCACAACGGGCTCGATCACGCTGTTGAGGAAGGCCACGTCTTCCAGCAATCCCTTCGCTTCCTTCGGCATCTCGATCACGTCGCTGAAGGTCACGCGGAAGCGCTGCTCCGGCAGGCGGGTGACGTAGCAAAGCACAATGGTGCAGCCGCTGCGGCGCGCCAGCTTCGCGGCGATGGCGAGGTTGCCCTCCCCGTGGGGCGGCCGGCCGAAGAGCGGCGCCATGAGCTTCCCCTCGCGCGCCTCATCCACGAAGATGGCGAGCAGGCCATCCTCCTTCACCTCCTTGTAGGCGGCGCGCACGCCGCCATGGTCCATGCTGAGATAGCGCAGGCCGTTCCGGCGGCGCAGGTCGTTGATGATCCAGGTCTGGCCGCGGGTTTCCCACTCGATGGGCGCGCAGGCGGCACTCATGCCCACGGCCTTGAGCCCTTCCAGCATCACCTCCCAATTGCCGGTGTGCAGGCACAGCGCCAGGACGCCGCCGCGCTTGCGGATCGCCCTGGCGCGGTCGGGGTTGGGCAATTCGATCCGCCCGGCATCCCAATAGCGGCCGATGCTGGCGGTTTCCCCGACATAGCGGCCGATATTGTCGAGGAAGGTCTCCACCCAGGCCTCGATCTCAGCCTCGCTCGCCCAGGGGCGGTGGCGCTTGAGATTGGCCCGCGCGCGCTCCACCACCCAGGGCCGCTCGCGCTTGATGTAGGCGACAATGCCGGGGGCGCTCAGCCGCGGTGCCAGGTCGATCGGCATTCGGCGGAACACCTGGTATTGCAGGATTTCCCAGGCATCCAGCAGCCGGTTGCGCAGGCCGGGCGCACGGCGGTCCGGCAGGGGCGGCGTCTCGCTCACGCCCGCGCTTCCAGCCGGGCCAGGATGGGGTGTAGCGGCCGCAGCGAAAGGCGGCAGACCGGCTCGGCCCGGAAGCCCGGCCGCAGCCGCAGCCGGAAGGCGCGGGCGATCATGGCCAGGCAGAGGATCGCCTCGGTCAGGCCGAAATTCAGCCCGGCGCAGATGCGCGGCCCGGCCGAGAAGGGGATATAGCTGTAGGGCACCGGCGCGGCGCCCTCCAGGAAACGCTCCGGCCGGAAATGCATCGGCCTGTCCCAGAGGTCGGGCGAGCGGTGCAACAGCCAGGGCACCACCAGCACCAGCGCATCCTTTTCCACCATGATTTCCCCCACTTGCGTCGCTTCGCGCGCTTGGCGGGGGAGGATGGGGACAGGGGGGTAAAGACGCAATGTCTCCTCGATCACGGCGCGCGCATAGGGAAGGTGGGGCACGTCCTCGGCGGTCGGCTCGCGCGCGCCCAGCACGGCGTCCAGCTCGGCATGCAGGGCGGCCTCGGCCCAGGGCGCCTTGGCCAGCAGGTAAAAGGCCCAGGTCAGCGTCGCCGCCGTGGTCTCGTGCCCGGCCATGAAGATCGTCGCCGCCTCGTTGCGCAGCGCCTGGACGTCCAGGCCCAGTTCCGGGCTGCGCTGCATGCGGCGCACCAGCAGGTCCACCATGGAGCCATGCTCGCCGCGGCCGGCGACATGCTCGGTGATCACATGCTCCACCACGCCATGCACCTCGGCGATGGCCGAGCGCAGCGCGGCGCCCCGGCCCACCGGCCAGCCCTCGGAGGCGCCCAGGAAGAAGGGCAGGTTGAAGCTGTCGATCCGCGCCTGGTAGCGGCCGAAGCCATGCACGATCCGCGTCAGCGCCTCCGCGCCCAGGCGGGTGCCGAAGATGGAGCGCGCGATGATCTGCGCGGTGAGTTCCGCCATGGCCGGCAGCAGGCTCACCTCGGCGCCGTCACGCCAACCAGCCAGCAGATCGGCCACGGCACCCGTCATCATCGGCGCGTAGAAGGGCACCTGCGTCTTGTGCGCGATATCAGCCACCAGCGGCCGCCGCTGCCGCCAGGTCTCGCCATCCGAGATGAAGAGCCCATCCCCCAGCAGGGGCGAAAGGGCGCGGCGCATCATCGCCCCCTTGCGCTCGAAGCACTCCGCCTGGGTGACGAAGACCGTCTTGATCGAGGCCGGGTCGTTGAAGACGCAGATCTGGCGGCGCAGCAGCGGATAGGCGAAGTCGCGCGCCGCATAGGTGTCCGCCGTCCAGGGCGCGAGCAGGCTGCGCCGGGCCATCAGCGCCAGGCGCAGCGCGCCGGGTGGTGTGTCCAGCGGGCGTGGATGGGCGGGGATCAGCCAGCCCGGGCCCGCTTCCTCGATGACGGGCGGGTTGAGCGCAAATGGATTCACGGGGGGCGGGAATCCTCGGGGTGGCGGCGCAGGAGGCGGCGTTGCAGCGCCTCCAGATAGCGCGCGAAGGGCGGCCCTGCCAGCAGCAGCAGGCTGGCGCCGAAGCCGGGCGCCACATGCCGCCGGCCGCGATCCGCCGCATGCAGGATCTTCGCCGCGACAAAACCGGGGCTGAGGGGGCGGTTGCCGCCGGCGAAGCGGGCGGTGAAGGCGGGGCGAAGGGCGCGCTCCTCGGCCAGCTGGGGCGTGTCGGTATCGGGCGGGAAGGCGGTCAGCACGCGCACCCCATGCGCGCCGAGCTCGACGGAGAGAATGTCGCCCAGGCCCCGCAGCGCCCATTTGGAGGGGGCATAGGCGCCATAGCCGGCAAACCCCCCCAGCGCGGCGGCCGAGGATATCAGGATCACCTGCCCGCGGCCCGCCCGCGCCATGGCCGGCGCCAGCGCGTGGACCACATGCAGCGTGCCGAGGTAATTCGTGCGCCACTGTGCTTCATGCTCGGCCAGGGGCTGGTCCAGGAAGCGGCCCGGGCGGGCGATGCCGGCGCTGGTGATGACCCAGGCGGGCGCCCCGTGCCGCGCGAGCAATCCACCCATGGCCTCGGCCACCGCCGCCGCGTCGCCCACATCCAGCGGCAGGGCCTCGGGCGGGAGGGGCCCCAGCTGCGCGAGGCGGGCCAGCGCCGCCGCCAGCCG
>NZ_JAIEQY010000229.1 GCF_019747315.1 Roseococcus sp. | reverse complement strand
CGGCGCGGGCTCGGGCGTGGGCGGGGCCGGGACGGGCGTGGGCGGCGCCGGGCGTGGCGCGGGCGTCTCGCCCTGGGCCTGCTGGGCGGGGGCGAATTCCACGGCGAAGGCTTGCTCGGTGGGCTCCGGCAGGCGCTTGGGCGCGAGCTCGAAGAGGATCAGCACCAGCGCGAGCAGATGCGCGCCGAAGGAAAGGCCTACCCAGAGGCGGAAACGCCGGTCATCCATGCCCTAGCATCCGGCCCGGGCATGGGCGCAGGCGCCCCAGGCCGCGCGACGGGCGGCGCTGGAACGCAGGGCCGCGAGCAAGGCGTGACGCGTCATTTCAGCGCGGGGCCTGTTGGCCTCGCGCCGGGGGGGTAGCGGGAGTGTTGGCGGGACGGCCGGCGGGCGCGGCGGGGGGGCGCGCCGTCGGGTTGGCCTGCTCGGCGAGGAGGGCGACGCGGGTGAAGCCGCCGGCGCTGATCGTGCCCATGACCTCCATCACGCGACCATAGCTGATGGCGCGGTCACCACGGACGAAGATGCGGCGCTCCGGCGCGCCGGGGGCGCCGGCCGGCTGGGCCTGGGCGATGGCCTGGAGCTGGGCGACCAGGCCTTCCAGCGGCACTTCGGTTTCCTGCAGGAAGATGCGGCCTTGCGGGTCCACGCTGATGGTCAGGGGCTCCTGCTCCTGGTTCAGCGGCTGGGCGGTGGTGCGGGGCAGGTCCACGGGGACGCCGGTCGTCATCATCGGCGCGGCCACCATGAAGATGATCAGTAGCACCAGCATGACGTCCACGAAGGGCGTCACATTGATCTCGGCCATCGGGCGGTAGCGCGCGCCCGATCCGCGCTTCATCAGGGGGCCGGCCATGGCTTATTCCGCCGCCGCGGTGCGCGGCGCATTGGCCGCGGCCTCGGTCTGCCGCGCCAGGATGGCGCCGAATTCCGAGGCGAAGCCCTCAAGGCGCCCGGCAAACTTGCCGAGCTTGGAGGCCAGCATGTTGTAGATCAGCACGGCCGGAATGGCGGCGACCAGGCCGATGGCGGTGGCAAACAATGCCTCCGCGATGCCGGGCGCCACGACAGCCAGGCTGGTGTTCTGCATGCCGGCGATGGCGGCGAAGCTGTTCATGATGCCCCAGACCGTGCCGAAAAGCCCCACGAAGGGCGCGGCCGAGCCGGTGGAGGCGAGGAAGGTCATCCGTTTTTCCAGCCGCTCCATCTCGCGCTGGATGGTCACCGCCATGGCGCGCTCCACGCGTTCGCGCGTGCCGGCGACCATCATCGCACCCGTGCCGGCGGCCGTTGACGCATGCCATTCGCGCATGCCCACCACGAAGACCGAGGCCATGGGGTGGGCCGGATTGTCGCCCTGGGCGCGGTAGAGGTCATCCAGGCTGCCGCCGCGCCAGAAGCGGTCCTCGAACTCATCCGCCTCGCGCTTGGCGCGGCCGAGGGCGGTGAACTTCTCGAAGGCGATGGCCCAGACATAGACGCTGGCCAGCAGCAGCGCGACCATCACGGCCTTCACCACCCAGTCGGCCTGGAGGAACAGGCCCATCAGGGAGAGGTCATGCGCGGGTGCGGCCAACGGGGCGGAGCTGACACCCTGGGCCAGGGCCTCGAAGGGGAGGGCAAGCGCGACAGCGAGGACGTACTTCAAGGGGCCAGGCCTCCAGGTCTCGAGAAATCTTCGGTTGCGATCCGGGCGCGCAGCGCGCCCAGCCAGGGTTCGGGCAGCCGCCTTGGGGCCAGGCTTGCTGCATCCACGCAAGCCAGCGTCACCTCAAGCACGGCCAGTTTCTCCTCCCCCCGGAAGACCTCCTGCACCAGCAGCAGGCTTGCGGATGCACGGCGGATGCGGGTGGCGACCACCACCTCGTCATCCAGGCGTGCGGGGCGTGCATACTCCACGGTGGCGCGTCGCACCACCAGGAAGCATCCATGCAGGCGCTGCATCTCGGAATGGGGGAGTCCCATGTCGCGCAGGGCTTCGGTGCGCGCGCGCTCGGCCCAGCGCAGGTAATTGGCGTGATAGACGACGCCGCCCGCATCCGTGTCCTCGAAATAGACGCGCAGCGTGTGGCGGTGCTCGTAACCTTTCGTCACGCACTCCCCCACCGCTTCAGCCCTCCGGCGCATTCGCGCCTCCGGCCATCGGGGGGGCGGGCGGCTCCAGCAGATCGGGCTGGATCACGCTGCCCGCCGGCGGCGCCATCCCCAGATGCCGCCAGCCGGGTTCGCCCAGCATGCGGCCGCGGGGCGTGCGCAGCACCAGGCCCTCCTGGATGAGGAAGGGCTCCACCACATCCTCCAGCGTGTCCCGGCTTTCCGAGAGGGCGGCGGCCAGCGTCTCCACGCCCACCGGCCCGCCATTGTGGTGCTCGGCGATGCGGCGGAGGTAGCGGCGGTCCATCGCGTCCAGGCCCTTCGCATCCACCTCCAGGCGTTCGAGCGCGATATTCGCCATGGCGCGATCGGCCACGCGGCCTTCCACCACCGCGAAATCCCGCACGCGGCGCAGCAGGCGGCCCGCAATGCGCGGCGTCCCGCGCGAGCGGTTGGCGATTTCCCGCGCCCCCTCCTCGGAGAGGGCGAAGCCCAGCTTTTCCGCGCCGCGCCGGACGATGCGGAACAATTCCTCCGGCGTGTAGAGGTTGAGGCGGAGAGGGATTCCGAAGCGGTCCCGCAGCGGCGTGGAGAGCAGGCCGGAGCGCGTGGTGGCCCCCACCAAAGTGAAGGGTGGCAGGTCAATGCGCACGGTGCGCGCCGCCGGCCCCTCGCCGATGATGAGGTCGAGCTGGAAATCCTCCATCGCGGGATAGAGGGTTTCCTCGATGGCGGGCTGCAGCCGGTGGATCTCATCCACGAAGAGCACGTCGCGCGGCTGGAGGTTGGTCAGGATCGCGGCGAGGTCGCCGGCGCGTTGCAGCACGGGGCCGGAGGTGGCGCGGAACCCCACCCCCATCTCGCGCGCCACGATCTGCGCGAGCGTGGTCTTGCCCAGGCCCGGCGGACCATGCAGCAGCACATGGTCCAGCGCCTCGCCACGTGCGGAAGCGGCCTGGATGAAGATGGAGAGGTTCTCGCGCAGCAGCTTCTGGCCGGTGAAATCGGCGAGCAATTGCGGGCGGAGGGTGGCCTCGCCGGAATCCTCATCCTGGCGCTCGCGGCCGGTGAGGCGCTCGCTCATGCCCGGCCCCCCGCGATCATGGCGCCGAGGCGCGCGAAGATGGCATCGCGCGCGGCCATCGCCGCCGGCCCCTCATGCAGATAGGCCGCGATGAAGAGCGGCGCCGCGCCCTCCGGTGGCGAGAGCATGGCCACCACGCCACGGCTGTGGAAGCCGCCCGCACCCGTGCGGTCGCCGATGCGCCAGCCCGCGGGCAGGCCGGCGCGCAGCAGCGGGCCCCCCGTGCGGTTCGCCGCCATCCAGCCCAGCAACTGAGCGCGCGCGGCGTCTGAGAGCACCGGGCTCGCACAGACGGCCGCAAGCGTGCGCACCATGGCGGCGGGCGTCGTGGTGTCGCGCGGATCGCCGGGGCGGGCCTCGTTCAGCGCCGGTTCGGGGCGGTCCAGGCGGGTCGTCGCATCGCCCAGGGCGCGGAGGAAGGCGTTCAGCGCGGCCGACCCGCCCAGCGCATCGAGGATCAGGTTGGCGGCGGTGTTGTCGCTGATCGTCATCATCGCCTCGGCCAGTTCGGCGAGGGACAAGCCCGCTGCATCCGTCCGGGTTTCCGTGACCGGCGACCACGGCACAAGCGCGGTGCGTTCGACGCGCACCCGGCGATCCAGCGCCTCCTGCCCCGCATCGGCGCGTGCGAGGAGCGCGGCGGCGAGCAGGAGCTTCACCGTACTGGTCATGGCGAAGCGCTCGTCCAGGCGCTGCCCGGTCAGGCGGCCGGTGGCGCTGTCGAGAATGGCAACCCCAAGGCGGCCGCCGCTCTCCGCCTCCAGCTTCACCAAGGCTTCGGCCCGCGCCAGGGCAGGCGTGAGGGCGAAAGCCGCCAGGCTGCGGCGCGCCAGCTTCATCGCGCGCTTTCCTGCAAGGCGATGGTGATGAGCGCGTTCAGTTCCGCCCCTTCGCCGAGGCGTGCCTTGGCGCGGCCCACCGCGCGCTCGGCCTCCGGCCGCTTCAGGCCCAGGTTCAGCAGCGCGCTGACCGCATCGGCCTCGGTGCTGTTCGGCGCCAGGGGGGCGAGCGCCACGCCGCCGCCATCCTCCTCCGGCGTCGCGCGGCCCACGGCCCATTTCTGCATCGCGGGCTCGTCGATCACGCGGTTCGCGGTGGCGGCCCCCAGCCCCTTCACCTCGGAGAGCTTCTTGCGCTCCTTGGCCGCGATGGCGCGGGCCAATTGCTCCGGCGTGAGGCCCGAGAGCACCAGCAGCGCCTTTTGCGGCCCCACCGTCTTCACCTCGATCAGCGCGCGGAAGGCCTCGCGCTCGGCCGCGTCGAGAAAGCCGTAGAGGGTGATCGCATCCTGGCTGACGCGGGTTTCCACCAGCAGCTTCTGCACGCCGTCGCGCGCCGTCATCCGGTCCAGCGTCTTGCGGCTGCAGGCGACGAGGTAGCCCACGCCGTTCACGTCGAGCACGCAGGCGCCATCGGCCACGCTGTCCACGCGGCCTGTGAGCATGCCGATCATGCCTGCGCCAACCTGGCCAGCAGGCTGCGCGTGCCGCGGTGATGCGCGTGGCAAATGGCGATCGCCAGCGCATCCGCCGCATCCGCGCGCTTCAGCACGGCGCCCGGCAGCAGGCGCTTCACCATGTCCTGCACCTGGATCTTGTCGGCATGGCCGGTGCCGACCACGGCGCGCTTCACCTCCATCGCCTGATATTCCGCGACCGGCAGCCCCGCCAGCGCGGGCGCCAGCAGCGCGACGCCACGCGCCTGGCCCAGTTTCAGCGCGGCGGCCGGGTTCTTGTTCACATAGGTGTGCTCGACCGCGGCCTCATCCGGCTGCCATTCGCCGATCAGGTGCGAGAGCCCGTTATGGATCAGCACCAGCCGCGCCGAAAGTTCGTCGCTGGCCAGCGTGCTGATGGCGCCCGCCGCGATGTAGCGCAGATGCGAGCCCGCGCTCTCGATCAGCCCCCAGCCCGTATGGGTCAGGCCGGGATCAATCCCCAGGATGCGGGTCGCGCGCTGCAAGCTAGCCCGAGAGCTTCGCCAGCACGGCGTCGCTCACCTCGAAATTGGCGTAGACCTGCTGCACGTCGTCGTGGTCGTCGAGCTGATCGATGAATTTCAGCACGCTGGCCGCCGCATCCTCGTCCAGCTCGACGGTCATGTTGGGCTTCCATTCCAGCCGCGCGGCCTGGGCCTCGCCGAAGCGGGTTTCCAGCGCGTCGCGCACGGCGTTGAGGTCCTCGGGCAGGGTCAGCACCTCATGGCCCTCGGCCGTGCTGCTCACATCCTGCGCGCCGGCCTCGATGGCGGCTTCCAGCATGGTGTCGGCATCAGCGACCGAAGCGGCGAAGCGCAGGGCGCCCACGCGGTCGAACTGGAAGGCCACCGTCTCGCCCATCGCGCCGCCGGCCTTGCCGAACATGGAGCGCAGATCGCTCGCCGTCCGGTTCCGGTTGTCGGTCAGCGCCTCGATGATGACGGCGACACCGCCGGGGCCGCGCCCCTCATAGCGAATCTCGGCGTAATCCTCGCCCGAGCCCGCGCCGCTCGCCTTCTTGATGGCGCGGTCCACCACATCCTTGGTCATGTTCGCCAGGCGCGCGGCGACGAGCGCGGCGCGCAGGCGCGGATTGTGGTTGGGGTCCGGCAGGCCCTGCTTGGCCGCGACCGTGATCTCGCGGCCGATCTTGGCGAAGGCGCGGGCGCGCTTGGCGTCCTGCCCGCCCTTGCGGTGCATGATGTTCTTGAACTGCGAATGACCAGCCATGGCGACTTCAGAGATTGGTTGAGGAAATCGCTATAGCGCCCGGCGCCGGGTTTCGCCACCATGGCCACCATGAACCCACACGCCGTCACCACCATCGCCCAGCTCGAAGCCCTTTATGACCAGGTCATGGAGGTCGCTCGCACCAAATCCACCGACCGGCTGGACGCGCCGACGCGCGCCTTCATCGCCGCCTCGCCCTTCGTGCTGCTCGGCACCCAGGGGGCGCGCGGCAACCACATCACGCCGCGCGGCGATGCGCCGGGCTTCGTCGAGGTGTTGGACGACCACCGCGTCATGCTGCCCGACCGCAAGGGCAATAACCGCCTGGACGGGCTGCGCGACATCATCGAGGACAACCGGGTCTCGCTGCTGTTCCTCATTCCCGGCGTGAACGAGACGCTGCGCCTGCACGGCACCGCCACCATCTCGACCGACCCGGAGCTGCGCGGCCGCTGTGTGGCGCAGGGGAAGACGCCCGCCACGGTGCTGATCGTCGAGGTCCGGGAGATCTTCATGCAATGCGCCAAGGCCCTGATGCGCTCCGCCCTCTGGCGTGGCGAGAAGCGCCCGGCCGAGGTGCCGACCATGGGGCAGCTGGTCTCGGCCCACAAGAAGGGCGCGCTGGATGCCGTGGCCTATGACCTGGCGGCGCCGGAGCGGCTGAAAGCCAATCTGTATTGACATGGAGCAGGCCGCCGCCGCCCGGGGCCGGGCGGCGCGACCCAGCTTACCGCGATCCTTGGCAGGGGGCCTGTCATGCCGCGTCGCGTTCTTCTCACGCGGCTCATGCTGCTGAACCAGGCCTGGGCCTCCGGTCACCCTCAACCTGCGCCGCGGTATCCCGCGCGCTGATCGCGGCCGAGATCCCGCGCATGGCGGAGGT
The DNA here is from genome assembly GCF_019747315.1 of Roseococcus sp. Taxonomy (GTDB): domain Bacteria; phylum Pseudomonadota; class Alphaproteobacteria; order Acetobacterales; family Acetobacteraceae; genus Roseococcus. The sequence goes on along the minus strand of NZ_JAIEQY010000229.1, from coordinate 11,626 downwards.
GCCGTGGCGGGTCGGCATCAGCGGCCCCTGAAGCCCTTTACCAGCGGCGGCCGTGCCAATGCGGGCGGCCATGGAAGGGGCGCGGCGCATAATAGACCGGCGGCGCGTAGTAGCGCGGCCGGGGCGGCGCGTGGAAGATGGGCGGCGCGTAGAAGATGGGCGGCGGCGGCACGAAGACCGGGCGCGGCGGCACGTAGTAGACGGGCGGCGGCGGGGCATAGGCGTAGCCCGGCTTGTTCCAGTGCTGGGCCTGGGCGGCCTGGCCGGTCAGCGCGGTGAAGCCGAGCACGGCTCCGATCATCAGCAGGCGAAACGGGCGCATGAAAGAACCCTCCTTGGATGGTCATATGTGACGCCTGGAGCATGGCGGAAGCGTGGCGCCATGATGGTCTTTGCTGCCATCAACCTCAGCGCCAGTGGCGCGGGCCACCCCCGCGATAGGGCGCTCCATAGCCGCCGCGATAGCCGCCGTAATAGCGGGGCGGCGGCGCGTAGAAGCGGGGTGCCGGGGCGTAGTAGCGAGGCGCCGGCGCGTAATAGCGCGGCGCCGCATAGCCATAGGCCGGCGCCACATAGCCGCCACCATAGGCCGGCCCGACATAGGCCTGCCCCACATAAGCTGGGCCGACATAACCAGGCGCGCAGGCCGAAAGCCCGGCCAGAACGCCGAGAACCACCATTGCCCGAAGCCGGCGCATGGCATTTTCCTCCGCCGTGGCGCCTTGGCATCTGTGCCTGAGGAAGGGGGGCCACGGCCAAATCAGAACGGGACGACTTATCACGCCAGAACGCCCTTCGGGCCTCCCGGTTCTTGCCGTCATGGGAAAGATGGAGCGCCCGGCTGATGGCGGAAGCAAGGCAAAACTTCGTTGATTTCAGGCCGGGATTTGTGCCCGGCTTCAGAAGCCGCCCGGCGGCACCCGCAGGCTGGGCGGTGGCGGGCGCATCGCCGCGCGCAACAGCGTGTCCAGCTCCGAAAGGAAGCGCGAGCGGTCCTGCGGCGTCATGCCCGAAGGCCCGCCCGTGCGCGCGCCGGTGGAGCGCAGATGCTCGGCCACCGCGCGGCCGGCCAGCGCATTGCCGATATTCTCCAGCGTCCAGCGATGGCCCTTGGAATTCAATGCCCGCGCGCCCTTCTCCAGGCAGCGCGCAGCGAGCGGAATGTCCTGCGTGACGCAGACATCGGCCGCCGTGATGCGATCGGCGATCCAGTCATCGGCCACATCCGCGCCCTCGGTGACGATGACGCGATGGATCAGCGGGCTCTCGGGCAGCAGGATGCCCCGCGCGCCATTGGAGACGACGTGGGTGTGCAGCCCGAGGCGCTGCGCCACCCGGAACGCTTCCTCGCGCACCGGGCAGGCATCGGCGTCGATGTAGAGCGCGGTCACGCGGTTCCGAACACGCGCGCGAAGATCGTCTCGACGTGGCGGAAATCGAGCTGCGGGTCCATCACGGCCTGGAGGTGCTGCGCATCCATCACCGCACCCACCTCGGGCCGCGCCAGCAGGTTCTCGGCGAAGCTCTTCACATCGGGCTGGCCGAGCTGCAGCCAGGTCGCCATCGCGGCCTGCTGGACGGCGGCGTAGCTCTCCTCGCGCGAGAGGCCCGCCTGGGTCAGCGCCAGCAGCACCTTCTGGCTGTGCACGACGCCGCCCAGGCCTTCCAGGTTCTCGGTCATGCGCACGGGATAGACCGTCAGCTTCTCCATCATGCCGGCCAGGCGCATCAGCGCGAAATCGAGCGCGATGGTGGCGTCAGGCCCGATCACGCGCTCCACGCTGGAATGGCTGATGTCGCGCTCATGCCAGAGGGTGATGTTTTCCAGCGCCGGCATCGCATAGCCGCGCACCAGCCGCGCGAGGCCCGTGATGTTCTCGGAGAGCACCGGGTTGCGCTTGTGCGGCATGGAGGAACTGCCCTTCTGCCCGGCGTGGAAGAATTCCTCCGCCTCGCGCACTTCGGAGCGCTGCAGATGGCGCACTTCCGTGGCCAGCCGCTCCACCGCGCCGGCGACGACGGCCAGCGTGGCGAAGAACGCCGCGTGGCGGTCGCGCGGGATGACCTGCGTGCTGACCGGCTCGATGGCGAGGCCGAGCGACTTGGCCACATGCGCCTCCACCCGCGGGTCCACGCTGGCGAAGGTGCCCACGGGCCCCGAGATGGCGCAGGTGGCGACTTCGGCGCGCGCGGCGACCAGCCGCTCGCGGTTGCGGGCGAATTCGCAGTAATGGCCGGCGAGCTTCAGCCCGAAGCTGGTCGGCTCGGCATGGATGCCGTGGCTGCGGCCGATGGTGGGGGTGAACTTGTGCTCCATGGCGCGCATTCGCAACGCGGCCATGACGGCTTCGACATCGGCGATGAGCAAATCTGCCGCCCGTGTCATCTGCACGGCGAGGCAGGTGTCGAGCACATCGCTGCTCGTCAGGCCCTGGTGCATGTAGCGCGCATCCTCGCCGATGCCCTCGCCGAGCCAGGTGAGAAAGGCGATCACGTCATGCCGCGTGACGCGTTCGATCTCGTCGATCCGCTCCACATCGGCGGCCCCCATGGCGGCCACGCGCGGCGCGCCGCCCTGGCGGATGGAAGCGGCCGCGGAGGCAGGAATGGTGCCGATTTCGGCCATCGCCTCGGCGGCAAGGGCCTCGATCTCGAACCAGATGCGATACCGCGTCTCGGGGGACCAGATCTCGGCCATGGCGGGGCGGGAATAACGGGGGACCATCGGAGCCTCTCAACAACGCGTGTTCGCAGATATGGGGGCAGGTTTGCCGCGTGCCGCAAATACGGACAAGCGGGCTTGGCGCGCGCCGCTTCCTCTGTCAAAGAAGTGAGCATACCAAGAAAAGCCTTGGATTACAATTGGTTCATTTAGAAGGGCGCGCCCATGCCGGATTGGTTCGTACCGCTCATGCAGGTCCTGATGATCGATATTGTCCTCGCGGGGGACAATGCGATCGTCGTGGGCATGGCCGCCGCCGGCCTGCCGCCCGAGCAGCGCAAGAAGGCGGTGCTCTGGGGCATCGCCGCAGCCACGGTGATGCGCATCGCCTTCGCCAGCATCACGGTGCAGCTGCTCGCCATCACCGGCATCACGCTGGCCGGTGGCGTGCTGCTCGCCTGGGTGTGCTGGAAGATGTACCGCGAGCTGCGCAGCGGCGGGCATGAGGCGCCGGCCGATGGCTTCGACGAGTCGACGACCAACCCGGACGGCTCGCCCCGCAAGACCATGCGCCAGGCCATCACGCAGATCCTGATCGCCGACATCTCCATGAGCCTGGACAATGTGCTGGCCGTGGCCGGCGCCGCGAAGGACCACCCCTATGTGCTGATCGTGGGCCTTGCCATCTCGGTCATCCTGATGGGCATTGCCGCCACCTTCATCGCCAACCTGCTGAACAAGCATCGCTGGATCGCCTGGGTCGGCCTGCTGATTATCGTCTACGTCGCGGGCGACATGATCTGGTCCGGCACGCATGAGGTCGCGGACCGCCTGCCCGGCTCCTATGCCTTCCTGCTGCTGCCGCTGGGCTACCTCGCGCTGCCGGGTGTCTTCCCCGCATGGATCTGGGCCGGGGCCACGGTGTTGCAGGTGGCGATCCTCGCCGCCGTCAGCGCCCTCGTGGTCGAGGCGGTGCTGCGGACCCGCGCCAGCGTGGACAAGCAGCGCAAGGTTGAATGACTTGGAAATGACCGTTCCGCAAAGACAGGCCTAGGCGGGCGGTCTAGCTTCCCTCGATCCGAGTTGAGGGAAGCAAGAGAACATGGATTTCGCCGCCTTCGTGGCCGCCTGGGACTGGGTCGTCCTGACCGAGATCCTCGGCGTGAACCTGATCCTGTCCGGGGACAACGCGGTTCTCATCGCGCTGGCCGCCGCGGGGCTTCCCGCGGCGCAGCGCTCCAAGGCCATCCTCTTCGGCATGCTACTGGCGGTGGTGCTGAGAATCCTGCTCAGCCTCGCCGCCGTCTATCTGCTGGCGATCCCCGGCATCATGTTGGTGGGCGGCCTGGTGCTGCTCTGGATCGCCTATACCTTCTTCACGGAACTGCGCCAGAAGGACAAGGACGAGGCGTCCGGCCACCACGCCGATGCCGCACCCAAGACCATGGCCGTGGCGCTGCGCCAGATCGTCATCGCCGACGTCTCCATGAGCCTCGACAATGTGCTGGCCGTGGCGGGGGCGGCGCATGGCAACATGTCCATGCTCATCATCGGCCTGATCATCTCCATCCTGCTGATGGGTGTGGCCGCCACGCTGATCGCGCGGCTGCTGGAGAGCTTCCCGGTCGTCGCCTATATCGGTGTGGCGCTCATCGTCTATATCGGCATCGAGATGATCTATGAGGATGTGCACCGCTTCATGAGCGGCGGCGCCGCCCATGGCGAGTACCGCGAGGCGCCGGAACCGCTGGTCCGCCTCGGCTGACGCCGCCCGGGAGGGGGGGCCTCTCCCGCCCCCCTTTCGCAGATGGACGGAAACCGCCAATCTCCCGCCCAAGCTCCGCCTGACGGGGCAGGCTTCCGGGAGATGTCCATGCACCGCCGAAACTTGCTGGCTGCGGCCGGCCTGATGCCCTTCGCTGCCATGGCACAACCCGCCGGGCAGCCCGCCTGGCGGCCGGACCGGCCCATCCGCGTCATCGTTCCCTTCGCCCCTGGCGGCACCACCGATGTGGTGGCGCGCATCATGGCCGATCCAGTGGCGCAGATCCTCGGGCAGCCTTTGGTGGTGGAGAACCGGCCGGGTGGTGCGGCCGGGCTGGTGGGCACGGATTTCGTCGCCAAGGCGGCGCCTGATGGGCACACCATCATCGTCCACAGCAATGGCCACGCCATCGCCCCCGCGCTGGTGGCGCGCATGCCGTTCGATCCCGTGGCGGATTTCGCGGGCCTCAGCATGATCGGCCGGGTGCCGCAGGTGCTCTGCGTCAATCCACGCCTGCCCGCGCAGAACCTGGCCGAGCTGCTGGCGCTCATCCGCGCCAATCCCGGGCGCTACCACTTCGCCTCGGCCGGCATCGGCACCGCGGTGCATCTGGGCGGCGAGATGTTCCGCGCGGTGAACCAGCTCGACATCGCGCCCGTGCATTATCGCGGCGGTGGGCCGGCCATGCAGGGTGTCATCACCGGCGATGCGATCTTCACGGTGGACCCGATTGCCTCCGCCCTCGGCCATATCCGCGGCGGCAATGTGCGGGCGCTGGTGGTGGCGGGTGCGGAGCGCGCGCCGACGCTGCCCGACGTCCCCTCGGCCACGGAGCTCGGCATGCCGGAATTCGCGGTGGATGCCTGGATCATCGCCATGGCGCCGGCGCGCACGCCGCCGCATATCGTGGCCGCGCTGAACGCCGCCTATGCCACGGCGCAGCGCCAGGCGGCACAGCGCCTTTCGGAGCAGGCCGTGGTCGGCATGCCGGAATTGCAGACGCCGGAGCAGATCATGGCCTTCGTCCGCAGCGACATGGCCCGCTACGCGGGCGTGATGCGCGGCGCCGGCATCAGGCCGGAATAGGCTCCAGCACCAGGGCGCCCTGCTTGCGCCCGGAATCCACCAGCGCATGCGCGGCGACGATCGCGCTGAGCGGCATGCGGTGGCCGATCACCGGGCGCAGCGCACCGGCCTCGGCCAGGTCCCGCAGGAAGACCAGGTCAGCCTGGCTGCCGCCGGCATGGCCGCAGAGCACGCGCGACCCGGGCCGCAGCTGCGTCCAGATCATCTGCCCCAGTTCCCGCGCGCCGAAATTCACGAAGACATGCCGCCCGCGCGGAGTGAGGACGCGATGCACGCGGCGAAAGCTGGTGCCGCCCACCGCATCCAGCACCGCATCGTAGCGCATGGCGCCTTGGGTGAAATCCTGTGTTGCGCGGTCCAGCACCTGCGCGGCACCCAGCCCGCGCAACAGCGCCGCATGCCGGGCACTGGCCACCGCCGTCACCGTGAGGCCGAAATGCCGGGCAAGCTGCACCGCATGCACGCCCACCGCGCCACCCGCGCCATGGACCAGCAGCGCCTCGCCGCTGCGCCATTGCAGCACGTCGCGCAGGAAAATAAGTGCCGTCAATGCGCCGAAGGGCAGGCTGGCGGCTTCCGCATGGGTGAAGCCGGCGGGTTGGCGGGCGACGCAGCCTTCGGCCGGCATGGTCAGGTATTCGGCATGGGCCCCGCGCGCGGCCATGCCGAAGACGCGCTCGCCCAGCGCAAAGCCGGTGACGCCGGCCCCCAGCGCTTCCACCTCGCCCGCGAATTCCATGCCAGGAACAGGGTGCCGTGGGCGGAACAGCCCGAAGATCAGGCGCAGCGGCAGCCAGAAGAGCCCCGCGCCCCGGCAGCCACGCAGCCTTGCATCGCCGGAGGTCACGGTGGTGGCATGGATGCGGACGCGGATTTCGCCTCTGCCCGGGATGGGCATGGGCGCTTCGCCGAGGGTGAGGGATTCGGGCGGGCCGTAGCGGCGCCAGAGGACGGCTTGCATGGGAACTCCTGTCGTGTGCCGCCGGGTTTATCCATGCATCCAACGCAGGCATATTGCCGAAATCCGGGCTTGTTCCATACAATCCTGCATGGATTGGCCCGCGCTTCGCTTTGACTGGAACCACGCCCGCGCCTTCCTCGCGGCGGCCGAGGAAGGTTCGCTCTCCGCTGCGGCGCGGGCGCTCGGCATCACCCAGCCCACGCTCGGCCGCCAGGTGGCGGCGCTGGAGCAGGAGATGCGCGTGGTGCTCTTCGAGCGCGTGGGCCGCGGCCTCCGCCTCACCCCGGGCGGCGCCGCGCTGCGCGACGAGTTGCGCGCCATGGCCGAGGCGGCGACGCGCTTCTCCCGCTCGGCCGCGGGGCAGTCGGAGAGCATCGAGGGCAGCATCCGCATCACCTCCACCCATGTCTATGCGGCGCATCTCCTGCCGCCGATCATCCTGGAATTGCGCCGGCGGCATCCCGGCATCGCGGTGGAGATCGTGGCCGATAATGCGCCCACAGACCTGCTGCGGCGCGAGGCGGATATCGCCATCCGCAACTACGCCTCCACCCAGGCGGAGCTGGTGGTGCGCAAGCTGCGCGATGATGTCGGGAATTTCTACGCAACGCCGGTCTATCTGCGCGCCATCGGCGAGCCGCGTGACGCAGCCGGGATGGCGCGCGGCCAGTTCATCGGCTTCGCCCCGCGCGAGGCGATGGCGGCGGCGATGCAGGCCAGGGGCTTCGACCTCACGCCCGCGCATTTCCCCATCGTCTCGGAAAACCACCTGGTGCAGTGGGAATATGTGAAGCGCGGCGCCGGCATCGGCCTGATGACCGAGGCGGTGGGCGATGCCGAACCCCTGGTGCGCCGCGTGCTGCACGAAGCCCCCGGCATCCGCTTCCCCATGTATCTGGCCGCGCATCGCGAGCTGCACGCGAGCCGCCGCATGCGCATCGTCTTCGACCTGCTGGCCGAGGCGCTGAGCCGCACACCCATGGACGGCGCCCCCATGGACGGCGTCTTGCGGTGACGCCACACTCGGCGCTTCCCCAAAGGAGCGCCCCGGCCATGGCCCATCTCAAAATCGGCAGCCTGATCTTCGACGACCTCGACCAGGTGGACCTCACCGGCCCGCATGAGGTGCTCTCGCGCCTGCCGGATTCGAGCTGGACGATCTACGCCAAGACCATGGCGCCGGCGCGCGACATGAAGGGCCTGCGCATCCTGCCCGACGCGCTGCTGGAGGACGCGCCGCAGCTCGACGTGCTGCATTTGCCCGGCGGCTATGGCGTGGATGCGGCGCTGAGCGACCCCGTGATCATCGAATGGGTTCGCCGCCAGGCGATGGGCGCCACGGCGGTCTTCACCGTCTGCACCGGCGCGCTGCTGCTGGGCGCCACGGGCCTGCTGCGCGGCAAGCGCGCCACCACCCATTGGGCGAGCCACCACATGCTGGCGCTGCTGGGCGCCACCCCGGTGAATGAGCGCGTGGTGGAGGATGGGAAATTCGTGACGGCCGCCGGCGTCACCTCGGGCTTCGACGGCGCGCTGCACCTGGCCGCCAAGCTGCGCGGCGTGGAGGTGGCGCAGGGCATCCAGCTCTACATGCAATACGACCCGAAGCCGCCCTTCGATTCCGGCACGCCCGAGCGCGCGCCGGCCGCGATGGTGGCGGCGACCCGCGCCAGCATGGCGCCCGTGCTGGAGCGGCGCGAGGCGGCCCTGCGCGCGGTGGCTTCGGCCTTCGCCGCCTGACTACCGCGCCGTCAGCGTCAGCCCCAGCATGTCCCGCCAGCCCTCCAGGCTGGAGGGCGGCTTGGCCTGGGCCAGGGAGAGGGCCAGCGGCGCGCGTGGCTGCGCCGCCAGTTCCAGCACCGTCGCCTCGCCGCGCAGGAAGCGCGCCAGCGCGGTGCGCGCATCCGCGAGGCGCGGCCCCGGCAGCAGGGCCGCCGATTGCTCGGCCAGGCGGCGGCGCAGCGCGGCCTCGGGGAGGCGCTCCTGCGCCGCCTGCTGGCCCAGCCAGCGCTGGAAGAGCGAGCGGTCCACATAGCGCAGCCGCGCCGAAACCAGCCGGGCGGCAGGCGCGGTGGTGAGGTTCATGCCCTCGGGCACGCGGTCCGCCTGGAAGCCCAGATGCAATTCGCCCACATCGCGCAGCTCGATGCCGAATTCGTTCAGGGTCAGCACCTGCGCGCCCACATCATGCGCCGCCTGCAGCCGCGCCTCGGCGCCGATTCCGGCATAGCCCAGGCGCTGCATCCATTCGGCGATGGGCGGTGTGGGCATCACCTCCAGCCCGCGCAGCGCCAGCGAGCCCGAATGGTTCCGCTCCGGCGTCAATTCGCCGCGCAGCGTCAGCGCCGAGAGCCGCGCCACCGGGGCGCCGGCCTGGGTGACGGTGACGCCCTCGATCTCCAGGCTTTGCCGCCCGGGCGCCCAGCGCGGCTGGCGCTGGGCCATGCTGGCCGAGAGGAGATCGGCCGCGTCCAGCCCGGCATAGGCGATGCGCGCGATGGTGACGCGGTCGGCCACGCCCATGGCGGCGGAGGTCACCTCCAGCCCCACCAGCTGGGCCTGGCCCGGGCGCCCGGTGCCGTAGCCCTCGATGCTGAGGCTCGCGATGTTCACCGGCACCTCACCCCCGCTGCGCCAGCCTTCCAGGCGCAGCAGGTCGGCCGAGACATCCTCGGGCATGGGGGTCTTGCCGGCGGCGGGGCGGCGCACGGCCAGGCCCTCCAGGTCCAGCCGGTCGAGCGTGACGGGCAGCTCGCCCCCCGCGATGGTGACGCCGCGCAGCATGAGGCGGGCGATGCCGTCCTCGCGCAGGCCTTCCAGCCGCGCCTCGGCGATGCGGATGGTCTCGCCCTGGCGTTGCAGCACGGCGCCGGTCAGGACCGCGCTGCCGGCGACATCGGTGGCCGTCGCGCGGTCGAAGCTGAGGGTGACATCGGCGCCGAGCAGGCGGCGCAGCTGGGTGACCGCCGCGGGCTCCTGCGCGCAAGCCAGGCCGGGCAGGAGGAGAAGGGCGGCGAGCAGGAGATGGCGCATCCCCCAAGGCTAGACCCGCGGCACGGCGGGGCGCCAGCTTCTCTTGCGAGACACTTCATCTTGCGAGACTGGCCGGCATGGCCCATCTGCTGCCCATGAGCCAATTGCCGGCCAAACCCAGTAACGCCGCCGTGGCCGCCTTCCTCGCGAAGGTCGAGGCCATGCCGGCCGTGCGGCCCGTCAGCGCGCGGCGTGGCCGGATGATCTTCGCCGTGGACGCCACCGCCTCGCGCCAGCCGGCCTGGGACACCGCCTGCCACCTGCAATCCGAGATGTTCTCCGCCACGCGCGATCTCGGCGGGCTCGCGGTGCAGCTCGCCTATTGGCGGGGCTACATGGAATTCGCCGCCACCCCCTTCCTGACCGACACGGCCGAGCTCGCGCGCCGCATGTCGGGCGTCGCCGTCCTGGGCGGGCAGACCCAGGTGCTGCGCGTGCTGGAACACGCCCTGCGCGAAACCAAGTCCGAGCGGGTGAACGCCCTGGTCCTGGTGGGCGACGCGCTGGAGGAGGCGGTGGACCCGATCTGCCACCTCGCCGGGCAACTGGGCCTGCATGGCACGCCCATCTTCTGCTTCCAGGAGGGGCATGACCGCGGGGCCGAGCAGGGCTTCCGGCAGGTCGCCAAGCTCTCGGGCGGGGCCTGGGCGCCGTTTGACGCCGGCAGCGCCGAGGCGCTGCGCGCCCTGCTGCGCGCCGTCGCCGTCTTCGCCGCCGGCGGCCGCGCGGCGCTGACGCGGCTTCCGGGGCGCGAGGCGCAGCGCATCGCGGGGCAGCTTCCCGCGCCGAAGCGTTAGCCATGCTTGCCATCGCCATCGGCGCGGCCCTGCTGCTGGCCGGGCTGATCCTGCTCTACGGCTTCGCCCATGCGCGGCCGGCCGCGGTGAAGACGGCGGTGCTCTGGGGCCTGGGCACGCTCGGCGCCGTGGGCATCACCGCCATGCTGCTCTCCGGGCGCGGCGCCAATGCGCTCTGGGCGCTGGTCATGTTCGGCCCCGCGCTGTTGCAGGCCTTTCGCGGCTGGCGCGCCCGCCGCAGCTTCGGCCGCCCGGCCGAGGCGGGCGAAGCCTCGGGCATCGAGACGGGGACGCTGGAAATGCGGCTCGATCTCGGCAGCGGCGCCATGTCCGGCCGGGTGCGGCGCGGCCATTTCAACGGCCGGGACCTCGCTTCCATGGACCGTGCCGAGTTGATGGCGCTGCTGGCGGATTGCCAGGCGCTGGATGCGGAGAGCGTGCCGCTGATCGAAGCCTGGCTGGACCGCACCGACCCCGAATGGCGCGAGGCCGCGCCCACGCCCCCACCCACCGGCGGGCGGATGACGCGGGCCGAGGCCCTGGCCGTGCTCGGCCTGGAGGAGGGCGCCGATGAGGCGGCGATCCGCGCGGCCCACCGCCGCCTCATGCAATCGGCGCATCCCGATCGCGGCGGCAGCGACTGGCTGGCCAGCAGCGTGAACGAGGCGCGGGATTTGCTGCTGGGGTGAGCGGGGGCCTGCCCCTCAGCGCGCCGCGCAGGAGGTGAAGCGGATTGCCACGGTGCTGCCGGCCAGCGAACCGCCAAAGGGGTGGAAGCCCTGCAGGGTCCCCTGCTGGCCGGCGGCGATCACACCGAAGATGGGCCCCGTTTTGCGCTGGTTGTTCCCGGTCATGGTGACATCGGCGTTCACAATCACCGCGGTCGAGCCACGGTTCAATACCACGAAGCGGAGGGAACTCAGCGGGCTGCCATTATGCGTGACCTCCACGATGCGCAGGTCACAGCCATTCGAGCGATTGCCCGAAATGGAGAGGTTCGGGCTGGTCCAGACGGTCTGTGCCTGGGCGAGGCTGGGCAGGCTGGCGAAAAGGGCGAGGGCGATGAGATTCTTCATGGATAAGCTCCGTTGACGGGATGGGTTTTGCGGGATTCGCGGCGCGCGTCCAAGCCGGCAGCGCCGAAGGCGCCGATCGGCCGCGCCTATGACCGCGGTGGGGCGCTTTCCCCGCCGCCTCGCCACCGATGATTGACCTTTCCTGGAGCGTGATCCGCTGAGGTGGAATCACCGAAGCGGTGAAGCATCCTCTCAGCAAAGGCTACGCCGTGATCCGCGCTCCTATCAGCGCGGATCGCGGTCTAG
>NZ_JAIEQY010000356.1 GCF_019747315.1 Roseococcus sp. | reverse complement strand
CAGATCCATGGAATCCGCGATCAGCGTCACCGTCTGGCCCGTCGCCGTCACCGTGCCGGCCGCGCCCTGCGTGATGCCGCCCCCGGTGGAGGTCAGGCTCACCCCGCCGCCCGTGCTGCTGACCGCCTGGTTCACCACGAGGTTCCCGGCCGCCGTGATGTTCACGGCCCCGGCATTGCCCGCCACACTCCCGCCCAGCGTGATGCCCTGGCCCGCATTCATCGTCACGCCGGCGCCCGAGATATTGCCGGTGGTGGTGATGGCGCCGCCCGTGGCGGTCAGGGTCAGCAGGCCCGCCGTCGTGGACAGCCCGGCGGAAATGGTGATGGTGCCGGCATCCGCGATGAGCGTCAGATTGCCCACGGCCTTGGAAACCGTGCTCACGACGGAGATGTTGTTCTGCGCCTGCAGGATGATGTTGCCCGTGCTGGCATTGAGGTCCGCGGTGCTGATCACCGCATCGGTCGGGTTGCCGCCTGTATTCGCGTTGAAGCTGAAATTGCCGGCGCCAGGCACGGCCTCCGCGCCTTCGCCCGGCGGCGCCACCGGCGTCACGCCCGTGTCGCGGATAATGATGTTGACGGGATCGAGCAGGAAGGTACCGACACGGCCCGCCGCCGCGCTCAGCAGGATGGTCCCATCCAGGCGAATATTTCGCATCGCCGAGACTTCGACGAACCCGCCATCCCCGCCCAACGTGCCGCCACGCGCCGAGAGCGTTCCCGACATCACCGTGCTCTCGGCACTGTTCACCACGACGGTGCCGCCATTGCCGCTCGTCGTCGCATCCGCACGCACCACCGCGCCGCTTTCCACGCGCGTTTCGCGCGCCATGGTCTGCGCCCGGCCCACGCCGGTCGTGCCCAGCAGCACCGTGCCGCCGCCCGCGCTGCCTGAGGCGTTCACGACGGCCGTCGGCGCCAGCGTCACGGAATCACGCGCCTGCACCGCCACGCGCCCGCCTGTGGCACCCGCACCCGTGCCGCGCGCCGAAACCCGGCCTTCCACGCGCACCGCCGCCGTCGTGGCGCCACCCAGTTGCACCTGGCCCGCACCTTGCCGCGAGGACGCCGAAACGCGCGCCTGCGGCCCCACCACCACCACCGCATTCGGTGCCGTGATGCTGACCGAACCGCCGCGCGCCGTGACGCTGCCGGCCGCGATCTCCACATTGCCGCCCTGGCCGGTCACCGTCACATTCCGGCCCGCGACGCGGCCTGTGTTGCGCACCACGGATTCCACCAGGCCGCTCGCCGCATGGGCCGAGAGGATGACCTGCCCGCCCTGCGCCTCGATCACGCCGCTATTGGTCACCAGCGCGGCATTGCCATTGGCGGTGCGCCGTACGGATTCCGTCACCTCGAGCGACAGCATGCCATCGCCGGCGAGGTCGAGGCGGAAGGTCTCCGCTCCCGCCACCACGGCCGTGCCCAGCCGGGCGCGGATGGTGCCGGTATTGGCCGCGCCGGGCCCGACCAGGGCGGCCAGCCCACGATCCGCCACGGTGATGGAGCCATGATTCTCGACGCGCGCGCCCTCACGGCCCCGCTGGTCGAAATCCATCCGCCCGGCCATGAAATTCTGGTTGGTGACATTGGCGGTGGAGGCGATCAGCGATCCCACATTCACCTGCGAGCCCGGCGTGAACACCACGCCCGACTGGTTGACGATGGCGACCCCGCCATTGGCCGTGATGCGGCCGGCGATCAGCGAGGGATCAGGCGTCTGGACGCGATTCAGCGTCCAGGATTGCGCGCTGGGCTGGGTGAAGTTGACGCTCGAATTGCGGCCCACATCGAAGCGCTGCCAATCCACCACCGCGCGGTTGGAGCCCTGAGTCACCTGGGTCTGCGTGCCGGATTGCGTGATCGTCGCCTGGCCCGCGCTGACCTGCCCGCCGGTCGGCACCGCGTTGGGCGCCTGGGCCTGGGCCATGGTGGCCGGCAGCAGCGCCGTGGTGCCGAGCAGAAGCCGCCGCAGAAGGCCGGGCAAGGTCACCACTGGGAACTGGGCCATTTTGGGTCGTCTCCGGAAGCCGGTTTGGGCGGGCGAAGTCAGAAACGCGTCATCAGGCGCATATAGCCGGCGGTCGCCGCGAGCGGGCTGACCGTCGAGCCCGCCGCATCCACCGAGCGCGTCACGCGGCTCACGCCCTCGATGTCGAGGAAGACCCGGTTGTTCACATTGGTGCGGATGCCGCCGCCCCAGGATTCGATGCGGCGGTTGGGGTCGCTCGGCAGGTTCTCATAGGTTCGGCCGGTGTCATAGAACATGTAGAGCTGCACCGCGGGCCGCAGCTCGGCCGCGCGGCTGCCATCGGGCGTGAGGGTGAAGCTCGGCAGGTTCAGCAGGTCGAGCTGCGCCTCGGCGGTGAAGCCGTAGGCGCTGTCGCCGCTGACCTGGCCGGCATAGAAGCCGCGGCCCAGCCGCGTGCCGCCGAGGAAGAACTTTTCCGAGACCGGCAGGATGTCATTGCTGTACTGCCCGCCGATCGTGCCCTGCAAGCTGAAGAGCATGTTGCGGTAGGTGAGGAGCGGCTGGGTGCGCTGGTATTCGCCGGTGATCTTGGTGAAGCCGAAATCGCTGCCCTGGCGCGAGGGCGAAGGCGTGCGCCCGTTTTGCGAGGCGCCAAGGGTGGTAATGCCCTGGTGCAGCCGGATATTGCCGGAATTCACGGCGAGGCCGCCAAGCGGCAGGAAGCTGTCCAGGTACTGCCCGTCGAAGCCGCCGCGGAACACGCGGACATAATCCTTGCTGGTGCGGAGCACCTGCGTTGTCCCCGTCTCGACGGTGTTGTCATACATGTCGAACTGCACCGCGGCGAAGAGGTTGGCGCTGCGGGCGCGGATGATCGGATAGGTCATCGCGCCGCCGGCGATGCGGGTGAAGGCGTTGTAGCCGATGGTCGCGAGTGTGCCGCTGGGCTGGGTGTAGCCCGCGCCCGCATAAAGCCGGACCCGCAGGCCGGAGCCGCCAACGAAGAATTCCGTGGCTGCCTGGCCGAACACCGCCTCGGCCTGGGCGGAGGTGTAGAAGCTCGCCTCCGTCCGCTCGCCGAAGGAGGTGAAGGAATTGGCCTGGCCGACCAGCAGGAACTGCACGGGTCCCGCGCGCTGGAAGCCGCGATTGTCGCCGGTGATGAAGCCGCTGAAGGGCTGGCGCGAGACCTCGGCCACCAGCTCCAGCTCACCGGGGCCGCCGCCCTCCAGGGGGCGGAGGATGCCGCGCACGGTCACCCCCGGCACATCGCCGGCCAGCAGCAGGGCGCGTTCCAGCCGGGACGCCGTGGCGGCGCCTTCGGTGACGGCGCCGTTCAGGAAGCGCAGCACCTGCGTGCCGGCCGGGCCGATATTGCCGTCCAGCCGGACCCGGGCGATGCGGCCTTCCTGCACGGTGAAGACCAGCCGGTTGCCGCCCGGCACGGGCTGCGCGGCGGCGACAACGCTGAGGAATGGGTAACCTGCATTGCGGTACTCGGTGAGGATGGCGACGCGCGCGGCCTCGATCTCCTCGGCCGTGGCGGCCTTGCCGGCCAGGCCCGCCAGGTGCCGCGCGAGCTGGGCCGCGGGCAAGGCCTCGTTTCCGGTGACGGTCGCTTCCACGACGGTGACGCCCGCGAGGCCGGGGGCGGTGGGCTGCGGCGTCACCGGCACGCCACGCAGGCCGGGGGAGAGGCGGGGCCGGGGGTCCGGGGACAATTCGCGCAGGAATTGCTGCGGCGGCGGAAGGCCGGGCAGGCCCTGCGCCTGGGCGAGCTGGATATTCTGCTGCAGCTGCGGCAGGGGCTGGGCGATCACGGGGCTGGCATAGGCTAGGGGGACGAGGCCCAGCCCGAGACAAAGTGAACGTTTCATTGCGGCCCCCGATAGCTGCCAAATCATTGACAATGCCGCCGCTTGGCGTCAACCTCGGCTACACTGGCGAGGCAGGTTTTTCACGGCGACTACATATAAGTCACAGTCAAACTGCCCCCGGTATTGATGAAACTTGTCCGCTGATCAGTGTGCTGGCTAATAGAAACCAGGATTGGATCATCAGGCGGAAGATGCAACCTGTGATTGCATATTGGATGGAGGAGCGTTCGGATGCGCAGCTCGACCGGCATTGTTCTCGCAACGGCCGCCCTTTTGGTCCTCGGGATTGGTGAGCCGGCGCGCCCTGCCATGGCCCAGGCCGACCCGGCGACGCAGCGGCTGATCGACCAGCTGCGCTTCAGCGGCGCCACGCGCGGCATGGTCCGCCCGCAAGCCGGCGCCGTGGCCGAGCCGCAGCCCGCCCCCGTTGCCCCGGCCTCAGCCGCGCGCCCCGCCGTCACGCCGCAAACGCCGGCGGCGGCACGCCCCGCCGCACCCGCAGCCCCGGCCACCACCCCCCCGGCCACCACCGCGCCACCGGGTGTACCCTCGGTCAGCGTCACCATTGTCTTCGGCTCGGGCTCGGCTGTGCTTACCCCGGCGGCGATGGAGCAGCTGAACCCGCTCGGCCGGGCGCTGGTGTCCACTGACCTGGCGGCCTTCCGCTTCCGGATCGAGGGCCATACCGACACGGTCGGCCCCGCCGAGGAAAATCGCCTGCTCTCCGAACGCCGCGCCAATGCGGTGCGTGACTATCTGGTGGAGCGGTTTGGCATCGCCCCCACGCGGCTGGTGACGGAAGGCCTGGGTGAAAGCCGCCTGCTGGTGCCCACGCCGGACGAGACGCCGCAACAGCGCAACCGCCGCGTGCAAATCCTCAATCTCGGGAGTTGACCAGGCCGCGCCGGATCGTCAGCCTCACCCATCGTGGGGTGGCGAGGCCAGGAGGATGAATTGAGCGGGTCGGCAGAGCTGCCCGGCGGGATTCCGCCGCGCTACAGGGTCGAGAAGGAACTCGGCCGCGGCGGCATGGGGAGTGTGGTCGCCGCCTTCGACACCACGATCCGCCGGCGCGTGGCCATCAAGATCGCCCCCGCCCCGCCACCGGGCGATGTCGAGCAGCAGCAGGCCTTCCAGCGCTTCCGCCGCGAGGCCCAGCTGGCCGGCGGCCTGCGGCATGAGAACATTGTCGGCATCTATGATTTCGGCGCCGATGCCCAATCCGCCTGGATGGTCATGGAGATCGTCGAGGGCGGGTCGCTCCGCGAATTGCTCCAGCGCACCGAGACCCTGTCCCTGGCCGAGATCGCGCGGATCATGGTCCAGCTGCTGGATGGCCTGGCCTTCTGCCATGACCAGGGGATCGTCCATTGCGACGTGAAGCCCGCCAACATCATGCTCACCGAGCCGAGCACGGGGGGCGAGGTCAAGCTGGCGGATTTCGGCATCGCGCGGAACTTCGGCCAGCCCGTCACGCATGCCGATGATGGCGAGGCCACGCGCGTCTTCACCGCTTCACGCCCCGCGGCCGAGCCTGAGCGCATCGGCACCCCCGCCTATATGGCGCCCGAGCAGTTCAGCGGCGGGCCACTCGATGCCCGCACCGACATCTGGGCTGCCGGGGTGATGCTCTACCACCTGCTGACGCGCGAGAACCCCTTCAAGGGCGACGCTGACACCATCGAGATGAAGGTGCAGAACGCCGAGCCGACGCCGCCCTCGCAGCTTTCGGTCATCGCCAATCGCGCCTTTGACGATCTCGTGAAGAAAGCGCTGGCGAAGCGGCCGGAGGATCGTTTCCAGGACGCCCGCGCCTTCACCGCCGCCCTGCTGGAGGCCACGCGCCGCCGGGCCGGTGGCTCCGGCAACCGGACCAGCGCGGCGGAGACGACCGTGACCGCGCCCGTGGCGCCGCCCCCAGCGCCGCCGGCCGCCTCGCCCGCCTGGGTGAAGTTCGCCGCGGCCGGCGGCGGTGCCGCGGTGCTGGCGGGATTGGCCGCCTTCCTGCTGATGCCCGGCTCCGCGCCACCGCCCGCGCCACCGCCATCGGTGCAACTGGTGCAGCCCGCCCCTGCGGCGCGCAGCGAGGCCCCTGCACCTCTGGCCCCGGCACCTCTGGCCCCGGCATCCCTGGCCCCTGCACCCCTGGCCCCGGCACCCCTGGCCCTGGCGCCTGCGCCCGGACCGATCCTGGCGCCCGCACCGACGCCCACGCCGCCCGCTGCCCTGCTGAGCCCGGCCCCGGCGCCTTTGGCCGCGCCAACCCCCACGCCCGCGCCAACCCCCACGCCCGCGCCGACGCCCACACCAGCCCTGACCCAGGCCCCTACTCCCGCCCCGGCCCAGCTGGCGACGCCAGTCCCGGCCCTGGTGCCCCAGCCCCTGCCGGCGCCCGTCCAGCCCCAGGCGCCCGCGCCGCTTCTGGTGCCCGCGCAGCCCCCCCCGGCCGCCGCGCCGGCACCGGCGCTGATCCCGGCTCCCGCCCCGCCATCCGAGGCGGCGATCCAGGCCGCGCTGGCCAGCGCGGCCGATCCGCAGCGCTGCGCCCTGGCCGATGTGCGGCGCGAGGGGAACCTCGTCACCATCACGGGCTTCGTGCACCAATCAGCCACCGAGGGGCTGCAGCAGCCGCTGCGCGCCGTGGGCCTCACTCCCCGCATGCAGGTCGAGGTCTTCGACGGACCCTTCTGCGGCATCCTCGCCGCGCTGCGCCCGGCCATGTCGTCGCAGCCCACCCCGCGGGTGGCCGCCCGCGCCACCCATCTGCGCGGTGGCGAGCGCCTGACGCTCGATTTCGAGATGCCGAACTGGCCCGCCGTGGTGAATCTCTGGTTCGTCATGCATGACGGCACGACGCTGCAGCTCCTCGCCAATCAGCGCATGGCGGCGAATGAGCGGCGGATGATGAACCAAACTACCCCCGATTTCCCCTGGGTGATCGGCGAGCCCTATGGGCATGAGATGATCATCATGCTGGCCAGCGACACGCCACCCTTCGCCACCCCGCGCCCGCTGGAAGAGACGATCGACAACCTGACCGCCGCGCTGGGCGAGGCGATCCGCCGCGCCCCGGCCGAGGGTCGCCGCCTGGTCGGCCAGGCCGTCATGGTCCACACCCGACCCTGAGCCGCCCGGCGCAGGATTCGCTTGCACGGCGGCGGGTGCGGCCCGAACATCAGGGCATGCGCTTCACCCGCCTTGCCGCCCTGCTCGCGCTCCTCCTGAACGGCGCCGCCCTGGCGCAACCTGCTTCTGCCCCCACGGCGCCTCAAAGCCCTGCTGCGCGCGACCTGGACCGCGCCTTCGAAGCCCTGCGCGAGGCGCCGGATGAACGCGGTGCCCACATGGCCGAGATGGCGATCCGCCAGATCTGGGCGCGCCAAGCCAGCGCCGCGGTCGCCCTGCTGCTGAACCGCGGCATCCGCAACCTGCGCGCCAACCAGCCCGGCGATGCGCTGGAGGATTTCGACGCCGCCATCATCCTGGCGCCGCTGGCGGCCGATGCCTGGCATTGGCGCGCCCAGGCCAACCAGCAGGTGGGGGACCGCGTGGCGGCGGCGGGCGACCTGCGCGAATGCCTGCGGCTGGAGCCCCGGCATTTCGCCGCCCTCGTCAGCCTCTCGCGCCTGCAGGAAGAGGCGGGCGATGCCCGCGGCGCGCTGCGCAGCTATGAGGCGGCGCTGGCGATCCATCCGCGCCTGGCCGGCGGCGCGGAGCGGCTGCGGGAGCTGACGCGCGCCGCCGAGGGCGAGGAGATGTGAGCGCAATGCGCGGATGGCATCGCCCCGCGCAACGCATCACATTCCCCCCATGCCCGACATCCTTTCCCCCCTGCCGCTCGATGAACGCCGCTGGATCGCGCTGCTGGCGCGCGATGCGACGCCGGATTGCGGCCCCTTCCTCTATGGCGTGACCACGCCCAAGGGGGGGCAGGGCGTCTTCTGCCTGCCCGGCTGCCCCTCCCGCCCGCCCTTGCGGCGCAACGCCGTCTTCTTCGCCGATGCGCCTGCGGCCGAGGCCGCCGGCTTCCGCGCCTGCAAGCGCTGCGACCCCAAGGGCGAGCGCGCCGCCCTGCACCGCGACGCCATCGCCGCCGCCGTGGCCCTGATCGAGGCGAGCGAGACCATCCCGAGCCTGGAAGCCCTGGCCAAACGCGCCGGCTATGCGCGCCACCACTTTCTCCGATTGTTCCGCGACATCACCGGCGTCACGCCCCGCTCCTATGCCGAGGGGGTGCGCGCCCGGCGCCTGCAAGCCGCCCTCAGCCAGGGCGCCCGCGTGGCCGATGCGGTGGCCGAGGCCGGCTTCGGCAGCGAAAGCCGCGTCTATGAAAAGCGCGGCGCGACCCTCGGCATGACGCCCGGCGCCGCCCGCCGGGGTGCCAAGGGCGAGACCATCGGCATCGCCCGCGCCCAGAGCGTGATGGGCCCGCTGCTGGTGGGCGCCACGGCGGGAGGCGTCTGCTTCATCGGCTTCGGCGAGGCGATGGAGGCGCTGGAAGGCGACCTCCGCCGCCGCTTCCCCCATGCCGCACTGCATGAGGATCCCGCGTTGAAAGCCACCGTGGCGCGGGTCGCGGGTTTCCTGCGGGAGCCGCATGCCGCGCTGCAATTGCCGCTCGACCTGCGCGGCACCGCCTTCCAGCGGCGGGTGTGGGAGGCGTTGCAGACCATCCCGCTCGGTCAGACGCGCAGTTACGGCCAATTGGCCGCCGAGATGGGCAACCCCGCAGCCGTCCGCGCCGTGGCCCGCGCCTGCGCGCAAAACCCCGTCAGCCTGGCCGTGCCCTGCCATCGGGTGATCGGCGCCAGCGGGGACCTGACGGGCTATCGCTGGGGCGTGCCCAACAAGGAGCGGCTGCTGGCCGGGGAGAAGGAATCGCGATGATCCGCTGGCTTGGCGCCCTGCTTCTGCTGGCCGGCTGCGCCGCCTCCGGCGTCACGGGCGATGAGGCGCCGCGCGAAATTCCCTTCCCGGAACAGCGCCTCACCGTCCCCGGCGCCGAGGGCAAGCCGTTGCGCGCCCTGCTCTATCTCCCGCCCAGCCCAAGCCGCCCTGCTGTCATCGCGCTGCATTCCTGCTCTGGCGTCGGCCCGGCCGAACGGCCCATGCGCCTGCCCCCGCATCAGCGCGACTGGGCAATCCGGCTTCTGGAGGCCGGCCACCCCGTGCTCTTCCCCGACAGCTTCGGCAGCCGCGGCTTGGGTGAGGCCTGCGGCGTGCGTGGCTTTCCAGCCGGGCCGCTCGGCGTGCGGCGCCTTGACGCGCTGGCGGCGGCCGATTGGGCGCGGGCGCAGCCCTGGGGCCGGGACCAGGCGCCCATTCTCATCGGCTGGTCGCATGGCGGCTCCACCACCCTGGCCGCCTGGGCCACTGCGGCACCCGGTGCGCTGGGGGCCGCCATCGCCCTCTATCCCGGCTGCGGCCAGGGCGAATCCCCGCGCCTCGGTACCGCGCCCCTGCTCCTGCTGCTGGGCGCCGAGGACAATTGGACGCCGCCCCAGCCCTGCGAACGGCTCGCCGCCCGCACGCCGGGCGTGATCACGGTGGTGAGCTACCCTGGCGCGCATCACGCCTTTGATGGGCTGGCCGGTGGCGTCCGCACCCGCACCCTGCCCAATGGACGCAGCGTCTCGCTTGGCCCCGATGGCGCGGCACGGGCGGATTCGCGGGCGCGGGTGGCGGCCTTCCTCGCAGCCAACGCCGGTCGGCCATAAGCAGAGCGCGGTTCCAGGGGCGCGGCAGGGCGTGGTAATGCACCGCACCATGATCATCGCCCTTGGCTCCGACCATGCCGGCCTGCCGCTGAAGCGGGCCCTCCTCACCGCGCTCGAAGCCGGCGGCCATGCCGTGCTGGATGCCGGCACCCATGATGATGCCAGCGTGGACTACCCGGATTTCGCGCATGAGGTCGCGGCCAAGGTCGCGGCGGGCGAGGCGGCGTTCGGCGTACTGGTCTGCGGCTCGGGCATCGGTATGAGCATCGCGGCCAACCGCCACCCCGCCATCCGCGCCGTGGTGCTGCACAACACCACCGAGGCCCGGCTGACCCGCGCGCATAATGACGCGAATATCGCCTGCTTCGGCGCCCGCACCACGGGGGTGGAGGTGGCGCTGGACGCGCTGGCCGCTTTCCTCGCCACGCCCTTCGAGGGCGGGCGGCACGGGCGCCGCATTGCCAAGATCGAGACCGCCCTCACCTGATCCGGAAGTTTCGCGGTCCCCTCTGGCCGTGTTATGCCGAATTGACCCGCCCGCAAGGACCTCTGCCATGAACGAGAACACCGCCCGCTTCCTGCCTGCCCGCTTCTTCCAGGCCGGCGTGGCGGAGTCCGACCCCGAGCTCGCCGCAGCCATCGCGCATGAATTGACGCGCCAGCAGGATGGCATCGAGCTCATCGCCTCGGAAAACATCGTCAGCCGCGCCGTGCTCGAGGCGCAGGGCTCGGTGATGACCAACAAGTATGCCGAGGGCTATCCGGGCCGCCGCTATTATGGCGGCTGCGAGTTCGTGGACGTGGCGGAGACGCTGGCCATCGAGCGCGCCAAGGAGCTCTTCGGCGCGAAATTCGCCAATGTGCAGCCGCATAGCGGCGCCTCGGCCAATATCGCGGTGTTCTTCGCCCTGCTCCAGCCGGGCGACACCTTCCTGGCGATGGACCTCGCCGCCGGCGGCCACCTGACGCATGGCGCGCCGGTGAACTACTCCGGCAAGTGGTTCAAGCCCATCGCCTATGGCGTGCATGCCGAGACCGGCCTGCTCGACTACGAGACGATGGAGCGCCTGGCGCGCGAGCACAGGCCCAAGCTGATCATCGCCGGCGGCTCGGCCTATTCGCGCGAGATCGACTTCGCCCGCTTCCGCGCCGTGGCCGATGAGATCGGCGCCATCTTCATGGTGGACATGGCGCATTACGCGGGCCTGGTGGCGGCCGGTGCCTACCCCTCGCCCGTGCAGCACGCGCATGTGACCACGACGACGACGCACAAGACGCTGCGCGGCCCGCGCGGCGGCCTGGTGCTGACCAATGACGAGGCGATCGCGAAGAAGATCAACTCGGCCATGTTTCCGGGGCTCCAGGGCGGGCCGCTGATGCATGTCATCGCCGCCAAGGCCGTCGCCTTCGGCGAGGCGCTGCGCCCGGATTTCCGCGCCTATGCGAAGCAGGTGGTGGTGAATGCGCGCGCGCTGGCGGATGAGCTGGTGCAGGGGGGGCTCGCCATCGTCTCGGGCGGCACGGACAGCCACCTGATGCTGGTGGACCTCCGCCCCAAGGGACTGACCGGCAAGGCGGCGGAAGCGGCGCTCGGCCGCGCCCACCTGACCTGCAACAAGAACGCCATCCCCTTCGACCCCGAGAAGCCGATGGTCACCAGCGGCGTGCGCCTCGGCACACCCGCCGGCACCACGCGCGGCTTCGGCGAGGCCGAGTTCCGTGAAGTGGGCCGCCTGATCGTGCGCGTGCTGGACGGGCTGGCCCAGGCCAATGCGCCGGATGGCAACACGGCGGTGGAGCAGGCGGTGGCGAAGGACGTGCAGACGCTCTGCGCGAAGTTCCCGATTTATTGATGCCCTCAGGCGCGTCACACCGGAGGCGTCCCAAGGCGCCCGCCGCCTAGGGTGCGCCGGGGTTGAAGGCAGTTTGGGCGCGCCGGCCGCTTTGCGGCAGGATTCTTCGGGGGTAGCGTCTCTTCTGCCGAGTTTGTCTGGCTGGAAGGTCGCTTATGCGCTGCCCTTATTGTGGGAATGACGAGACCCAGGTGAAGGATTCGCGGCCATCGGAAGATGGCTCCTCCATCCGCCGCCGTCGCTTCTGCCCGGCCTGCGGCAACCGCTTCACCACCTTCGAGCGCGTGACGCTGCGTGAACTCACGGTCCTCAAATCCGATGGCCGCCGCGTGCCCTTCGACCGTGACAAGCTGGCCAAGTCGCTCAAGATCGCCTGCCGCAAGCGCCCGGTGGATGACGAGCGCATCGAGCGCATCCTGAACGGCATCCAGCGCCGGCTGGAAATGGAGACCGAGGCCGAAATCCCCTCCCGCCGCATCGGCGAGATGGTGATGGACACGCTGAAGGGCGTGGACCAGGTGGCCTATGTGCGCTTTGCCTCGGTCTATCAGAATTTCTCCGAGGCCAAGGATTTCCAGGCCTTTCTGGGCGGCCTGGATGCTCCCTGACGCCATGGTGGGCGCGTGCGAGAGGGCGCTGCCCTCTCGCGCTCTCCCGCCAGGAAACCCGTTTCCTGGACCTTCCTCTTTCTCTGGCGAAGGTGCAGGAAACTCAAGTTTCCTGCCGGGGTCGAGGGGCGGAGCCCCTCGGAGTCCCGCCCATGGATGATCAGGCCCATATGCGCGCGGCGCTCCAACTCGCCGCCCGCGGCCTCGGCAACACCTGGCCCAACCCCGCGGTCGGCTGCGTGCTGGTGAAGCACGGCACCGTCATCGCCCGCGGCTGGACCCAGCCCGGCGGCCGCCCCCATGCCGAGACCCAGGCGCTGGACCGCGCGGGTGAGGCGGCTCGGGGTGCGACCGCCTATGTGACGCTGGAGCCCTGCTCGCATCACGGCCGCACGCCGCCCTGCTGCGATGCGCTGATCCGCGCAGGCGTCTCCCGCGTGGTGGTGGCCCTGCGGGACCCCGATGCAAGGGTGGATGGGCGCGGCCTGGCCCGACTGCGGGCGGCTGGCATCACGGTCGAGGAAGGGCTGCTGGGGGCCGAGGCCGCCACGCTGAATGCCGGCTTCATCCGCCGGATCACCCAGGGCCTGCCCCTGGTGACGCTGAAGCTCGCCTCCACGCTCGATGGGCGCATCGCCACCAGCACGGGCGAAAGCCGCTGGATCACTGGCCCTGGCGCCCGCCGCGCCGTGCACGCGCTGCGCGCCCGGCATGACGCGGTGATGGTGGGCAGCGGCACCGTGCTGGCCGATGACCCCGACCTCACCTGCCGCATCGCGGGGATGGACCCGGTGCCCATGCTGCGCGTCATCGCCGATGCGCGGCTGCGCACGCCGCCCTCGGCCAGGCTGGTGCGGGAGGCGCGGCTGCAACCCAGTTGGCTTTTGACCGGCGCCGGCCATCGCCCTTCCGCGCTGGCCCCCTATATCGAGTCGGGGGTCGAGGTGGTGACCATCCGCCGCGCGCCAAAAACCCAGGAGGGCGGTGGTGGGCTGCTGCCACGTCCCATGCTGGCGGCGCTGGCCGCGCGGGGCGTGACCCGCGTGCTGGTGGAGGGTGGCGCCGGGCTCGCCGCTGCCTTGCTCCGAACGGGGCTTGTGGACCGGCTGGTCTGGTTCCATGCCCCCGGGACAATGGGCGCCGAGGGCCTGGCGAGCCTGGGGCCGCTCGGCGTGGCGGCGCTCTCCGCCATGCCGCGCTTCCGCCTCGAGGCGACGCGGGCGGTGGGCGAGGATGTGATGAGCGAGTTCGTGAAGGAGTAAGGCGCATGTTCACCGGAATCATCACGGGCCTCGGCACGCTGCGCGAGGTGCAGCCAATCGGCCAGGGGCATGACATGCGCCTGGTGATCGGCGTCGCGCCGGAATTCCTGGAGGGCGCGCAGCTCGGCTGTTCCATCGCCTGCTCGGGCATCTGCCTGACCGCCGTCGAGCTGAATGCCGACAGCTTCGCCGTGGATGCCAGCGCCGAGACCCTGGCCCGCACCACCATGGGTCAGTGGAAGACCGGCGGCCGGGTCAATCTGGAGCGCAGCCTGAGGCTGGGCGACGAGCTGGGCGGGCATCTCGTCTCCGGCCATGTGGATGGCGTGGGGCGCGTGGTTTCCGCCACGCCGGAGAATGCCTCGGTCCGCTGGCGCTTCGGCGTGCCGCGCGAAATCGCCAAATACATCGCCGTGAAGGGGAGCGTGGCGATTGATGGCGTTTCCCTCACGGTCAATGAGGTTGACGCGGAGAGTTTCGGGGTCAACATCATCCCCCACACCGCCGCCGTGACCAGCTTCGGCACGCTGCAACCCGGCGACGCGGTCAATATCGAGATAGACACCCTGGCGCGCTATGTCGCTCGGCTGATGGAGTTTCGGGCGTGAGCGTAGAGACCAGCACCGCCAATTGGCATGAATTCATCACGCCCACCGAGGAGCTTCTGGAAGAAGCCCGGCGGGGCAGGATGTTCATCCTGGTGGATGACGAGGACCGTGAGAATGAGGGGGACCTCGTCATCCCCGCGCAATTCGCGACGCCGGATGCCATCAACTTCATGGCCCGCTTCGCCCGCGGGCTGATCTGCCTCGCCATGACGCGAAGCCGCGTGGAGCAGCTGGGCCTGCCGCTGATGGCGCAGTCCAACGGCACGCGGCACCAGACGGCCTTCACCGTCAGCATCGAGGCGCGGGACGGCGTCACCACCGGGATTTCGGCGGCCGACCGCGCACGTACCGTCGCCGTCGCCATCAACCCCGAGCTGGGGCGTGAGCACATCGTCACCCCCGGCCACGTCTTCCCGCTGGTGGCGCGCGAGGGCGGCACGCTGATCCGCGCCGGCCACACCGAGGCCGCCGTGGATTTCGCGCGCCTCGCCGGCCTCAACCCGGCCGGCGTGATCTGCGAAATCATGAATGATGACGGCACCATGGCCCGCCTGCCGGACCTTGTGGCCTTCGCACAGATGCACGGCCTCAAGCTCGGCACCATCGCCGACCTGATCGGCTATCGCCGCCGCACCGAGCGCCTGATCAAGCGCGTGGAGGAGGGCGAGATCTCCCATGCCGTGGGCGGCGACTGGCGCCTGGTGGTCTACAATTCCGCGCTGGAATCGGGCGAGCACGTCGCGCTCATCAAGGGCGACATCTCGGGGCCCGAACCCGTCCTCACCCGCATGCATGCGGCCAATCTGATGACCGACATGGTGGGCGGCCGCGGCGTGCGCGAATTGCATGGCGCGATGGAGGCCATCGCCGCCGAGGGACGCGGCGTCGTCGTCATCCTGCGCGACTATCGGCGCGACGGCATCAGCACCCATGTCCGCCGCAACCGCGACAACAACGCGACGCCGCAGCTGCGCGACTATGGCGTGGGCGCGCAGATCCTGGCCGATCTCGGCGTGACCGACATGATCCGTCTCTCCAACCACCCCCGCCCGCTGGTGGGGCTGGAGGGCTGGGGCCTGCGCGTCGTCGCCACCCGCCCCGTCGTTGGAGAAAGCGCATGAGCAGCCCCATCTGCGGAGCAGATCAATGAGCACCCCCATCTGCGGAGCAGATCAATGAGCACCATTGATGGCCCGAAGCGCGACACGGTTCAGGTGCCGGGTGCGCCTGTACGCATCCTGCTGATCCAGGCGCCCTATTACGACGAGATCGTCGGCGGCATGCGCCAGGGCGTGGAGCGCGTCGTGGCCGAGGCCGGCGGCCTGCTGGAAATCGTGGACGTCGCCGGCGCCTTTGAATTGCCCGCGACGCTCCGCATGGCGCTGGATGCGGATGACGAGGAACCCCGCTGGGACGGCTTCGTGCTGCTGGGCTGCGTCGTGCGCGGCGAGACCGACCATTATGACCACATCTGCCGCGAGGCCTGCTCGGGCGTGATGAACATCTCCATCGAGACCGGTGCGGCCATCGGCTTCGGGCTGCTGACGGTCCATACCATCGAGCAGGCCATCGAGCGCTCGCGCCAGGATGGGCACAACAAGGGGGCCGAGGCCGCGCAGGCCGCCCTCATGCAGGTGGCCTTGCGCCGCCGCTGGGGCCTGGCTTGAAACCCGCCACGAAGCCCGCCCCCAAGCCAGGCTCGCCTGGCCGGCCGCGCACGGGTGCGCGCGTCGCCGCGGTGCAGGCGCTGTTCCAGACCGAGCAGTCGGGCGACAACATCGAAACCGTGCTGGACCAGTTCGTCCGCCACCGCCTGGGCACCGCGCCGGGGCAGGATGGCTTCGAGGATGGCCGCATCGAGGAAGCCGATGTCGCCCTCTTCGCGCGGATCATGCGGGGCGCGGCCACCCACGCTGCGGATCTCGACCAGCTCATTGCCTCCCATCTTGCCTCGGGCTGGGCGATGAACCGCCTGGACCCCGTGCTGCGCGCCATCCTGCGCGCGGCGGCGGGCGAGCTGCGGGACATGGGCGGACCGCCGGCGAAGGTCGTCATCAAGGAATACATGGATGTGGCGCATGGCTTCTTCGGGGGCGAAGAGCCACGCTTCTGCAACGGGGTGCTGGATGCGCTGGCACGGGCGCTTCGGGCCGAAGAGTTCTGACTCCAGGAGGGCGCTGCCCTCCCGGACCCTCCCGCCAGGAACCTCAGGTTCCTGGACCTCCGGGCCATGCAAGTGACAGCGCCGGAATTCTCCATGATTGCGCGGCACTTCCGGCCCCTGGCAGGGCCCGAGGGGCTCAATCTGCTGGATGATGCGGCGCTGCTCACGCCGCCCGCCGGCGCGCAGCTCGTCCTCGCGGCCGATGCCATGGTGGCGGGGGTGCATTTCCTGCCGGACGACCCACCCGAAACCATCGGCCGCAAGCTGCTTCGCGTGAACCTCAGCGACCTCGCAGCCATGGGGGCCACGCCGCTCGGCTACCTCATGACCATCGCCCTCACGCCGACCACCGACGAAGCCTGGCTCGCCGGCTTCGTCGCGGGGCTGGCGGCGGACCAGGCCGAATTCGGCCTGCATGTGCTGGGCGGCGACACCGTCTCCACCCCCGGCCCACTCACCCTCTCCCTCACCATCCTGGGCCAGGTGCCGCCCGGCGCGGCACTGACCCGCGCGGGAGCACGGCCAGGCGATGACCTCTGGGTCAGCGGAAGCATCGGCGATGGCTGGCTCGGCCTGCGCGCCGCGCGCGGCGAGATCCCGGACCCAGGCGGCACCCTGGCCCGCCGCTACCGCCTGCCCGAGCCGCGCCTGGCGCTGGGTGTCGCCCTGCGCGGCCTGGCGCGGGCCGCCATGGATGTCTCGGACGGGTTGTTGCAGGACGTGTCCCACCTCGGCCGCGCCGGGGATTGCGCGGCGGTGGTGGAGGCCGCGCTGGTCCCCGTCGCCGACGCCGCAGCCTCCATCACATCGCTGGTGACCGGGGGCGATGACTATGAACTGCTCTTTGCCGCCGCGCCGGAGGACCGGGGGGCGGTCCTGCAAGCGGGCCTCGCCGCGCGCACGCCTGTCACGCGCATCGGTCGGTTCACGCCGGGGGCGCCGCGTGTGATTCTGGTCGACGAGACGGGCACCGACATCACGCCCGCGAAGCTGGGGTGGAGCCATCTGTGACGGAAATCGTTGATCGCCAGATGAAGGCCACCATTCTGCGGCTCTTTTTCTGCCAGGCGCTGATGAACGCGACGATGGTGGGCCAAGCCGCCATGGGCGCCATCATCGGCCACAGCCTCTCGGCCGACCCGGCACTGGCCACCCTGCCCATGGCCGTGCAGATGACGGCGGTGATGGCGGCCTCGATCCCAGCCTCGATCATCTTCGGCCGCTATGGCCGCCGCGCGGGCTTCATGCTGGGCGCTGCGGTGTCCTTTTGCGGCTCGCTGACCTTCGCACTTGGTGTCTGGCAGCAGGATTTCTTCATCTACTGCCTGGGCTCGGTGCTGGCCGGCGCCGGCTTCGGCATCGGCCAGCATTACCGCTTCGCGGCGGCCGAGGCCGCCACGCCCGCTTATCGCCCCCGCGCCATTGCCCTCGTCATGGCCGGGCCGGTTCTGGCCGCTGCCTTCGGGCCGGAATTGGTGAAGCACAGCTATGACGTCTTCATGCCTTATATGTTCCTGGGCACCTATCTGATCCTCGCGCTGCTGCCGGTGGTGTGCATGACGCTGCTAACCGGCCTCACCCTGCCGCCGCCGCCGCCGCGCGCCGCCGTCACCACCCCGGTGGGCGAAATCATGCGCCGCCCGGCCTTCGTCACCGCCGTGGTGGCGGGCATGGTGGCCTATGGGACGATGAATCTGGCGATGACGGCGACGCCGCTGGAAATGCTGTTCTGCGGCTTCTCGGTCGGCGCTTCCGCTACCGTGATCCAGGCGCATGCGATCGCGATGTACGCGCCGGGCTTCGTCACGGGCCATCTGATCACGCGCTATGGCGTGCGGCCCATCATCGTGGCGGGCGCTGGCCTCACCGCCGCTTCCGTCGTCGTGGCGCTGATGGGCGAGACCTTCTGGCACTTTGCCATCGGGCTTGCGGTGCTCGGCGTCGGGTGGAACTTCATGTTCGTGGGCGCCACCTCGCTGCTGGCCACCGCCTATGCCCCGCATGAGCGGGTGCGGGCCCAGGCGGCGAATGACTTCATCGTCTTCGGCACCGTCGCCTGCACGGCCTTTCTCTCCGGCTATGTGCATGCCCGCTTCGGCTGGAGCCTGCTGAACCTGACACTGATCCCGCCCTTGCTCGCCGCCCTGGCCCTCCTGGCCTGGCAGAAGTCGCGCGGCGTCACGGCCGCCGTGGCGCGCTAGACTCGTTTCACATCATGCGTAGATATCCGGAGTTTGCGAGGTAGTTGGCGCATTCTTGTGCTGAGAAGCGT
>NZ_JAIEQY010000127.1 GCF_019747315.1 Roseococcus sp. | reverse complement strand
CTCCGCCTTCCGGTCATCGGACGCTGGGTCGCCCGGCCGATTCAGACCTCCAGGCTCCGCCTTCCGGTCATCGGACGCTGGGTCGCCCGGCCGATTCAGACCTCCAGGCTCCGCCTTCCGGTCATCGGACGGGGTCACGCCGCCGGCACGCCCTTGCTGGTGGAATACTCGAAATGCAGCGCCTCCCCGGGGAAGACGCGGGGATGGATGGCATGCGCCGCCATTGCCGCCTCGGAGAAGCCCTGGAGAATGAGCTTCAGCTTGCCCGGATAGGTGGCCATGTCGCCGATCGCGTGGATGCCCGGGATATTGGTCTCGCAGGTCGCGGGGTTCACGGCGATATGGCTGCGCTCCAGCCCCAGCCCCCAATCCGCGATGGGACCGAGTTCCATGGAGAGGCCGAAGAAGGCCAGCAGGTGGTCGGCCGGCACGCGCATCTCCTCGCCCTTCAGCGTGGCCAGGACCACGGCGTCCAGGCGCGATCCATCGCCCTCCAACCCTTGCAGCTGGTAGGGGATGGCCATCTCCACCTCGCCGCGGGCGGCGGCGGCTTCGAGCTGGGCGGCGGTCTCGGGCGCCGCGCGGAATTTCGGGCGGCGATGCACCACCACCACCTTGGCGGCCACATCCTTCAGGCTCAGCGCCCAATCCACCGCGCTGTCCCCGCCGCCGGCGATCACCACGCGCTTGCCGCGGAACTCCTCGCGCCGCGTCACCATGTAGCGCACGGCGCCGCTGGCCTCGTAGCCCGGCAGATGCTCCAGCGGCGGGCGGTTCGGGCCGAAGGCGCCGGCCCCGGCCGCGATGATCACCGCCTTGGCCCGCAGCTGGTTGCCCAGGCTGGTGGTGAGGGTGAAGCCGCCCTCGATCGGGCTCAGCACCTCGACGCGCTGGTTCAGCAGGAAGCGCGGCGAGAAGGGTGCCGCCTGCTCGGCCAGGCGCTCGATCAGCGCCGCACCCGCGATCTGCGGATGGGCGGGAATGTCGAAGATGGGTTTTTCCGGATAGAGGGCGGCGCATTGGCCGCCGATCTCCTCCAGCGTGTCCACCACGACGCAGCGCATTTTCAGCATGCCGCATTCGAAGACGGCGAAGAGGCCGCAGGGCCCCGCGCCGATGATGGCCACGTCGGTCTCGATCATCTCGCTCATGCTTTGGCCCATGCCCCGCTTTCCCGTCCTCGTCCAGTGTTCCGGCTTGGCGAGACTCGCCCGCGCGCGGCAAGATGGGACGGCATGGAGATCACCCTGGACAACCTGGCAGCGACCGAGGCGCTGGCCGCGCGCCTCGCCGCCCTGGCGCGGCCGGGCGACGCGTTGCTGCTGGAGGGGCCGCTGGGCGCCGGGAAATCCGCACTGGCCCGCGCCTTTCTCCGCGCCGCGGCCGGCGACCCCGCGCTGGAAGTGCCCAGCCCCACCTTCACCCTGGTGCAGTCCTATGAGCTGCCCGGCGGCACCACCGCGCATCATTTCGACCTCTACCGCCTGGCCGGGCCCGATGGCCTGCTGGAACTCGGCTGGGATGAGGCGCGGGAAGGCATCGTGCTGGTGGAATGGCCGGAACGACTGGGCCGCCTGACCCCCAGCGCCGCGCTCCGCGTGCAACTCGGCCCCGGCGCCGATGAGGATTCCCGCGCCGCGCGCCTGACCGGATGGGAGAACCGGCTGTGAGCCTGCTCGACACCCATGGCTTTGCCGCAGCGTCGCAGGAGGTGCTGCAGGCCGATGCCAGCAAGCATTACACCCGCCTCTCCGGCGGCCCGCGCCCGGCGCTGCTGATGCGAACGCCCTCGGCCGAATATCTCGATGCCTTCTTGCGCGTGGCCCGCCACTTGGAGGCGCTGGGCGTACCGGCGCCGGGCGTGATCGGCGTGGAGCCCGCGACGAACACCGCCCTGGTGCAGGATCTTGGCGCCGCCAGCATGGCCGGCGCGCTGGATGCGGGGGCGGCACCCGCGCCCCTCTATTTCGACGCGGCGCGCAGCCTGGTCGCGCTCCACGCGGCCCCGCCGCCGCCAGGCCTGCCCGCCTGGGACGCGCCGGCGATGATCCGCGCCACCCAGGCCACCTTCTGCGACTGGTGGTGGCCCGCCGCCTTCGGCGCGCCCTGCGGCGATGCCACGCGCCAGGCGCTCGCCGCCGCGCTGGCCGCCATGCTGGCCCCCTTCGCCGGCCAGGGCTTCGTGCATCGCGACTACTTCCCGGCCAACCTCATCCCCACGCCGCGCGGCATGGCGGTGATCGACTTCCAGGACGCGGCCACCGGCCACCCCGCCTATGACCTCGTCTCCCTCGTCGAGGATGCGCGGCGAGACGTGGCGCCCACGCTGCGCGAGGCCGTGGTCAGCGCCTACCTCGCCCAACGGCCGGAGCTGGCGGCCGAGGCGTTTCGCGCCGCCATGGCGGTGCATGCGGCGCAGCGGCATCTGCGCGT
Source organism: Roseococcus sp. (assembly GCF_019747315.1). GTDB lineage: Bacteria > Pseudomonadota > Alphaproteobacteria > Acetobacterales > Acetobacteraceae > Roseococcus. Next base: position 15,733 of record NZ_JAIEQY010000127.1, on the reverse strand, counting down.
GGCCGCACTCTGGGTGCGGCTGGACCGGCGCGACGGCAAGCCGCATTACCTGCAGCACGGCCCGCGCTGCTGGGCGCTGCTGGCCCGCGCGCTAAACCACCCGGCCGCGCAGCCGCTGGCCCGCTTCCTGGACGCGCATGTGCCGCCCGAGAAGCGCCGCAACCCATGATGCAACACGGCATGCTCCTCGCCGCCGGGCTCGGCCAGCGGATGCGGCCGCTGACGGCCGAGACCGCCAAGCCGCTGCTGCCCCTGCTCGGCCGCTCGCTGCTCGACCACGCGCTGGACCGCATGGCCCAGGCCGGCGTCGAGGAGGTGGTGGTGAACGCGCATTGGTGCGCCGAGAAGGTGGCCGCCGCCCTTGCCGCGCGGGAAGGCACGCCGCCCCGCCTGCGCCTGCAACTGGAGCCCGAATTGCTGGAGACCGGCGGCGGCATCCGCCGCGCCCTGCCGCGCCTGGGCGAGGCGCCCTTCGCCGTGGTGAATGGCGATGCCTATTGGCTGGATGGCCCCACCCCCGCCCTCGCCTTGCTCCAACGCCATTTCGACCCGGAGCGGATGGATGCGCTGCTGCTGCTGATCCGCACCACGCGCATCGAGGGCGAGGTCGGGCGCGGCGATTTCTTCCTGGACGCTGCCGGTCGCCTGCGCCGCCCCGGCCAGGGCCAGATTGCGCCCTATCTCTTCGGCGGCGTGCAGGTGATGGCGCCCGCCCTGGTGGCGCCCGAGCCCGAGGGGCGCTTCAGCCTGAACCGCTGCTATGACCGCGCCATCGGGGCGGGGCGCCTCTTCGGCCTGGTGCATGATGGCGCCTGGTTCCACCTTTCCACCCCCGCCGACCTGACGCGCACCGAGCGCCGCCTGCGTGATGGCCTGCTGAGCCACTGGCTGTGAAGCTCTTCGCCATCCCGCCCGACGCGGCCTTCCTGCCCGCTTTGGCGCAGGGCACGTTGGCGCGCCTCGGCGTGGGCGAGGCCCTGGCCGCTGCCACCATCCTGCTGCCCACCCGCCGCGCCGCCCGCGCGCTCCAGGCCGCTTTCCTGCGCGCGGCCGATTCCCCCGCCCTGCTGCTGCCGCGCATGCGGGCGCTCGCCGGCCTCTCCACCGAGGATGCCGACGAACTCGCCCTGCCCGCCCTGCTGCGCCTGCCGCCGGCGGTGGATCCGCTGCGCCGCCAGGCCGTGCTGGCCGGCCTGGCCAGCAAGCTCCCGCGCGAGCGCGGCGGCCCGGCGAGCGCCGAGCATGCCTGGGCGCTGGGCGCCGAACTCGGCAAGCTGCTGGACGAGATCGCGCTCGAAGAGGCCGAGCCCCTGCCGGATGACCCGGCGCTGCTCGGTCATCGCTGGCTGGAGCGGCTGGAGGCGCTGGCCCCGGAATCCCTGGCCGTGCATTGGCAGATCACCACCACCTTCCTGCGCGCCATCGTCGTGGAATGGCAGCTCTGGCTGACGGAGCAGGGGCTGCTCGACATCGGCGTGCGGCGTGTGCTGGCGCTGCGGGCACAGCGCGTCGCCTGGGAGGGTGCGCCCCCCAGCGGCGCGGTCATCGCCGCCGGCATCGGCATGGGCGGCACGGTGCCGGCCGCGGCCGATCTGCTGCGGATCATCGCCACCCGCCTGCCCCAGGGCTTCGTCGTCCTCCCCGGCGAGGATGCGGCCACCGCCGCCCTCCCCTGGGAGGCGCTGCGCGAGGCGCCGACTCACCCCTATGCCGGCCAACGCGCCACGCTGAACCGCATGGGCGCCAGCATGGCCGATGCCGCCCCCTGGGTGGAGGCCGTGCCGGACGGGGTGGCGGAACTCCTCGGCACCGCGCTGCTGCCGGCCGGGCATCTGACGCCCTGGCAATCGCCGGAGCCGCAGCGCTGGCAGGCCCCGCTGCGGGCGCTGAGCCGCATCGAGGCGAGCGACGCGCAGCATGAGGCCGCCGCCATCGCCCTGACCTTGCGCGGCGCCCTCGAAACGCCCGGCGCGCGCGCCGCCCTGGTGACGCCGGACCGCGACCTGGCCCGCCGCGTCGCCGCCGAATTGCCGCGCCATGGCATCCTGGCCGATGACAGCGCGGGTCAGCCACTCTCCGACACGCCGCCCGGTGCCTTTCTGCGCCTGATCGCGCATCTGGCGGCCGGGGAATGCGGGCCGGTGGCGCTGCTTTCCGTGCTGAAGCACCCGCTCTGCGCCGGCGGGATGGAGCGAAGCGAGTGGCTCGGCGCAACCCAGGCCCTGGAACGCGCCATCCTGCGCGGGCCTTCCCCCGGCCCCGGCCTCGCCGGCCTGCGCGCCGCCCTGGCCGGTCTGCGCGACCCCGAACCGCGCCTCTCCGCGCTTCTCGACGCGCTGGCGGCGGCGCTCGGCCCGTTCACCGCGCTGCGACGCAGTCCGCTGCGCCCCGCCGCCGACCTCCTGGCCGAGCACCTCGCCGCCGCCGAGGCGCTGGCCACCACCCCCGCCTTGCCCGGCGGCCTGCGCCTCTATGCCCAGGCCGAGGGCGAGGCGCTGGCCCGGCACCTGGCCGCCCTGGCCCCCGCCATGGCCGAATTGCCTCCCGTCTCGCCCGCTGATTGGCCGGGCCTGTTCGAGGCGGCCCTGGCCCAGGGCAGCACCCGGGCCGCCCGGATCTCGCGCGGGCGGAGCGACGCGGCGCATCCCCAGGTGGAAATCCTCGGCCTGCTGGAAGCCCGGCTGCTCGATTTCGACCTGGTGGTGCTGGGCGCGCTGGATGAGACCATCTGGCCCCAGGCCAGCGACCCCGGCCCCTGGATGAGCCGCCCGATGCGACGCGAATTCGGCCTGCCCTCGCCGGAATTGCGCATCGGCCGGGTGGCGGCGGATTTCCTGCTGACCGCCTCGGCCTCGCGAAGGGCCGTGCTTTCACGCGCCGCGCGGCGCGGTGGCAGCCCGGCGGTGCCGGCGCGCTGGCTGACGCGGCTGGACACCTTCCTCAAGGGCCAGGCGGGCCTTGCCCTGACGCCGGAGCCCAGCGCCGAATGGGCGCGGCTGCTGGACCAGCCCTCCGAAATCCGCCCCTGCAAGCGCCCCGAGCCCCGCCCGCCCCGCGCCGCCCGGCCCGAGCGCGTCACGGTCAGCGATGTGGCGACCCTGATCGCCGACCCCTATGCCTTCTATGCCCAGCGCATCCTGGGCCTGCGCGCGCTCGACCCGCTGGAGCAGGAGCCTGGCGCGCCGGATTACGGCAACCTGATCCATGCCGCGATCCATCGCTTCCTGGCCAGCCTGCCGCAGGCCTGGCCGGGCGAGGATGCCGCCCGCCCGCTCTGGGACGCCGCGGCCGGGCAGGCGCTGGAGCAGGCCACGCTGCGCCCCGCCGTCGCCGCCCTTTGGGCGCATCGCCTGGATCGAATCGGCGGCTTCATCCGGGCGCTGGAGGCGCAGCAGCGCGCGGGCCTGGCCACCAGCTGGGCCGAGGTGAAGGCGCGGCTCACTGTGAAGCGCCCGGGCGGCAGCATCACGCTGGAAGCGCGGGCCGACCGGGTGGACCGGCGGCTGGACGGCACGCTGCGTATCCTGGACTACAAGACCGGCACCGTCCCCTCCGCCCGCGATGTGAAGGCCGGCACCGCGCCGCAATTGCCGCTGGAGGCCTGGCTGGCGGAGCAGGGCGCCTTCCAGGGCGTGCCGCCCGGCCCAGTCGCCGCGCTGGAGTACTGGCGCCTGACCGGAGCGGACCAGCCGGGCGAGGTGCGCGCGCTCAACCTGGATATCCCGGCCATGATCGGCGAGGCGCAACTCGCGCTGCATGGGCTGGCGGATCGCTTCCTGCTGGGCGACGGCGCCTTCCCCGCGCATCCGCATCCGCGGCGCCGGGCGGGGGTGGATTACCAGCATCTCTCGCGCCAGGCGGAGTGGTCGGCGGAGGCGGAGGGGGAATGAAGGACGGAGAAAAAGAGCCTCCGGCGGCTGGGGCCACGGGCCCCAGACCCCTTTCGTTGAAGAGTTATTGGGCAACTTACTGGAATTATTATACTAAACAAATGGGGTCTGGGGCCCGTGGCCCCAGCCGCCGGAGGCTCTTTCTCCCCGCATGACCCGCCCCCGCGACATCGCCGAGCGCAGCCAATCCCGCGCGTCTGATCCCGCCGTCTCCGCCTTCGTCACGGCCTCGGCCGGCTCCGGCAAGACCAAGCTGCTGACCGACCGCCTCCTGCGCCTCATGCTGGGCGGCGCGCGGCCCGAGCGGCTGCTTTGCCTCACCTTCACCAAGGCCGCGGCGGCCGAGATGGCGACGCGTCTGAATGCGCGCCTGGGCGCCTGGGCCGTGGCTGCGCCCGCCGCGCTGGAGGCTGAGCTGCGTGCGCTGCTCGGCCACCCGCCGGATGAGGAGGAGATCGCCCGCGCCCGCGCCGGCTTCGCCGCCGTGCTGGAACTGCCGGGCGGCATGCGCATCGCGACGCTGCATGGCTTCGCGCAATCGCTGCTGCGCGGCTTCCCGCTGGAGGCCGGGCTGCCGCCGGGCTTCGCCGTGCTGGAGGAGCTGGACGCCGCGGCCGAACTGGCCGGGGCGCGCGAGACGGAGCTGGTGGTCAGCCCCGCGCTGGAGCGCCTGGCCGCGCTGAGCAACGCCAAGGGCCTCGGCGAGCTGATGGGGGAGCTGCGCCGGGCGGAACCCATGCTCCAGGCCGGGCTTGCCGCGCTGGGCGGCCTGCCGGTGCTGGTGGCCGAGATCGCCCATCGCCTCGGCCTCGATCCCGAGGTGGATGAGGCGGCGTTGCGGCGCGAGGCCGCCACGCCGCAGGACGAAAAGGACCTGGCCCGCGCCGCTGCCATGCTGCGGCAGGGCAGCCCCAAGACCGACGCGAAGCTGGGCGAGCGCATGAAGGCCTGGCTCGCGCTGGATGAGGCGGGGCGGATGGCCGCGCTGGAGGAATGGGCCGGCGTCTTCATCACCACCGAGGGGAATATCCGCAAGAGCTTCGCCACCAGGCAGACCGGCGCCAACCAGGGCTTCATCCAGGGCATTTGCGAGCAGGAGGGCGAGCGGCTGCTGGCCGCCCGCGCCCAGGCCGAGGCGCTGGCCCTGCTCCGCGCCACCGAGGCCGCGCTGGTGCTGGGCCTCCCCGTACTGCGGCGCTTCGGGGCCGCCAAGCAGCGCATGGGGCGGCTGGATTACGATGACCTGATCCAGGCGGCGAAGAAGCTGCTGGAGAACCCCGGCGCCGCCTGGGTGCTGTTCAAGCTCGATGGCGGCCTGGACCATGTGCTGCTGGACGAGGCGCAGGACAGCAACCCGGAGCAATGGGGGATCGCCCGCGCGCTGACCGGCGAGTTCTTCTCCGGCCAGGGCACGCGCGAGAACACGCCGCCGCGCACCATCTTCGCGGTGGGCGACATCAAGCAATCCATCTACGGCTTCCAGGGCGCCGATGCCGGCGGCCTGCCGCGCGCCGAGGCCGAGTTCGGCGCCGCGGTGCAGACGGCCGGGCTGGGCTTCGAATCCGTGCCGCTGGAGGTCTCCTTCCGCTCGGCCCCGCCCATCCTTGCCCTGGTGGATGCGGTGTTTGAGGAAGGCCCGGCGCGCGAGGGCGTGGTCGCGGATGGCCAGGTGCTGCGCCACCTGCCGGACCGCGAGGGCGCGGCCGGGCTGGTCGAGCTCTGGCCCCTGCAATCCCAGGACCAGGCCGAGGACCCGCCCCCCTGGGCCGTGCCCGAGACGCCCATGGCGGCCTCCGGCGCCGATGCCCGCCTGGCGGCCGCGCTGGCGGCACGGATCCGGCACATGATCGCCCATGGGCGCCTGGATGCGCGCTGTGAGGAGGATGCGGGGCAGGGCCGCCGCATCCGCGCGGGCGATATCCTGGTGCTGGTGCGCCGCCGCAACGCCTTCCTCGGCCAGCTGGTGCGCGCCCTGAAGGAACGCGATGTGCCCGTCGGCGGCGTGGACCGCATGGTGCTGATCGAGCAGATCGCGGTGCAGGATGTGCTGGCGACGCTGGACGCCATCCTGCTGCCGCAGGATGAGCTGCAACTCGCCGCCGCGCTGAAATCGCCGATCTTTGGGCTTGATGACGATGCGCTGTTCACGCTGGCGCATGAACGCCCCGGCACGCTGCACGCCCGGCTGATGACCGAGCGCGGCGCGGAAACGCCCATCGGCCGCGCCGCCGATCTCTTCGCCGCGCTGACCGCCCGCGCCGACCATGTGCCCGCCCATGCGCTGATCGCGGAAATCCTGGGCGAACGCGGCGGCCGCGCCCGGCTGCTGGCGCGCCTCGGCCCCGATGCGGCGGACCCGCTGGATGAATTGCTGACCGCGGCCATGGCGCATGAGCGCGCGCATCCGGCCTCGCTCCAGGGCTTCCTGCATTGGCTGCGCCGCTCCAGCGCCAGCGTGAAGCGCGAGGCCGAGGGCAGCGCGGACATGGTGCGGGTGATGACGGTGCATGGCGCCAAGGGGTTGCAGGCGCCCATCGTCATCCTGCCGGACACCACGGCGAATGCGCCGCAGAAATACGGCCTGCGCTGGACGGAGGAGGAGCTGCCCCTCTGGGCGCCGCGCAAGGAAGGCTTCCTCGCCCCCGCCTATGAGGAGGCGCATGCCCGCCAGGCCGCGCGCGAGGCGGAGGAGGCGAATCGCCTGCTCTACGTGGCGCTGACCCGCGCCGAGGACCGGCTGATCATCTGCGGCTGGCATGGCAGCAAGCCGCCGGCCGAGGGCTGCTGGTACGAGAAGATCGCCGCCGGCTTCGCCCGCCTGGCAGATGCCGAGGCGCGCGACTTCACCCCCGCCGAATGGGGTGCCGAGGCCGCGGGCTTCGCGCCCGGGCCGCTGCTGCAACTCGCCTCGCCCCAGACCGACCCGCGCCGCCCGGAGCCCCGCCGCGCCGCGACAGCGGCCGCGGCCCTGCCCGCCTGGGCGCGCATCCCGGTCCCGGCCAGCGCAGCCGCCGCCATCGCCACGCCCTCGCATCTGGACGCGGAAGAGTCGGATTTGCCGGCGGCCGCACCGCATGCCCCGGGCGACCCGCTGGGCCAACGCTTCCGGCGCGGCAATCTGATCCACGCCCTGCTGCAATCCCTGCCCGACCTGTCGGAGGCCACGCGCCAAGCCGCCGGGCGGGACTTCCTGGCCCGCCCCGGCCATGGGCTCAATGCCGCGCAACAGGCGGAAATCCTGGCCGAGGCCCTGGCCGTGATGGGCCACCCCGCCATCGCCGCCGCCTTCGGGCCGGGTAGCCTGGCCGAGGCGCCGCTGGCGGGGCGGGTCGGCCCGCGGCTGATCCTGGGCCAGGTGGACCGCCTGCTGATCACGGAATCGCGGATCACACTGCTGGATTTCAAGACGAATCGTCCCCCGCCCAGCCGGGTGGAGGCGGCACCGCGCGCCTATCTGCGGCAGATGGCGGCCTACCGCGCCGTGCTGCGCCTGGCCTTTCCGGGCCGGCCAGTGGATTGTGCCCTGGTCTGGACCTATGGGGCGCGCGTGATGCCGCTGCCGCCCGAACTGCTTGACGCGCACGCCCCCGGCTGAGAAGGGGGGCGCTTGACCTGGAACGCCGACGATACAACCTTAACGCGACATGAATCGAGGAGGTCCCCATGAGTGACGTGACCAAGGCCGTGACCGACGACACCTTCAAGGCCGATGTGCTGGAGGCCAAGGGCGCCGTTCTCGTGGATTTCTGGGCGGAATGGTGTGGCCCCTGCCGCATGGTGGCGCCGATCCTCGACGAGATCGCGACCGAGTACAAAGGCAAGCTCACCGTCGCCAAGGTGAACATCGACGACAACCCGATGACGCCCAACACCTATTCCGTGCGCGGCATCCCGACCATGATCCTGTTCCAGGACGGCAAGCCGGTGGACACCAAGGTGGGCGCCATGCCGAAAGGCCAGATGAAGGATTGGATCGCTTCGAAGCTGGCCTGAAGGCCAGCTTCGAAGCTGGGTTTTTTCCCGCTCAAACGGCGGGCGGCGGCTCCGCCGCCTTGCCTTCGGAACGCTGAAGCCTTCCGCCGGGCCTGCTTGGCCCGTACACTGCGTTGTCGTCACATCCTCATGGAGTCCGCGCCAGCCTGCGCTGGTCCTGTCGCGGTGATGGCCCGCACCGACTCGAGCAGCCCCGGTCTCACCCGCTCAGCGCATCCCAGCGGCGCTGCATTTCCTCCGGCGTGACCTCCTCGATCGTCCGGCTCAGCATCCAGATATGCCCGAAGGGGTCGGTCACACTGGCGGCGCGGGCGCCGTAGAATTCATCGGTCGGGGGGCGGGTGACCTTCGCCCCCGCCTCCGCCGCGCGGGCGGTGGCGGCATCCACATCGGCCACTGCCAGGAGAAGCCGCACCGGCGATCCGCCCAGTTCCAACGGGCTCTGCGTGCCGAATTCGGGCGTGGCCTCGCCCAGCATCAGCAGCGTGTCATGGAGGCGCAGCTCTGCATGGCCGATCTGGCCGGTCTTCCGGTCGGTCAGGCGGAAGATTTCCTCCGCACCGAAGGCCGCGCGATAGAAGGCAATTGCGGCCTCGCAGTCGCTCACGATGATGTAGGGTTTCAATCCGCTGTCATCCATTGCATGCCTCCAGCGGCCTCGCCGCCCTATTCCAGCTTGATGTTCGCCACGCGCACCACCTCGCGCCACTTCTCGTTCTCGGCGGCGATGAAGCGGTCGAAGGCCGGGCCGTCCAGCGGCGAGGCCATGGCGCCCAACTCCCGGAACCGGGCGATGGTTGCGGGTTCCGCGCAGATTTCCAGGCAGGCGGCGGTCAGGCGGTCCAGCGCCGCGCGGGGCGTGCGGGCGGGCGCCTGGAGGCCGAACCAGGCCACCGCCTCGAAGCCCGAGACGCCGGCTTCCTGCACCGTCGGCACATCCGGCACGGCGAACCAGCGCTCGCGGCTGGTCACCGCCAGGATGCGCAGCCGCCCCTCACGGATATGCGGGATATAGGCGGGCAGATTGTCCACCGCGATCTCGACGCGGCCGCCCAGCAGATCGGGCATCAGCGCCCCCGTGCCGCGATAGGGCACATGGCCGATATCCACCTGCGTGCGGAACTTCAGATACTCACCCGACATGTGGCCCGAGGTGCCGTTGCCCGGCGTGGCGTAGTTCAGGCGCCCCGGCTGGCGGCGGGCCAGCGCCAGCAGTTCCTGGAAGCTGTTCGCCTGGACCGAGGGGTGCACCACGATCGCATTGGTCACCTGGTTCACCAGCGCGATGGAGGCGAAATCCCGCACGGGGTCGAAGGGCAGGCGCGGATAGAGGAACTGGTTGATGCTGGCCGTGCCGATCGTGCTCATCAGCAGCGTGTGCCCATCGGGCTCGGCCTTGGCCGCGGCTTCCACGCCGACATTGCCGCCGGCGCCCGGGCGGTTGTCCACCACATAGCTTTGCCCCAGCAGGGCCGAGAGGCGCTCGGCCATGATGCGCGCCGTCACATCCGTCGCCCCACCGGCCGTGAAGGGCACGATGATCCGGCCCGAGCGGGTGGGGGACCAAGCTTGCGCGAGGGCGGAGGCGGGCAGCAGGGCGGGCAGAGCCAGGGCGGTGCGGCGTGTCAGCATGACGATTTTCCGGTCGGTTTGGGACGCTGGATACAGGCCACGCCGGATTTGGGCCAGCAGCCAGGACTGGCAAGCGGGACGCTGCGCGCGCATGATCAACCCAAGCGTAAGAAAGGCCCGCCCCATGTCCGAGATCATCCTGAATCGCCGCCTTTGGCTCGCCGCCCTGCCCGCGCTCGGCCTGGCCGCCTGCGCCAGCGATCCGGCGCCCGCGTCCGCGCCGGTGGCCACACCGCACACCCCGCCAGCCCCGGCAGCGGATCCGGCGCTTGGCCCCGTGGTGGCACGGGTGGAAATGAACAACTGGCAGGTGGGCTTCATCGGCCAGGTGGCCTGGGGCTCGGGCAGCATCACCTATCGCGGGCGGACGCATCGCTTCCGCGTGCGCGGCCTGGGCGCCGGCGGCGTCGGCATGGCGCGGGTGCGGGCCACGGGGCAGGTCTACAACATGACCAGCCTGGACCAATTCCCCGGCCTCTTCGGCCAGGCGCGCGCCGGGCTGGTGGCGCCGGGCGCGCAGCTGCGCGGCGGGCTCTGGCTGCAGAACACCGCGGGCGTGCGGATGAACCTGGCGGCCAACCGCACCGGCCTGGCCGCGCAGGTCGGCGCGGATGGGCTGCTGATCGAGATGGTGTGAGTGAGATAATCCGACGGGGGGGGGCTTCAACCCTCCGCGCGGATATTCCCGCGCTCGATCACCTCGCGCCACTTGTCGCGCTCGCGCAGCAGGCGGGCATCGCCATCGGCGGGCGTGCTGCCGACATAGTCGAAGCCGAGCTCGCCGAAGCGGCGGGCCACATCCTCGGCGCGGGCGGCGCGGATCGCGGCCTCGTGCAGGCGGTTGACCGGGCCGTCCGGCGTGGCCTTGGGCGCGGCCAGCATGGCCCAGGTATAGACGTCATAGCCGGCGAGGCGCCGGTCGCTCTCGGCCATGGTCGGCACGTCGGGGAATTGCGTGATGCGCGTCTCGGTCATCGCGGCCAGCGCGCGCACCGTCCCGGCGCGGATCTGCGCGGCGAAGCCCGGCACATCGCCGAAGACCATGTTCACCTCGCCCGCCAGCAGCGCCGTCAGCGCGGGGCCGCTGCCGCGATAGGGCACATGGGTCAGCTTCACGCCCATCATCATCTGGTAGAGCTCGGCGCCCAGGTGCAGCGGCGTGCCCATGCCGGCCGAGCCGTAGTTCAGCCGCGCGCCCTCGGCCCGCGTCCAGGCATGGAAGCCCGCAATGTCGCGCGGCGGCGCATCGGCGCGCACCACCAGGATATAGGGCGAGGTGGAAACCAGGCTGATGACGCGGAGGTCGGCCACCGGGTCATAGGGCATGGGCCGCATGGTGAGCGGCGATGTCAGGAAGGAGATGGAGCCCATCAGCACGGTGTGCCCATCGGGCCTGGCCTGCACCACGGCCCGCGTGCCGATGGTGGCGCCGGCCCCGCCGCGGTTCTCCACGGTGACGGATTGGCCCAGGAACTCGGTCATCTTCGGCGCCACCAGCCGCGCGCCGATATCGGGCGTGCCGCCGGGCGGGAAGGGGACGATCATGTTGACGGGACGGTCAGGCCAGTTCCCCTGCGCCAGGGCTGGGCTGGCGAGCGGCAGCATCAGCGCCGCGCGGCGCGGGATGCGGATGATCATTCTTGTTCCTCCCGGTCAGAGCATGATCCGCTGAGGCGGCATCGCCGCAACGGTTGATCATCCTCTCAGCTAAAGGCGGCGACGATACAGCGAAATCAGCCTTTCCCAATGACGTTCCGCCGCCGGCTTGTCGAAGCACCAGCGCTCGGGGAAGGCGAAGCCGTGATGCACGCCGGGGTGGATTTCCAGCTCGCCCCTGGCGCCTGACGCATCGAACAGCGCCTGGAATTCCGCCACCATGGGCAGCGGCGCCAATTCGTCATGCTCGGCGCAGCAGATATAGCGCTCGGCCTGGCCCTGGCCGAGGGTGAGGTGCGGGCTTTCCTCGGCATCACTCACCAGCCAGGTCCCGTAGATCGAGGCGGCGGCCGTGATGCGGCCGGGGAAGCGCGCCGCGGCGGCCAGCGCATAGGGGCCGCTCATGCAATAGCCATGCGTGCCGACCGCACCCGGCTTCACGGCGGGCTGCGTGTCGAGGAAGGCGAGCATGGCCGCCACGTCGGACATGACCGGCGGGATGGTCATCTTCGTGCGGATGGCGCGCATGCGGTCCCGCTCCGGGTCGCCCTGCTGGAGCACGCCGGAGCCGAAGACGCTGTCGCGCCCCGCGCGGTAATAGAGGTTGGGCAGCACCACATGGAAGCCGATGCTGGCCAGGCGGCGCGCCATGTCGCGCAGCTCCTCGCGGATGCCGGGCGCGTCCATCAGCATGAGAATGGCGGGGTGCGGGCCGTGGCGCTCGGGGTGGCAGATGAAGCTCTCCATCGCGCCGTCGCGCGTGGGGATGTCGAGCGTTTGTTCGATCATGATGTTCTCCCTGGCCGGGAGCTTAGCCCGCATTCCCCGCCATGCGCATCACGGGGGCCCAAGCCAGAGCGATTGGGTATCAGTCCAGGCCGAGAAGCGCCGCGAGGGGCTTGGGCGCCTCCCAGGAGGCAGGGTTGGGCAGGTTGTGGCGGAAGGCGCTGTAGACGCTTTCCTCCCGCAGGGAGAGCGTCGAGATGATGATGAGGATATAGGCGTATTTCGCGTCGAAAAATCCCTGGCTGCCCCAGGCGCCGAGGAAGGCGAGCTTCATGAAGCCCGTGCGGATGGCCTGGTAGGTCTGGAATACCCGCTCCTCGAACAATTGCTGGCTGGCCGCATAGGCCGCGGGCGTCATCGACGTGCCCATGGCCAGCCGGAAGAGATCCTGCGTGGTGCTCATCTGCTGCGCGACCTGCCGCAGCGCCCCTTCATGGACCAGCTTGCCGCCGCCAGGCGCCTTTTGCGGCGGGTTGGCGACCACGAGCGGCATGGAGGCCGCCGCGATCCGGCTGACATTGTTGTCGGTGAAATAGAAATGCACGAGCTTCGGCGTCGCCTTGGCGTTGCGCGCCAGGATCCCGAGGAAATGCTTGTACACCGGGTCCCAGCCACCCTGGGGCAACCGTCCCGCCATATGCTGATCCGCGCCCACCCGCGCCGCCATGTCGGCGATCCAGCGGGCATAGCGCACCTGCACGGGCAGGGCATTCCAGAGCTGGAGCCATTCGGGTGCGGGCTGCGGCGGCGGGCCACCATTGCCCGGCGGCGCGCCATATCGCGCCACCAGCGCGGCCTCGGTCGCATGGCCCACCCAGCCATCCTGCTTGAGCTGGTGCCTGGCCTGGAAGGCGCGGATGGCCTTCTCCAATGCGCCCTGCACAGGCTTGCCCATGCCGGGCAGCCTGGAGGCCAGCCAGTCACGGTAATCCGGGCTCAGATGGTTCATGCGGATCATCTGGTTCTGGGTGTTGGCGCCAATCTCGAACACGGTCAGGCCCGGGTCCCGGATGCCGAAATCCCGCTTGAAATCGCCCAGCACCCCGCGCCAGGGGCCGATGCTGCGCCCATCCACCAGGACGGAGCGCCCCATGATCCGGTTCAGCGAACGCTGCGCCCAGCGCAGATAGTCAATCCGGTCAAAGCCGACCGTCGCGGATGTGCCGCTCATGGACCCGTTCCTTGTGCAGAGCGGTGGAGCACCGCTGTTCCCATGAGCGGAGTATCCGGCGGCTGCGTCGCAGCCGTGTCGCGCGGGGGGGCGAGATTTGTCGCATGCGTCGCGCGGCCTTGTTGCCGGCTTGAGATCCGGAAGCCCGCAGCCGGGCGGGCGGGATCATTTCCGCCCCATCAGCGCCAGCCCCTCCGCCACCGAGACGAATTCGCCGCCCGCCACCACGCGCGCCTGGCCAAAGCGCTCCTCGAAGATGCGGCGCACCGCGGGCACGAGGGAGGAGCCGCCGGTGAGGAAGACGCGGTCCACCTGCTGCGTGGTGAGCGACGCATCGGCCAGCGCCTCATCCACCGCCATGCCGATCTGCTTGAGTTCGGGCGCGATCCAGGCCTCGAAATCCGCGCGGGCGATCTGGGTATCCAGCGCGAAATCGCCATGCGCGAATTGCAGCCGCGCCTGCGGCGCGCCGGAGAGCGCAGCCTTCACGCCGGAGATGGCGCGGTACATGTCATAGCCCACCTCATCCTCGATGAGGTTAATCAGGTGGCGCAGGCGCTCGGGCTCGGCCGCGTTGCGCGCCACATCGGCGATGTCGCGCAGGGTACGCGGCGCGCGCATGAGCGAGAGCAGATGCCAGCGCGCGAAGCTGCTGTACCAGGCGGGCGGGATCGGCAGGTCCGTGCCCATCACATTGTAGCTGCCGCCCTTGCCGAGCAGGGGCGAGACGACGTGGTCAATGATGCGGAAGTCGAAGGCATCGCCCGCGACGCCGACGCCGGCATGGCCGAGCGCGGTGACGCGCACCGGCGGCCCGGGCTCGAAGCGCAGCAGCGAGAAGTCGCTGGTGCCGCCGCCGAAATCCGCGACCAGCACGGTGGCGGGCTCGGTCAGGCTGGTGGCGAAGCGATGGCCGGCGGCGGCGGGCTCGAGCTCCACCTGGACATCCGCAAGCCCCGCGGCGGCGAAGCCCGCGCGCAACCGCGCATCGCCCAGCGCGTCATCCGCCGTCTCGCCGACGAAGCGCACGGGGCGACCGACGATGACGCGCGCAGCCTGCATCTCCGCCGCGAAGGGCGCGAGCAACTCGCGCAGGAAGAGGCCGACCAGCGCCTCCAGGCGGTAGGGGCGGCCCAGGATGCGCGTCTCCTGAAAGCTCTTCTGCGCCAGGTAGCTCTTCATCGAGAGGATCAGCCGGGCCTCCAGCGGATCCTCCAGATAGGCGCTGATCCCGGCCGGCCCCGCAGCCTGGCGCAGATGGCCCGCGCCATCGCGCCAGAAGCAGAGGATGGAGCGGAAGACCTCCTCCGTCGCGCGGCGCAGCACGCGAACCTCGCCGCCAGCGCCGAGGGCGGTCACCACGGAGTTCGTGGTGCCGAAGTCTATTCCGATGATGGGCTGCATGGCGCGCTTGAACCCGTCTCGCGCCCTCTTGGCAAGGCGGGGCTTTGCCGTGACGCTCTGACGCATGGAACCCATGCTCAGGCTGCTGGGGCGTCACAACGCCTTCAATGTCCGCAAGGTGCTCTGGCTCCTGGATGAGCTGGCGCTGCCCTACACACAGGAGGATTGGGGGCGGGGCTTCCGCTCCACGGATGATCCGGAATTCCTCGCGCTGAACCCGCTCGGCACCGTGCCGGTGCTGGTGGATGGGGATGCGGTGATCCGTGAATCCCATGTCATCCTGCGCTACCTCGCGGCGCGGGCGGGGGCGGAGGCGCTGTATCCCACGCCCCTCGCCGCACGCGGACAGGTCGAGGCCTGGATGGACTGGGTGGCCTATGAGATGTCCATGCCGATGCGCGGCGCCTATCTGGGCGGCGAGCTCGGCCTGGTGCCGTGGAACCGCGCCTCCTTCGTGCAGATGGGCCGCGCGGAATATGCGAAGCGCATGGGGCAGCTCGATGTGGCGCTGCGCGACGCGGCGTATCTGGCAGGTGCGGCCTTCACCCTGGCCGATATTCCGGCCGGCTTCGTGGTGCATCGCTGGTTCTCGATGAAGAGCGTGGAACGCACGCCCATGCCGGCGCTGGAGCGGTATTACGAACGGCTCTCGGAGCGCCCGCCCTATCGCGCGCATATCCGCAACGGGCTGCCCTGATCATCCGCGCCATGGCCGGGCGGGTTGACCAGCGCCCCTGCCGCGGTGGCGGCGCTGCTACCCGCTGAAGGGCACGTGCACCCAGCCCTGCATCAGCACCCGCGCGCTGCGGCTCATGATGGCCTTGGTGACCGACCACTGCCCCTCCACCATCAGCGCCTTGGAGCCCACGCGCAACGTGCCCGAGGGGTGGCCGAAGCGCACCGCCTCCGGCTCGCCGCCGCCGGCGGCCAGGTTCACCAGCGTGCCCGGCACGCAGCCCGCCGTGGCGATGGCGACCGAGGCGGTGCCCATCATCGCATGGTGCAGCTTGCCCATGGACATGGCGCGCACCAGCACATCCACATCGCCCGTGCCGATCTTCTTGCCGCTGGAGGCGGTGTAGCCCTTCGGCGCCGCCACCCAGGCCAGCTTCGGCGTGTGCTGCCGCTGCGCCGCCTCCTCCACCGACTTGATCAGCCCCATGCGGATCGCGCCATGCGCGCGGATGGTCTCGAGCTTGGC
>NZ_JAIEQY010000010.1 GCF_019747315.1 Roseococcus sp. | reverse complement strand
CGGAGAGTGATGAATCACATCCGCAGCCCGTGCCGGAACCCCCAAAATGATTCCGTCCGAGGTGAAGAGGCTCTAAAGAGCCTCCGGCGGCCGGGGTCACGGACCCCGGACCCCATCTCTTAAGGAATGGGGTCTGGGGCCTGAGGCCCCAGCCGCCGGAGGCCCTGTTACTGGACCACCCCCGCCCGCACGATCTCGCGCGGCGGCGAACCCCCGAGCCAATAGCAAAGCTCCGCCGGCTGGCTGATTTCCCACAGCACGAAATCCGCCGGCAGCCCCGCGCGCAGCTCGCCCACCTGGCCGCCGAGGCCGATCGCCGCCGCGCCATGCACCGTCATGCCCCGCAGCGCCTCCACCGGCGTCATCCGGAAGAAGGAACACCCCAGCGCAAGCACCAGCAGTGGCGAGAGCGTGGGCGAGGAGCCCGGATTGCAATTCGTCGCCAGCGCCATCCGCACGCCATGCTTGCGGAACCACTCCACCGGCGGCCGTCGCGGCTCGTTGAGGAACAGCGTGGAGCCCGGCAGCAGAACCCCCACCGTCCCCGCCTGCGCCATGGCGGCGAGCGACGCCTCGCTCACATATTCGAGGTGATCGGCAGAGAGCGCGCCAATCCCCGCCAGCACGCCGCCACCGCCCACATCGCCATACTGGTCCGTATGGCCGCGCACGGGGATGCCGGCCGCCTGCGCCGCCGCATAAAGCCGCAGCATGTCCGCGGGCTTGATCGCCAGCCCCTCGATCCCGCCATCGCAGATATCCACCAGCCCCTCGGCGAGGGCGGCCGGCAGCACCACCTCGATCAGATGCGTGATGTAGTCGGCCGCGCGCCCTGTATATTCCGGTGCCACCACATGCGCGCCGAGGAAGGAAGTGACGACGCGCACGCCATTCTCGCGCCCCAGGATTCGCGCCGCACGCAGCATGTTGAGTTCGCTGTCCAGGTCGAGCCCATAGCCCGACTTGATCTCGAGCGTGGTGACGCCCTCGCTCATCAGCCGTTGCAGGCGCGGTGTGGCGATGGCCACCAACTCCTCCACGCTCGCGCGCCGCGTCTCGCGCGTGGTGGTGAGGATGCCGCCGCCCTCGGCCGCCAGTTCGGCGCGCGTGGCACCGCCCAATTGCCGCTCGAACTCACCGATGCGGTTGCCGGCAAAGACAAGATGCGTGTGCCCATCCACGAAGCCGGGCAGAATGAAGCGCCCGCCCGCGTCATGCGTGCGCTGGGCATCGCCATGCGGCAGTTCGGCCATCGGGCCGACCCAGGCGATGCGGCCATCCTTCACCCCCAGCGCGCCAGGCTCGATCAGGCCGAGCCCATCGCCCTGCATGGTGACCAGCCGCGCATCGGTCCAGAGCTCATCCCAGGCAGGCATGGACGTCGATCTCCATGAGGATCTCGGGCGCCGCCAGCCCCTTCACGACAAAGAGCGTGTGCGCGATCGGATGCGCGGAGAGCGGCGGCAGCAATTCGCGCATCACGGGCGCGATGTACGCGCGGTCGGTCACATACACCGTCGCATGCACGGCGTCCGCGAGCGTCGCCCCCGCATCGGCCAGCAGCCTCTGCACATTGGCGATGGCGATGCGCGCCTGCCCGCCCGCATCCCCCAGTGTCGAGAAGCCGCCCTCCAGCGTCAGCCCGGTCTGGCCGCGCAGGAACACGCGCCGGCCGGCGACGACGGCCATGCAGAACTCCGCCTCGAAGGGCTGCTTCTCCAGGCCGTAGGGCATGCTGGTCGAGCGATAGGGGCGGAGGCGCTGGTGCGGCCCGCCCGGCACCGCGAAGGCGTCCAGCTGGAACAGCGCCGCCGGATCATGCAGCGCCTTGACGATCAAGCCCGTGCTGACGGGACGCACGCCCATCAGCCGCTTGCCCATGACGCCATAGACCGCCTGCCGATAGGCGCGGTCGGTGATCTGCATCGTGATCTTGCAGAGATCGGTGAGCTTGCCCCCTTGCCGCGCGATCTCGCCCTCCAGCCGGTCGAACACCGCCTCGGCCTGGCGCGCGGCCGCCTCGGCGGTATGGAACGGGGCCACATCGCCTGCGGAAATGCCGCCGAGGTGGATCATCCCTCGCCATCCGGGATCACAGCGTCGATGTCGATCTCGACCAGCATCTCCGGCAGCGCCAGGCCGTTGACGATCAGCCCGGTGCCCACCGGCGCGATGTCGCCGAGGTGCCGGCCGATCACCTGGTACACGGCCTCGCGATACGCGCGGTCGGTGATGTAGGTCGTGATCTTGCAGATGTGTTCCATCCGGGAGCCGGCCTCCTCCAGCAGGACCTTCACATTCTTCATCGCCTGGTCGGCCTGGGCGGCCGCATCGCCATGGCCCACGAAGCCGCCCTCGAAGGTGAAGCCGGTCTGGCCACGCAGGAAGATGAGTTGGCCCGCGCGCACCGCCATGCACATCTCGTTCTTCACGTCATGGTCTTTGTAATACAGGCCGGTGTTGAAGCGGCGGAATCGCTGATGCGCCATGGGGTTCTCCTCAGGGGCTGCGGGTCAGGCTCATGGCCATCGTGCGCTCGTCATTCCGGGGCGCATAGGTGAAGCCCCGCCGCGCCGCCCAGATGTTCACCTGATGATGCAGGGGGATGATTGCCTGGTCGCGGATCGCGATCCCCGTCGCCTCGCGATAAACCGCTTCCCGCTCCGCCAGGTCCAGCGTCGCGAGCGCACGGTCCACCGCCGCATCGAAGCTGGGGTTCGAGTAGCGCGAGCGGTTGCTGGCGCCGCGCCCGCGCGCCGGGTTGATCGTGGCCAGCAGATTGGCCAGCGGGCTGTCGGGCTCGCCCGTACCGGTGCCCCAGCCGAGCAGGCCGATGCTGAACTCATCGCGCGCCGTGCGGCTGAAATAGGCGGAGGAGGGCAGCGCCTCCACCCGCACCCGCACGCCGATCCGCGCCCACATCTGGGCGATGGCCTGCAGGATCTGCGCGTCATTCACGTAGCGGTCATTCGGCCCGTGCAGCGCGACCGTGAAGCCTTGCGGATAGCCCGCCTCGGCCAGAAGCCGCCGCGCCTGCTCGGGGTCATGCGGATCGGGGCGCAGCTCCGGGTCATGCCCCACGGCGCCCGCCGGCAGCAATTGCCCCGAGGGCGCCGCCTGCCCATCCATCACCTGCGCCACCATCCCCGCGCGGTTGATGGCGAGCGAGAGCGCCCGGCGCACCCGCACATCGCGCAGCGGGTTGCTCGGCAGCGGCCGGCCCTGATGGTCCGTCACATGCGGCGTCTGCTCGCGCCAGCCATCGAGATAGAGGTAGATGTTGCGCAGGCTCGGCGTGCTGAAGACGCTGAGGCGGCCGTCACGCGCGAGGTCCGCCACGTCGCGCGTCGGCACCTGGTCGATCAGATCCACATCGCCGGCCTTGAGTGCGGCCAGCCGCGCGCTGTCATTGCCGATGAAGCGATAGGTGACGCGATTCCACGTCACGGCCCCGCCATACCAGTCGGTGTTGCGCGCGAACACCGCGCGGTCACCCGGCGCGTAGGAGACGAGGCGATAGGGCCCTGTGCCGATGGCGGCGCGCCCGCTGTTGTAGTCGCTGGTGGTCATGCCCTCGCCCTGGCGGCGACCGATCATGGGCAGGCCCTGCATCATGGCCGGGATGAGCGGTGCGGGGCCATGGGTCTCCAGCCGCAGCGTCAGCGCATCCACCACCACCACCTCGCGCACCGGGCGCGTGAAGAAGGCGTAGGAGGCAGGGCTGCCGGCGACGTTGGGCACGCGGGCAAAGGTGAAGGCCACATCATCGGCGGTGAAGGGCGTGCCGTCATGGAAGCGGATGCCGGGGCGCAGCCGGAACTCCCAACTGGTCGGTGAGAGCGCGCGGTAGCTCTCGGCCAGTCCCGGCTGCGGGCGCAAATTCGCATCCGGCTCCAGCAGCCGGTCGAACAGATGCTGCGTCAGCGCGCTGTTGGGCGTCAGGTTGTGGAAATGCGGATCGAGCGAGGTGAAGGCGCCACCGACCGCGATGTTCACATCCTGCGCATGCGCCGCGCCGGTCAACAGCATGCATGCCAAAGCCAGACGCCGCATGAAACCTCCTGCTTGCATCGAGGCGCAACTGTGGAAGAGTGACGCGGCCACGTCCATGGAGAAAACACGATGGATCTGCTCATCACTGACACCGTCGTCGTGACTCAGGATGACGATCGCAGCCTGCTCGACCGCGCCGCCATCGCCATCAAGGGCGACCGCATCGCGGCCGTGGGCGACAGCGCCGCGCTGGAGCGCGATTTCCCGGACCTGCCGCGCTTCCCCGGCCGCGGCCTCGCCGTCTTCCCCGGCTTCATCAACGCCCACACCCACACGGCACTCACGGTGCTGCGCGGCACGGTGGAGGATTGGGCCGGCAATGCCGTCTATGGCTACATGTCGCCCGTCAGCTACGAGATGACGCCGGAAGAGCGTGCCGTCATGGTCAGCATGGGCTGTCTGGAGGCGATCCGCTCGGGCTGCACCACGCTGGTGGACCCCTTCCGCCATGTGCCCAACTACATTGATGCGATGGCCGCCACGGGCCTGCGCCTCTGGCTCTCCGAGAATTGCGCCGACATCAACACGTTGCGCATCCGCATGGGCGACTACAGCGAGGACGTGGAGTTCGGCCGCGTCTTCCTCGACCGCACCATCGCCTGCATTGAGGCCTGGCAGGGCCGGGGCGAGGGCCGCGTGAACTTCCAGATCGCCGCCCACGCGCCCGACAATTGCTCCCCCGCCATGCTGCACAAGCTCTCGGAGCTCGCTACCAGATATGGCCTGACCCGCACCGTCCACCTCGCTCAGAGCATGGAGGAGGTGCATGCGGTGGCGAAGATGCGCGATGGCCTGACGCCCGCAGGTTACCTGGACCGCGAGGGTTTCCTCGGCCCCGATCTCGTCGGCGCGCATTGGACCTATTGCACGCCTGCCGATGTGGAACTGCTTGCTTCGCGCGGCGTGCAGATGGCGCATTGCCCGGCCAATTCCTCCCGCCGCGGGCCGCACACGGCGCCGCTCGGCCTGATCCGCGATGCCGGCGTGAACATCGCCTTCGGCACCGACAACATGACGGAGGACATGTTCCACGCCATGAAGCTCGGCCTCATCACCCATCGCGGCGGGCGTGGCCGCGCCACGGAAGGCGGTGTGAATCCCTCGCCCCAGGCGGTGCTGGATGGGGTGACGCGCAATGGCGCGCGCTCGGTCGGTGCGACGCAGCTCATCGGCTCGATCGAGGTGGGCAAGAAGGCCGATCTCACCATCCTGGACCTCAACACGCCGAGCCTCAGGCCCATCATCAACCTGGTCTCCAGCGTGGTGCATTACGGCCATCCGGGTGCCGTGCATTCCGTGATGGTGGATGGCGAATTCCTGCTGCGCGACCGAAAGATGCTGGCGCTGGACGAGGATGCGCTGATGGCGGAAGCCCAGCGCGTCACCCGCCGCGTCTGGGAGGGCATGATGGCGAAGAACCCGGACATCCCGCCCCCGCCCGGCGGCCTGCGCTGGCTGGATATCTGAGGATGCGCGGGCAACCTTGAGCGGTGCCGGCGTTCATACACGCATGAGCACCGGATTGATTGCCCTCCTCGACGATATCGCGGCCCTCGCCAAGGTGGCGGCCGCCAGCCTGGATGACGTGGCCGCCCAGGCGACCAAGGCGGGCGCCAAGGCGGCCGGCGTGGTGATTGACGACGCCGCGGTCACGCCCCGCTATGTGGTGGGCTTCGCCGCCGCGCGGGAATTGCCCATCGTGCGCCGGATCGCGATTGGGTCGCTGAAGAACAAGCTGCTCTTCCTGCTGCCGGCCGCGCTGGCCCTCTCCTTCCTCCTGCCGGGCGTCATCACGCCGCTGCTGATGCTGGGCGGCGCCTTCCTCTGCTATGAGGGCGCGGAAAAGCTGTTGGAAAAGCTGGTGCCGCACGCCGCTGCGCCGCAGGACGCGTTGATCGGCTCAAGTGACCCGCAGGCGCTGGAGGATGCCAAGGTGCGCGGCGCCATCCAGACAGACTTCATCCTCTCCGCCGAGATCATGGCCATCACGCTGGGCTCCCTGCCGGATCAGGGGTTCTGGATGCAGGCCGTGGTGCTGGGCGTGGTGGCCATCGGCATCACCCTGCTGGTCTATGGCGCGGTGGCGCTGATCGTGAAGGCCGATGACATGGGCGTGGCCCTGGCGCGCAATGCGGCACCCCTCACCGGGCGCGCGCTGCCGAGTGGCGCGGACCGCCTGCTGCGGCCGCTGACCCAAGGCTTCGGCCGGCTTCTGGTGAAGGGCATGCCGCCCTTCCTGGTCCTGCTGGGCGGCGTGGGCACGGCGGCGATGCTCTGGGTGGGTGGCGGCATCCTGCTCCATGGGATGGAGAGCCTGGGCCCCGTCGCCCTGCCGGCGCTGGCGCATGATTGGGCGCACGCGGCGGCCCTGGCCGTGCCGGCGGCCGGCGCCGCGGTGGAGTGGCTGGTGCATGCGCTGCTGGCCGGGCTCTTCGGCGTGCTGGTCGGGGCGGCGCTGATTCCCATCGTTCACCGCATCCTCGTGCCGCTGGTCCGCCTGGTCCGGCCCGCCGCCCCGGCAGGATGACCTCGCGGCCGCGCCGCGCTGCTGATAGCCTCTTGCCCCAGTGAGGAAACCAGGCCGCAATCCCGGCCACCGAGAGGCAGGCGCCATGCCCGATTCCGTTCTCCCGCCGAGCCCGAAAACGGGCGAGGCGACCACGCATGTGGATGTCCTGATTGTCGGTGCCGGCATTTCCGGCATTGGCGCGGGCTATCACCTGCGGCAGCAATGCCCGGGGCGCAGCTTCGTCATCCTGGAAAGCCAGGACAGCTACGGCGGCACCTGGTGGACGCATAAATACCCCGGCATCCGCTCCGATTCCGATCTCTACACCTTCGGCTATCGCTTCAAGCCCTGGACCGGCGCGCCCATCGCCACGGCCGAGGAAATCCGCAAATACCTGGGCGAGGTGATCACCGAGAACGGGCTGGATGAACACATCCGCTACCATCACCGCATCGAGACTGCCGCCTGGGACAGCGGGGCGCGGCGCTGGCACATCCAGGCCCGCCGCGGCGACACGGGCGAGGCGCTGCACTTCACCTGCCAGTTCCTCTGGATGTGCCAGGGCTATTACCGCCACAGCGAGGGCTATACGCCTGAGTGGCCCGACATGGATCGCTTCCAGGGCCGCATCGTCCATCCCCAGAACTGGCCCGGGGATCTCGACTATTCCGGCCAGCGCGTGGTGGTCATCGGCAGCGGCGCCACCGCCGCGACCGTCGTGCCCAACATGACCGGCAAGGCCGCGCATGTGACCATGCTGCAGCGCTCGCCCACCTTCTTCCGCACCGGGCGCAACGCCATCGAGCTCGCCGATGAATTGCGCCGCCTGCATGTGGATGAGAGCTGGATCCACGAGATCGTGCGCCGGAAAATCCTGTATGAGCAGGATGTCTTCACCCGCCGCACCTTCACCGAGCCGGAGAAGACGCGCGAGGAACTGCTCAGCCAGGTGCGCGCCCATCTGGGCGAAGGCGAGGTGGTGGAGAAGCATTTCACGCCCAGCTACCGCCCCTGGCGCCAGCGCATCGCCTTCATCCCCGATGCGGACCTGTTCAAGGAAGTCGCCGCCGGCCGCGCCTCTGTCGTCACCGACGAGATCGAGCGCTTCGTGCCGGAGGGCATCCTGCTGAAATCCGGCAAGGTGCTGGAGGCCGATCTCATCGTCACCGCCACGGGCTTCCACCTGAGCGCGCTGGGCGACATTCAATTCAGCGTGGATGGCCGGCCGCTCGATTTCGCGCAAACCATCACCTATCGCGGGATGATGTTCACCGGCCTGCCCAACCTCGCCTGGGTCTTCGGCTATTTCCGCGCGGCCTGGACGCTGCGCGCCGATCTCGTCGCCGACTTCGTCTGCCGCCTGCTGAACCACATGGAGGCGAAGGGCGTGGAGCAAGTGGACGTGGCGCTCCGCCCCGAGGATGCCGAGATGAAGCTGCTGCCCTGGATTGATGGCGAGAACTTCAACCCGGGCTACCTGACGCGCGGCCTGCATCTGCTGCCCAAGCGCGGCGACAAGCCGGAATGGGCCCACACCCAGGATTACTGGAACGAGAAGGACGCGCTGCCGGCGATTGATCTGGAGGATGCGGCGTTTCGCTATCGGTAGAAGAGAAAGCCTCCGGCGGCAGGGGCCGAAAGGCCCCTGACCCCAATCCTTGGCGCTGACCTTGCAAGGCTGCGCGGTCATGGGGTCAGGGGCCTTTCGGCCCCTGCCGCCGGAGGCCCTTCAGTGAAACACCCGCCCGGAATCGATCACCGTCGTCTGTCCCGTCATCGTCTCCGTGCGGCACATCGTCACCACCATCTCGGCGCAGTCATCCTTGTCCGCAGGCTTCCTGAGCAGCGCCAGGTTCGACGCGTTGCTGATCTGCTCGGCGCGCAGATTGGCGGTGGCGCGCGTGCCTTCCAGCAGGCCGGGTGCCACGCAATTCACCAGCGTCTCCGGCGCCAGCGCCACGGCCATGCACTTCGTCAGATGGATCAGCCCCGCCTTGGAGACGGCATAGGCGATGGAGGAGCCGCTCGGCGAAAGCCCCGCGACGGAGGAGATATTGACGATCCGCCCCGCGCCTTGCGCCTTCATCACCGGCGCCACCGCCTTGATGAGGCGCATCGGCCCCGTCAGGTTCACCGCCATGATCTTCTCCCACACCTCCTCGGTCAGGTTGTCGAGGTCGGGGAAGGGGATCGCCTTGTTGAAGGCGGCGTCATTCACCAGGATGTCGAGCCGCCCGAAGCGCGCCACCACCGCCTGCACCAGCGCATCCACCGCCGCGCGGTCGGTGATGTCGCAGCCGAAGGCCACCGCGTTGACCTGATGGCGGGCGGCGATCTCCAGCGCCACCGCCTCGGCCTGGTCGCGGCTTTGGGCGTACATGATGGCGAGATGCACGCCCTCGCGCGCCAAAGCGTGGCAGATGCGCTGCCCCAGCCCGCCATTGCCGCCGGTGACGAGCGCCACCTTGCCCTTGAGTTCCATGGTGTTTCCTCCTGCTTCGGTGCAGGATGGGCGGGAAATGCGGCCGCCGCCAGGGGATGCCGCTATTCGGGCCGCAGCGGCCGCGCCATCAGCGCCGCCAGCGCGCCCTGCACATCCAGCCGCCCCTGCAGCACCGCCACCACCGCCGCGCAGATCGGCAATTCCACGCCCGCCGCACGCGCGCGCTCCAGCAGGGCGGGGGCGGTGGCGATGCCCTCCGTCACGCCCGCGCGGCCGGCCAGCGCCTGGGCCAGGCTCATCCCCCGCCCCAGCGCGAAACCGAGCGAGGCGTTGCGGCTGGAATTGCCCATCGCCGTGAGAATCAGATCCCCCAGGCCCGAGAGCCCCGCCGCCGTCTCAGCCCGCCCGCCCAGCCCCACCACCAGGCGCGAGAGTTCCGCCAGGCCGCGTGTGATCAGCGCCGCGCGCGCATTCTCGCCGAGGCCCGCGCCGGTCGAGATGCCGGCCGCGATGGCCAGCACATTCTTGGCGGCACCGCCGAGCTGCACGCCCAGCACATCCTCGCTCGCATAGAGGCGCAGCGCGCCGCCCGAAAGCTCGGCCTGCGCCAGCTCGGCCAGGGCAGGGTCGCGCGCGGCGACGACGCTGGCGGCCGGCAGTCCCGCCGCCACCTCATGCGCGAAATTCGGGCCGGAGAGGATGCCGCCGGTCAGGTCCGGCCGGGCCTCGGCCAGCAGCTCCATGGGCAGGCGCAGCGTATCGGCCTCCAGCCCCTTGCAGACCAGCAGCAGCGGCGGCAGGCCGCGGGGCAGGGCGGCCAGCACCTCACGCAGGGGCTGCATGGGCACGGCCAGGATGCCGAGCGTGGCGCCACCGGCGGCCATGTCATGCGTGACGCGGAGGCTGTCCGGAAAGGTCGCGCCTGGCAGGAGCCGCGCATTGATGCGGGCGCGTTGCATCTCGGCCGCGCGGCCCGCATCGCGCGCCCAGAGCGTCACGCCATGGCCGCGCCGGGCGGCATGGATGGCCAGCGCCGTGCCCCAGGCGCCGGCGCCGTAGATGATGACCTCACTCATCGGCGATCCGTGTCAGCAGGCATCCGGCTCCGGCCTCCCAGGATAAGGCCTCACGCAGCGCTTGCAGCATGGGCTGGGCGGCCGCTTCGAAGCCATAGGGCGCATTCACCACGATCAGGCCGCAGCCATTCAGGCGCGCCGCATCCAGCGGTTCGCGCAGATGCAGCTCCGCCGCGAGGATGTCCCGCACGCCGGATTCCGCCAGCGCGGTGTGGAAGGTGCGCACTGGGGCGCGGCCCTTGATGGGATACCAGGCCGCCTGGACCAGGCCGCGCGCCCGGCGCGAGATTTCGGTGATGGCGTCGGTCAGCCGCTCATATTCGCCCGGCTGCTCGAAGGGCGGGTCCATCAGGACCAGGCCGCGCTTCTCGGGGAAGGGCGTGAGGGCGCGGGCGGCCTCGAAGGCGTCGCGCTTGTGGACGGCCACGCGTGGGTCGCGCCGGAACAGGGCGCGCAGCGTGGCGTGATCCTCCTCATGCAGTTCCACGAGGGCGAGCTTGTCCTGTGGGCGCAGCAGGGCGGCGGCGAGGGCGGGGGAGCCGGGATAGCCGCCATCGGCGCGCACCAGGGCCAGGTAGTCGGCCAGCGGGCCCTGCGTGATGCCGCCAAGCCGCCCGATGCCGGATTGCCATTCGCCGGTGCGCTGCGCCTCGTCGCTGTCGAGGTCGTAGCGGCCGATGCCGGCGTGGGTATCGAGCACGCGGAAGGGCGTCTCCTTCCGGGCCAGGGCGCGGAGGAGCCAGACGAGGAGGGCGTGCTTCATGCAGTCGGCGAAATTGCCGGCGTGATAGGCGTGACGATAGTTCATTGAGGGGCTTTGCCCCTCAAACTTCCCAGGTTCATGCATCTCCGAACGAATGGGGGTGCAGGGGACATGTCCCCTGCTGGGGGAGCACGAGGGGGCAAAGCCCCCTCGTCACACGCGCAGCGTCGCGCCATGCGCAAAATCCTGGCCCAGCAGCGCCAGGATGGAAGCGCCCACATCGCCGGGCTGGCGCAGCTTCGCCGGGTCCTCGCCCGGAAAGGCCGCGGCGCGCAGATTGGTGGCCACGATGCCCGGATCCACCAGCGCCACGCGCAGCGGCGTCATCGCCACCTCGCTCGCCCAGCACTGCACCAGATGCGCCTGCGCGGCCTTGGCCGTGCTGTAGAGGCTCCAATAGGGCGTGGGCTCGGTGGCGTGCGCATCATGCAGGAAGAGGGCGCGGCCAGCGGGGGCGGCGCGCAGCGGTGGGTCGCAGGCGCGGATCAGGCGGTAGGCGGCGGTGGCGTTCACGGCCAGGCTGTCGCCCCAGTCGCGCGGCGGGATATGCGCGGCGGGCGTCAGCTTCGCCAGCAGGCCCGCCGCATGCACCAGGATGTCGAGCCGCCCGAAGCGCTGCACGACCGAGGGGCCCAGCATGTCGAGCTTGTCGGCCTCCTTGATCAGGTCCAGCGGCAGCAGCGTGGCGCTGCCGCCTGCGGCGCGGATCAGGTCGTCGGTTTCCTCCAGCCCGCCCTGGCTGCGCGCCGTGAGCACGACATGCACGCCGGCCGAAGCCAGCGCCAGCGCCGTGGCACGGCCGATCCCGCGCGAGGCGCCGGTGACGAGCGCAACCTGACCCTTCACGCGCCGGCCTTCAGCAGGCTGCCGCGCTGCTCCGCATTGTCGGTTCGGTCGGTCAGCGGGATGGCGTAGTCGCCGGTGAAGCAGGCATCGCAATAGGCGGGGGCGGCGGGGTCACGCCCCTCGCGGCCGAGGGCGCGATAGAGGCCGTCAATCGAGATGAAGGCCAGGCTGTCCACGCCGATCAGCTTCGCCATGGCAGCCAAGTCATGCTGCGCGGCGAGCAGTTCGGAACGCTCGGGCGTGTCGATGCCGTAGAAGCAGGAATTGGTCGTCGGCGGCGAGGAGATGCGCATATGCACCTCGGCCGCGCCCGCCTGGCGGACCATCTCCACGATCTTCTTCGAGGTGGTGCCGCGCACGATGCTGTCATCCACCAGGATCACGCGCTTGCCCTCCAGCATGGCGCGATTGGCGCTGTGCTTGAGTTTGACACCAAGGTGGCGGATCTGGTCGGTCGGCTCGATGAAGGTGCGGCCGACATAATGGTTGCGGATGATGCCGAGCTCGAAGGGAATGCCGGCCTGCACGGCATAGCCCATGGCGGCGGGCACGCCGCTGTCGGGCACCGGCACCACCACATCGGCGGCCACGTCGCTCTCGCGCGCCAGTTCGGCGCCGATGCGCTTGCGGGTTTCATAGACCGGCGTGCCCTCGACCACCGAATCCGGCCGCGCGAAGTAGATGTATTCGAAGATGCAGAAGCGGTTCTCCGCCTTCGGGAAGGGCTTCACCGAGCGGATGCCGGCATCGTCGATGATGACGATCTCGCCGGGATCAATGTCGCGCACGAATTCGGCGCTGACGATATCGAGCGCGCAGGTCTCACTCGCCAGCACCCAGCCATCATTCAGGCGGCCCAGCACCAGCGGGCGCACCCCCAGGGGGTCACGCGCACCGATCAGCGCGCCATTGTGCAGCGCCACCAGCGAGTAGGCGCCCTGCACCTGCTTCAGCGCGTCGATCAGCCGGTCCAGCACGGTGGAATAGAGGCTGATGGCGATGAGGTGGACGAAGACCTCGCTATCCGTGGTGGACTGGAACAGGCAGCCGCGCCGCACCAAAGCGCGCTTGAGCACGCCGGCATTGGTCAGGTTGCCGTTATGGCCGACCGCGAAGCCGCCGAATTCGAAATCGGCAAAGAGCGGCTGCACGTTGCGCAGCGCCGTCTCGCCCGTGGTGGCGTAGCGGTTGTGGCCGATGGCGACGCGGCCGGGCAGGCCTGCCATCACCTTGGCATCGCCGAAGATGTCGCCCACCAGGCCCAGGCCCTTGTGGGAGTGGAACATGCCCGCATCATCCAGCGTGACGATGCCCGAGGCCTCCTGCCCGCGATGCTGCAGGGCGTGCAGGCCGAGTGCCGTCAGCGCCGCGGCATCCTTGTGCCGCCAGATGCCGAAGACCCCGCATTCCTCGTGGAACTTGTCGTCGTCATCAGCGGCGGGAAGGGGCATGGGAGGAACCTTCAGCTTCGGTTGCGGGCAGGCGGACGCATCAGGTCCTCCTGCGTGGGCACGCGGCGTTCGGGCGGTGCGGCGATGCGGGGGCGATACTCCTCCGGCATCAGGCCGACAACCCATCGGGCGCCGTCCACGACATAAGGCAGGGAGCGGGCCTCCTGCACGGCTTCCGGCCAGCGCTCGATGGCGGGGACGAAAAGCCCCGCCAGCACATAGGCCAGCACCGCGATGAAGGCGCCACGCGCCAGCCCGAATATGGCCCCCAGCGAGCGATCCACACCCCCCAGAGCGCTGCGCTGCACGCGCCCCGCCAATGCGTGGATGATGAGCTGGAGCAGCACCAGCACCACCAGGAAGACGCCACCGACCGCGATCCCATCGGCCAGCCAGTCGGGCTCGACCGTGCCTTGCATCAGCGGCGCCACGTCATCGCGCAGGGCGAAGCCCGCGATGGCCGCGCCGATCCAGGCGGCCACGCCCAGGAATTCCCGCACGAAGCCGCGCAGGAACGACAGGATGGCGGAGGCCACCATCACAAGGAGAAGGATGCCATCCGCCCAGGTCATGCTGCACTGCCCTGTAGCGGGGGGCGCGAGTCCTGTCACCTGAGCCCCGTCCCGCGGGTGCGTCCCCTTGCAAGCTTTTGGGTTGCAATCCCATTGATCGGTTGTTACCCCTTCACACGCATAAGTTGCCGGCAGAAACCGAGGGCCGTCATGAGCACGCCGACCCCGGCGCGGCCTGAACGAGGCCGCTCCTTCCGAAGCTTGATGGTGCGCGCCGCGCTGGTCGTGGCGCTGCCCCTCTTCGGCGTCGCGCTGCTGAGCACCCTGGACGGCGTGCGACGCGAGCGGCTGCGCTTCGAGGAACAGATGGCGCAGACCGCCCGCGCCATGGCCATTGCGCTGGACGGCGAAATCGCCCGCGTCGAGCATGGCGTGCGCAACCTGGCACGGACGCTGGAGCGAGACACGCACCTCACCGATGCGATGATGGAGCTGGCGGTTGGGCGTGAGGTCGGCGCACCCGCCTTGGGCCTGGCGCTGGGCCCCGAGGGCCAGAAGCTGGCGGTGGGCATGGCCTGGCCGGAGTTCCCGCCTGGCGTGCTGGAGGCTGAGCTCGGCCTGGACCCGGCCTTCCTTGCGGCTGCGCTCGACGCGCCGGGGACGCTCCTCTCGGATGTGCTGAGACTGCCCGGCGGGACCTTTGCGGTGGCGGCCGCGCGTGCCCTGGCGCCCGGGCAGTCGGCCGCCCTCGTCGTGGTGGTGGTGCCTTCGACGCGGCTCGGACTGGTGCTGCGGGCCCAGAGCCTGCCCGATGGCTGGATCGCTGCCGTGGTGGACCGCCAGGGCCGGGTCGCGGCCCGCACCCGTGGGGAGGCGGAGTTCGTGGGCGCCATGGCCATGCCGCGGACCCTGGCGATGCTCGCCGAGGCCGAGGCGGGCGTGCTGCCCAATTCCACCACCCATGACGGCATGAACAGCACGACGGCTGCCGCCCGTGCGCCGCGCAGCGGCTATGCCGTGGTGATGGCGGCCCCCGCCCCAGGCGCGTTGCAGGATTTGCAGTCGGTGCTGGGACTGCCGGCGCTGGCGGGCGCGCTGCTGGTGGGGGGCGCCATCTGGGGAGCGCAGCGCGTCAGCGCCCGCTTCCTCGCCGGGGTGGCCTCCCTGGCACCGGGTGCGCCCCCCAACCCCTCCGGCGTGCTCGAACTCGATGACGCCGCGGCGCGGCTGCGTGCCGCCGAAGCCGCCCAGGCCGCGGCCATGGATCGGCTGGAGCGCAGCGAGGCGCGCTATCGCATCGCGACCGAGGCCTTCGCCGGCGGCATCTATGAATGCCGGCCGGGGCGCAACCATGTGACCCGCAGCCCCGGCCACATCACCATCCTGGGTGAGGAGACCGATGAGCCGGTGCGGGAATGGTGGTTGGACCGCATCCACCCCGAGGATCGCGACCGCCTCGGCGAGGCGCTGGCCGCCGTCCGGACCGGCGCGACGGACCGGTTCGAGCTGGAATATCGCGTGCGGCACCGCCAGGGCCATTTTATCTGGGTCTGGCACCGCTCCATCGCCCACCGGGACACGGCGGGCGAGGTGCGCATCGTCGGCTCCGTCACCGACATCACGACCGAACGCACGGCCCGTGACACGGAGGAGCTGATCGCGCGGGAAATGGACCACCGGGTGAAGAACAGCTTCGCCCTGATTGCGAGCCTGGTGAGCCTGACGGCCGCCAGCTGGCCTGAGGCGGATGAATTCGCCGCCGAGTTGCGCCAGCGCGTGCTGGCACTCACGGCCGCGCATGAACTGGTGCGCCACGGGGCGCAGGGCGCCACGCTGCATGGGCTGATCCGCCAGATGGCGGCGCCCTATGAGCCGGCCAGCGGGGCTTCACGGATCCATCTGCAAGGCGATGACGTGGCGCTGCGCCCGGGCATGGTGCCCCAATTCGGCTTGATGCTGCATGAGTGCCTGACCAACGCCGCGAAATACGGTTCGCTCTCCGTGCCAGGCGGCCATCTGCGCATCGCGACGCACCGCGAGGGCAGGGAGATGCGCCTCGAATGGGAGGAAAGCGGCGGCCCCGCCATTGTCGAAACACCGGAGGAGATGGGCTTTGGCTCGGTCCTGCTCGCCTCCACCATCCAGTCGCTGGACGCCAGGCTGGAGCGGGATTGGCGGCCCGAGGGGCTGCGCTTCACCCTCGACCTGCCGCTGGATCAGCTGGAGGCGACGCCCGTCAGGCCCGCTCACGTTTGAGCGTGCCGGCGGCGAAGGGCGCCACCAGGTCGGCCAGGTGGCCCACCTCGGTCAGGCGCAGCCCGTCGATCGCAGCGGGCGGCTTGTTGCCGCGGGCCACGCGGCGCGGCAGCACGGCGGCGGAAAAGCCGAGCTTCTGCGCCTCGCGCAGGCGCTGCTCCGCCTGGGACACCTGGCGGATTTCGCCGGAGAGACCGACCTCGCCGAAATAGACCGCATCGGGGTCGGTTGGCCGGTCGGTGATGGCGGAGGTGAGCGCCGCCGCCACCGCGAGATCGGCCGCTGGTTCATTGATGCGCAGGCCTCCGGCGATGTTCAGGTAGACATCGGATTGCCCGAAGCTCAGCCCGGCGCGGGCCTCCAGCACGGCCAGCAGCATGGAGAGCCGACCGCCCTCCCAGCCCACCACCTGGCGGCGGGGGGAGCCGCCATTGCTGGGCGAGAGCAGCGCCTGCACCTCCACCAGCACCGGCCGCGTGCCCTCCAGCCCGGCAAACACCGCCGAGCCCGAGATGTTGCCGCGACGCTCGGCCAGAAACAGCGCCGAAGGGTTGGTGACCTCGACCAGCCCACCCTCTGTCATCTCGAAGACGCCAATCTCGTCGGTCGCGCCGAAGCGGTTCTTGGTGGCACGCAGGATGCGGAACTGATGCCCGCGATCGCCTTCGAAATAGAGCGTGGCGTCCACCATGTGCTCCAGCACGCGCGGGCCGGCCAGCGTGCCTTCCTTGGTGACGTGCCCGACCAGCACGAGGGCGAAGCCGCGCGCCTTGGCGCAGCGGATCAGCTCGGCCGCGCAGGTGCGGACCTGGGCGACGGTGCCGGGCGCCGAATCCAGCGCGTCCAGCCACATGGTCTGGATGGAATCGATGACGACGAGCGTCGCCTCATCCTCGGCCTCCAGGCTGGCGAGGATGTCGCGCAGGGCGGAGGCGGCGGCGAGCGCCATGGGGGCATCGGCCAGGCCCAACCGGCGGGCGCGCATGCGGACCTGGGCCACCGCCTCCTCGCCGGAAATGTAGAGCACGCGCTTGCCCGCCATCGCCATGCGGGCCGCGGCCTGGAGCAGGATGGTGGATTTGCCGATGCCGGGATCACCGCCGACCAGCACGGCCGAGGCGGGAACGAAGCCGCCGCCCAGCACACGGTCCAGCTCGGCGATGCCGGTGAGGTGGCGCGGCGGGGGCGCGCTTTCGCCAGCGAGGCCCACGAAGCTGATGCCCCGCCCGGGCGGCGCCTTGCCGGCGGGCCCGGGGCTGCGGGGGGCGGTGCTTTCCTCGACCAGGGTGTTCCATTCGCCACAGCCATCGCAGCGCCCCTGCCATTTCACATGGGTGGCGCCACAAGATTGGCAGGTGAAGCGGGATCGGTCCTTGGCCATGGTGGTGGAACATAAATAGAACAGTGGCGGATTGCAACCATGGCGGCCGATCGGCGCTCCCGATAGGTGGCCCAGGCAGGATGAATTGGCCGCGCGCGCCGGCGGCGCCTAGGTCTTGTTCATCGGCCCGGAAACCCGCGGGCCGACGAAATGCCCCCCGCGTCGGCGCGGAAGGCTCATACTCCGGATGGGTCCTCGACCCCGGCCCATCCGCGAAGGCCGCCGCGCAGCCTGACCCCGGCGCGGCGGCACCCCGGCGGGGCTTCCCCCCCCCATAAGGTCCCGCCGGGGCCCCCCATCAGCCCAGCCGGCAAGAGGCGCCGAGCGCGCGGATCAGCCGCTCAGGCGGCAGGCCGGCATGCTGGTCGGCCGGCAGGCGCAGGGCGAAGGTGGTTTCGCCATGGCGCATCAGCATCATGGGCAGGCCCTGCTGCGGGCGGCCCTCGGTCATCAGCAGGGGTTGCAGCAGGATCGCCTCGTTGCTGCGATTGGCGACGGCAACCCGCAGCCCGATGGCGGCGCGGCCCGGTGCATGCTCGTTCCATTGCGGGCTGACCGAGAGAAGCTCGACCCGGCCACCGCACAGCGTGCCGCCGGAGCCGAAGGCGGGGCTCGCCAGCAGGCAGACCAGGGCGGCGAGGGAGAGAATGCGGCGCATGGGATTGCTCCATCCATATGAGAATGGTCGCGTTTTACGGGATGGAGGTTA
>NZ_JAIEQY010000244.1 GCF_019747315.1 Roseococcus sp. | reverse complement strand
AGCGTCGCCTTCACCCAGACCTCGCCCTCCCGCAGATGATGGAGCACGGCGTCAAAGGCGGGATCCTCCAGCCCCTGCGGCATGGCCAGGTGATCCAGCACGAGGGGCACACCCAGCGGCGCGAGTCGCGGCAGAAGCTCCGCGCATTGCGCGGCGCTGGCCCAGAGATGCGCCTGCCAGCCCAGCGCCCGCAGCCGCGGCGCGAGCGCCACCAGCGAATCCGTCCCGATGCTGCCGGGATAGCGGCCGCTGCCGCCCGGTGCCTTCATCTCGGTGAAGCGCAGCGCGCGCACCCCGGCCGCATGCCAGGCCTCCAGTGTCGCGTCGCTGATCGTCTCATCGGCGATCATCACGCCGCGCAGCCGCCCCGCGCCGCGCGCCAGCGCATCCAGCATGCAGGCGGCATCGCGCCCATAGGGCGCGGGCTGCACCAGCACGGCGCGCGATATGCCGAGCCGCGCGCGCATCGCCGCATGCACCTCAAGCGAAGCCTCGGGCAGCGCATAGGGCGAAGGCCCGGCCGCGAATTCCGGCCCGCCGAAGATGTGGGTGTGCGCGTCGCAGGCGCCCGCGGGTACCGCATGGCGCGGGGCCGAGACGGCGGGGGCGGGCACGCGCGCCGTCATGCGCCGGGCTCCGGCAATTCGAAGAGGCCGGTGGCGGGCGGCGTCAGCGGCTCCGCCTCGCCCTCGGGCAGCGGGATGCCATGGGCGTTCAGCGTCATCGAGACCATGGTGTAGTAGCCGATCAGCGCCGTCAGCTCGACCACGCCCTTCACGCCGAAGGCCTCGCGTACGGCCGTATAGGCGGCATCCGGCACGCGGCCCTCCTGCTGCAAGGCGCGGGCGAAGGCGTAGATCATCGCCTCCTGCGCGTCCGTGAAGACGGGCGGTCGGCCCTCGCGAATGGCATCCAGGATGGCGGGCGCGATACCCGCCTCGGCGGCGCTGCGGGCATGCACCCACCATTCCACCTGGCTGCTCCAGCGGCGGCCGGTGACGCAGATCGCCAGTTCCGAAAGCCGCTTGGGCAGCGAGGTGCCGAAGCGCAGCGCCTCGCCCATCGCGGACCAGCGGCCGGCCAGCTCGGCATTGTGGATGGCGGCGCGCAGCGGGCCAATGACGGTACCGCGGGGGCCCGCGACCACACGGTCCCACACCGCGCGCTGGGCCTCGTCCAGCTCTTCGCGGCCGGGCAGGGGTATGCGGGGGGCCATCAGATCACGCCCTTCGCGGCCAGCGCCGCGCATTGTCCGTCGTCCAGGCCGAGTTCGGCGAGCAGCTCCGCCGTGTGCTGGCCGAGAGTGGGCGGCGCGCGGTCGAAAGTGAGCGGCGCGTCTTGCATGCGGATCGGGCTGACCACCTGTGGCACGCTGCCGGCCAGCGGATGCGGCAAATGCCGCAGCATTTCCCGATGGAGGATCTGCGGGTCAGCGAAGACATCGGGCACGGTGTTGATCGGCCCGCAGGGCACGCCGGCTGGATCAAGCAGCGCGGTCAGTTCCGCGCGGGTGAAGTCGCGGAAGCGCGCGGCGATGAGGGGCGTCAGCTCGGCCTCGTTGCGGACGCGGTCGGCGTTGCGGATGAAGCGCGGATCGCTCGCCCATTCCGCGCGGCCGATCGCCGCGCAGAGCTTCACGAATTGCCCGTCATTGCCGACGGCGAGCACGACATGCCCATCGGCCGCCGGAAACACATCCTGCGGCTGGATGTTCGGGTGCCGGTTCCCCGCGCGATGCGGCACCTTGGCCCCCACCAGCCAGTTCATCGCCTGGTTGCTGAGGAAGGCTGCCTGCACGTCGAGCATGGCGAGATCGATCGTCTCCCCCTCACCATTTCGCTCGCGCTTCGCGACGGCGGCGAGGATGGCGATGGCGGCGTACATCCCCGTCATCAGGTCCACGATGGGCACGCCCACCTTCTGCGGTGCGCCGTCCCGCTCGCCGGTCAGGCTCATCAGCCCGCCCATGGCCTGGATCATGAAGTCATAGGCGGCCTGGTCGGCGCGCGGCCCGTCCTGGCCGAAGCCGGTGACGGAGCAGCAGATCAGGCTGGGCTTCAAGGCGCGCAGGCTGGCGGAATCGAGGCCGTATTTCGCGAGCGCGCCCGCCTTGAAATTCTCCACCACCACGTCGCAGCGGACTGCCAGGTCCCGCACCAGCGCCTGACCCTCGGGCTTGGCGAGATCCACCGTCACGGAGCGCTTGCCGCGATTGACGGCGAGGAAGTAGCCCGCCTCGCGCGTCGGTGTGCCATCCTCGGCTTTGAGGAAGGGCGGGCCCCAGCCGCGCGTGTCATCGCCCACGCCCGGCCGCTCCACCTTGATCACGTCGGCGCCGAGATCGGCCAGGATCTGCGTGGCCCAGGGGGCCGCCATGATGCGGCTGAGATCGAGGATGCGCAGATGCGAGAGGGGACCGGCCACGGCGTCAGGCATCCACGATGCCGGTGGCGATCATCGAAGGCCGCTCGGCGAAGCGCGCCTGCCAGGCGGAGAGCGCCGGGCAGCGTTCGCGCCAGCCGAGATCGGGGAAGCGGAAATCCATATAGGCGCCGGCGATGGCCGTGGTGATCTGCGCGAGGCCCACCGGGCTGGCGGCCAGCGCCGGCGCCTCGGCCTCCAGCGCGGGCAGCAGCGCCTCGGTCTTCAGCGCGAAGGCATCCAGCAGCGCGGGCAGGGGCTGCGCGCGGTCCCGCTCATTGCGCCAGAGGATCAGCATGTCGAGAAAGCCATTCGCCAGCGCGTGGCGGCGCAATTCGGTGAAGCGCGCGGGGCCGGAAGCCGGGATCATCCGCCCGCCACCCACCAGGCTGTCCAGATATTCGATGATGACCAGGCTGTCATAGAGGATAGTGCCATCCGCCAGCACCAGCGTCGGGATCTTGCCCAGCGGGTTCTCCGGCAGCAGCTCTCGCGCCGGCTTCACCATGGCAACCACGGTCCGCACCGTCTCGATGCGGTCGGCCAGGCCCAGCTCATGCGCAGCGACCATGACCTTGCGCACGAAGGGCGAGCGCGGGGACCAATGCAGTTTCATCTTTCCCGTGGTGCTCATCTGGACGCCTCGCCTTGTGCTTGGACTGAAAGGTCAGTTATATGGGTTATACGGATCACGCGGCTTCGTCCAGCCTTCTTCACGCGGGTTCCGATCGAGGGGAGCGGGTCCAGCATGCCGATCACCTATGAGGCCGTGAAGAGCCTCTCTGCCCAGCTCTATGACTGGTCGCTGCGCCGCGTGCCGGAGGACACCAAGCACGGCCTGCGCCGCGCGCTGGAGGCCGAGACACATCACGGCGCGCAGCAGGTCCTCAAGATGATGCTGGGCAGCGCCCAGCGCGCCGAGACGGAGGACCGCTTCATCTGCTCCGATGCGGGCGTGCCGGTCTATCACGTCACCCTCGGCACCGCGGCGCGGCTGGAGGGCGACATCAAGGCCGCCATCAGCGATGGCTTCGACGAGCTGGTGGCGACGATCAAGCCGCCTTTGCTCAAGCATGTCACGAACCCGCTGACCAATGAGCGCGGCTACAAGGGCAAGGACATGCCCCTCATCACCTGGGATGTGGCCGGCGGCGCCGATTGGGTGGAGATCCTCTGCCAGCCCAAGGCGCTGGGTTCGGGCCGCTGGGCGGCGTTGGAGACCTTCTCGTTCCCGAGCCTCGCGCAGATCGAGGAATATGTGATGAAGGTGGTGCTCCAGGCGGGCTCGCAGCATTGCCCGCCGGTGATCATCGGTGTGGGCATCGGCGGCAGCTTCGACGTGGCGGCGCGCATCGCGAGCAAGGCGACGATGCGCCAGGTCGGCAGCACCAACCCCGAGCCCGTGCTCGCCGCGATGGAGGAACGCCTGCTGCGCGCGGTGAACGCGACGGGCTTCGGCCCCATGGGCACGGGCGGCGACACCACGGCGCTGGCCGTGCATGTGGATTACGCGTCAGGCCATGGCTACACGCCCGTCGCGGTCTGTTTCAATTGTTGGATCAACCGCCGCACCCGCGCGCGGCTGCACGCGGATGGCAGTGTGGAGCGCTTCGAATGAGCGCGCCCGGGACCGATGGCTTCCGCCGCATCCGCATGCCCATGTCGCGCGAGGATGCGCGCAGCCTGCGCGCCGGCGACATGATCCTGCTGGATGGCGAGATCATCATCACGGCCGGCCTGCCCACCGTGCAGCGCCTGATCGCCTGCCTGGAGGAGGGGCGCGAGCCGCCCATCCCGCTGCAGGGCGGGTCGCTGTTTCACCTCGGCTCCTACTCGCAGGACACGCCGGCGGGCGGGCTCGAAATCCTCTACATGAACCCGACCACCAGCACGCGCTTCAACCCGCATATGCCGCGGCTGATCCGGCATTTCGGGCTGACCGCGGTGGGCGGCAAGGGCGGGCTGGATGCCGCCAGCGTGGCCGCCATGGCGGAGGTGGGCTGCGTCTATCTCTCCTTCCTCGGCGGCGGCGCGCCGCTGCATTCCTCCGCCATCACGGCGGTGCGGGAAGTGGCCTATCCCGATCTCGTCGCGCATTACCGCCTGGTGCGGCTGGCGGTGCAGGGGCTCGGGCCGGTCACGGTGGGCATTGATACGCATGGCAACAGCCTGTTCGCCTCGCTCCAATCCCAGGCGCAGGCGCGCATGGCTCGGATTCTGGAAAATCTGGCGGCCAGCCGCGCGGCGGATTGATTTTCGAAAATCTTGACCGTTTCGACAATCCGCGCGAGGTTGCGCGTGCCAGAACCGCTCCAGGGGGGAAGATGAACCGCCAGCACCAGCAGGCCGCGCGCGCATGATCCAGGTCAAGCGCCTCCGGCATCTCGCCCTCACCGTGACCGACATGGAGCGGCAGGTCGCCTATTATCGCGACGTCATCGGCCTCGCCGAAATCGGCCGCGAGCGGGGCCGCGCCTTCCTGGCGAGCGAGGCGGGCCAGCTCTCCATCGTGCTGGAGCAGGGTGAAATCCCCGGCCTCGCGCGCCTCGGCTTCGACCTGCCGGCCGAGCCCGACATCGCCGCCGTCGAACGCGCGCTGCTGGCGGCGGGAATGCCGGCCGAGCGCTGCTCGGATGTGGCGCCCGGCTGCCCCGTGGCGCTGCGCTCGCGCGACAGCGATGGCCGCGCGATCGAGCTGCATTTCGGCTTCCACGGCTATGAGAACCGCATGCCCCTGCCCGGCGTGGCACCGCTGAAGCTCGGCCATGTCGCCTGCTTCGCGCCCGATCCGGCGGCGACGGCGGATTTCTTCAGCGGGCAGCTGGGTTTTCGCGTCTCCGACTGGATCGAGGACCGCTTCGTCTTCCTGCGCTGCAATCATGAGCACCACACGGTGAACTTCACCCGCGGCCCCGATGCGCGCATGCACCACATGGCCTTCGAGCTGCGCGACGCCGGCCA
Source organism: Roseococcus sp. (assembly GCF_019747315.1). Lineage (GTDB taxonomy): Bacteria > Pseudomonadota > Alphaproteobacteria > Acetobacterales > Acetobacteraceae > Roseococcus. The sequence continues at coordinate 12,589 of NZ_JAIEQY010000244.1, read as the reverse complement.
CATGCACCGCGCCGCCGATATCCTGGGCGGGCAGAAGGTGCCCATCCTCTGGGGCCCGGTGCGCCACGGCCCCGGCCACAATGTCGCGATGTATCACCGCGACCCCGAGGGCAACGCGATCGAGCTGTTCCACGGCCTCGACTGCATGACGGATGAGGGCTTAGGCTTCTGGGACCCCCGCCCCTGGCACCGCGACCGGCCGCAGCGCCCCAAGACCTGGGTCGGCCTGCCGCGCGACGTCTGGGGCCTGCCGCCCTCCCAGGCCTTCCTGGAGATGCACCGGCTGCAACTGCCCGAGGACAAGGGCTGACATGGCCCCGGATGCCGCCACGATCCTGGCGCTGGAAGACCAGCGCTTCCAGGCGATGATCGCGCAGGATTTCGCGGCCCTCGACGCGCTGATCGCGGATGACCTGCGCTTCGTGCATTCCAACGGCGCGGTGGAGGACAAGGCCGAGTTCCTCCGCAAGCTGCGCGATGGCGAGCGGCGCTACCTGCGCTACGCGGCGTTGACGCGGGAAATCCGGCAGGAGGGCGGCTTCAGCTTCGTCTTCGGCGAGGCGGATGCCGAGATCGCGCGCCCGGGTGGTGGCATCGCGACACGAATGACCTATACCGCCATCTACCGCGAGGCGCCGGCGCCGCGCCTCTTTGCCTGGCATTCGGTGAAGTCCCCCGCCGCCCCTTGAGCGATGCGGGGGACGGCGTCACTCTCACCCCTCCAAGGAGTGCCCCACCCCATGTCCGCCACGGCAGCCACCAAGCGCGCCGCCCCCGCGGCGGTCCTGATCAGCCAGACCGTGCTGAACCGCCTGCTCGCCGATATCCTGGACGGCCACTACGCGCCCGGCGCGCGCCTGCGCTTCGCCGAGTTGCAGGCGGCCTATGAGGTCGGCATCGGGACCCTGCGCGAGGCGCTGTCCCACCTCGCCTCGGTCGGCATGGTGGAGGTGGACGCCAATCGCGGCTATCGCGTCGCCCCGGTCTCGGAGGCGGATCTGCTGGATGTCTCCAGCCTGCTGCTGGAGTTCGAGCAGCGCGCGATCCTCTCCTCCGTCGAAAATGGCGACAAGGCCTGGGAGGAGGCGGTGGTGGTGACCTTCCACCGCCTCTCCGCCATCGAATCCCGCCCGCGGGCCGAGCGCGCGGAACGCTTCAAGGAATGGGTGGCGCTGCACCGGGATTTCCACCACGCGCTGGTCTCGGCCTGCGGCTCGCGCTGGCTGCTGCACATGCGCGGTCTGCTCTATGACCATATGGAGCGCTATCGCCTGCTCTCGCAGCGGCATCGCCCGCAGGGGCCGGGGCGGCTCGCGGAGCATGAGGCCATCAAGCAGGCGGCGCTCGAACGCCGCGGGCCGGAGGCGGCGGAACTGCTGCGGAAGCAACTGCAATGGACGGTGGACAATGTGCGGCTCTACGCGCCGCAATTCATCAAGCCGCCCAGAGGCTGACGTCGGGGCATGACCAGAAAATCGAAGATCTTGAAAGTTTCGAAAATCGGGGCATGATGCCTGCCAGGCAAGGAAACGGCAGGACATGGACAGCGACATCACCTTCACCTCGGACGGGCTGACGCTCGCCGGCAGCCTGCATGTGCCGGAGGGCCGCGCGCCAGATCAGCGCCTGCCGGCGGTCATCGTCCTGCACGGCTTCATCGGCGCCAAGGACAATTCCTATTCCGAGGTGGTCAGCCGGCTGATGGAAAGCTGGGGCTATGTCGTGCTCCGCATCGATTTCCGCGGCTGCGGCAAGAGCGAGGGCACGCGCGGCTACGTCCTCTGCCATGACCAGGTGGCCGATACGCGCAACGCCATGACCTGGCTGGCGCAGCGGCCCGAGGTGGACTCCGCGCGCATCGCGGTCCTCGGCCATTCCTTCGGCGCCGCCATCGCCGCCTATACCGCCAGCACCGACACGCGCTTCGCGGCGGCGATCATCTCCTGCGGCTGGGGCCATGGCGAGCGCAAGTTCCGCGGCCAGCACGCCACGCCCGAGGCCTGGGAGAAGTTCACCAACCTCCTCGCCGAAGGCCGCGCCCACAAGGCCCGCACCGGCGAGACCATGATGGTCAGCCGCTGGGATGTGGTGCCGATGGCCGAGCATCTCCGCAAGAACCTCTCCCACCTCGCGCAGACCGTGGTGGCCGCCGACACCGCGCAGAGCATGTTCGACTTCAAGGCCGAGGAGGTGATCCACCAGCTCGCCCCGCGCCCCGTCCTCTTCATGCATGGCGCGGACGACACGGTGACGCCGGTCGAGCAATCCATCCGCATGTGGGAGATGGCGGGCCAGCCCAAGGACCTCGTGCTGATCACCGGCACCGACCATTTCCCGATCTTCGGCAAGGATCATCGCGGCCGCGACATCCTGAAGGGCTGGATGGAGCGCTACTTCCCCGCCACGCCGGCATGAGTGCGCGCATCGCGCCCGGCGCGCTGCGCGATTTCGCCGCCGCCATCCTGCAGGCGGCGGGCACCAGCGAGGCCGATGCGCGCGCCTGGGCCGAGACGCTCGTCTGGGCCAATCTGCGCGGCGTGGACAGCCACGGCGTGCTGCGCATCCCGCGCTATCTCGAGCTCATCGGCACCGGCGCCATCAACCCCAAGCCCCGCATGGCGATGCGCATGCAGGCCGGTGCCATCGGCCTGCTCGATGCCGACCAGGCGCCCGGCCCCGTCGCCATGAACCGCGCCATGGACGAGGCCATCGCCATCGCGCGGCGGCTGCATCTGGGCTGGGTGGTGGCGCGGGACATCACCCATGCCGGCGCCGTCGGCCACTTCGCGCTGCGCGCGGCCGAACAGGGGATGGCGGGACTGGTGATGACCGCCTCCGGCCCGCTCATGGCCTGGCCGGGCAGCGCGGGGGCGGTGGTCTCCACCAACCCGCTCGCCATCGCGATCCCGGCCGGCACGCGCCCGCCCTTGCTGCTCGACATGTCCACGGCGGCCGTCGCACTCGGCAAGATCATGGCGGCGAAGGATGCGGGCACCCCCGTTCCCGAGGGCTGGGGCGTGGATGCCACCGGCCAGCCGACGACGGACCCGGCCAAGCTGACCACCCTTCTGCCCATGGCCGGGCCGAAGGGTGCGGGGCTTTCGCTGATGATCGAGTGCCTGGCCAGCCTCGCCGCCGGCAATCCGCTGATCAGCCTCGCCTTGCGCGGCGAAGGTGCGAAGGAGGGGCCGCGCATGAACGGCCTCGCCATCGCGCTCGACATCGCGGCCTTCGGCGAGGCCGGCGCCTTCACCGCCGAGGTGGATGCGCTGGCCGCCGCCGTGGCCGCCGTGCCGGCCAGCGGTGCCATGCCGGTGCTCCTGCCGGGGGATCGCGGCGGCCGCGTGATGGCGCGGCGGCAGCGCGAGGGCATCCCCCTGCCGCATGGCACCTGGAAGCGCCTGGCGGCCTCGGCCGCCGGGCTCAACGTGGCGCTGCCGGCTTTCCTGGCCGATTAACCCGCCTGGATTTGCCGGCTGCCGATCAGCTCCCGCCAGCGCGAGATCTCGCTGGCGACGAGGCTGCGGAGTTCCTCGGCCGAGCTGGTCCGCACGCGCCCATCCACCAGCGCGGCGAGGCGGCTGCGATGCTCCGGTTGTTCGGCGAGCGTCATCACCGCCTGGTGCAGGCGCGCCTGTACGGGGGCGGGCAGACTGGCCGGACCCGCCAGCCCGGCCCAGGTCGTCACCGCGTAGTTGGGCACGGTCTCACCCGCGGGCGGCACATTGGGGAAGGCCGCGACCGGCTCGGGCGCTGTCACAGCGAGCGCCCGCAAGCGGCCGGATTGCAGCTGCGGCCCGGCCGTCACCGTGGTGATGATGGCGCAGGCCAGGTCGCCGCTCATCAGCCCGGTGATGGCATCCGCCTCGCCGCGATAGGGCACATGCACCAGCTGCGCGCCGGACATGGCGCCCAGCAGCTCACCGGCCAGATGGTGCGTGGAGCCCACCCCGGCCGAGCCGAAGGTGATGCCACCCGGCCGGTTCGCCATCTGCAACAGCGCGCGCAGGTCCCGCGCCGGATGATCCGCCCGCACGGCGATGACGAAGCCGAATTCCACCACGCGGGAGATCCAGGTGAACCCATCCACCGGATCGAAGGTGAGGTTGCGGCCAAAGGCGGCGGCGACCGCGTGGCCGCCGGTGATGAGGCCGAGCGTATAGCCATCAGGCGCCGCGCGGCTCAGCGCGGCGGAGGCCACCATGCCCCCCGCCCCGGGCCGCGGCTCCACCAGGATGGTCTGCCCGAGCAGGCTGCCGAGCGACACCGACAGCACCCGCGCCAGCGCATCGGCCGAGCCGCCGGGGGCGAAGCCGTGCAGCAGGGTGATCGGCCGCTCCGGATAGGCAGCCAGGGCAGGTGTGGCGGCCAGTGCGCCCAGCCCGCCCAGCAACAGCCGGCGCGAGAGGCACTGCGCGGGCGGGCCGCCTGCGAAACCGCATGTCATCCTGATGTTCCTCCCTGTGCCGAGGCCGGACCCAGAATCCGGCACCCTGCTGCCCGGCTTCGACGCCGAGTCAGCAAAGCTGCAAACTCTCACAGGATTTTCGAAAGTTCAAGTAGCTTCGAATATCTGGTCAATCGGGGTTGCCGCGCGGCGGCGGCTCCGTCCGGCGAGGGGGAAAAGTCTGCCGCAACAATGGCGCTGGATCAGCCCCAGCGCAGATGAGGAGCGCGCCACGCCGCCGGCCGAGGTGGGGTGGCGGCAGCGGCGCAACTGTTCCAGGGTTCAGTGCAGGATGCGCAGGGCCTCAGCCCGTCACGCCGATGCATGCGGGCCAATCAGCCGGGCAGGCCGGCTCGAGCAGCGGGCCACTGTTCTTGCGCTCGGCCCGGCTACGCTTCATCGCGGAGGCGCTTCAATGGTTGCGCCATCACGCCCGCCGAGCCTGAGCGCATGGGGGCAGTGGTGGAGAACCCGTTGTTGAAATCTGGCGCGGCGGTCACACGGGCAGCCGTCAGCGAACGTGCGTCACCCCTCAAATTCAGCGCCCGGAACGCAATGTTAGCCGGCACCCTGCGCCTGAAGGGCCCGCTTGGCGTCTTCGGAATTCATCGAGAGCACAACCTTCCCATCTTCGACCCGCAGCACTTCACCCAGCGGCAGATAATGGTGATGACCTTGGCCATGCGGATCGCTCGCACGCGTCAGCTTGATGCGATCGCCTTCCACATGATCCACCGTGCCCACTGGATTGCCGCAAGAGCCGACAATGCTCATGTGCTCCTGGATGTCTGCTGCGTTCATGACCTGATGTCCTCCATCTGCGCTCCAGCCAGGAGCCCTGCCTCGAGAACGCCGCCATCCCATGCGGGTTGCCATGGCAAACGGGCCGCGAGGTCAAGCACCCATCATCGCCGCATGCGAAGGGGCAGCCTGGCGCCGCTCAGGCTCCAGCTTCGCCTGCCGCCATGGCGTGATCCCTGGCGACCTGTCTCCCTGGTGCCGCGGCCAGCGGCAGCACCTGCGCATCAGCGCCATCCGGCGCAGCAACCGTCAGAGCCGTCACCCGTTCTTCGTCCGTGCAGCAACGGCGCACGCAGGATGCAGGTTCACAAGGCGCCGGAGCCTGCGAAACACCGACCCCTCCGGAGGACACAGGGACATGGCACAGAGACCGAGCTGGCAAGGCCATCTGCGGCTTTCCCTGGTGGCCTGTCCCGTGTCGCTCTACGCGGCGACCAGCACCGCCAATGATGTCCGCTTCCACCTGATCAACCCCGCGACCGGCAACCGCATCCGCCAGCAGGTCGTCGATCCCGAGACGGGCGAAGTGGAGCGCAAGGACCTGGTGCGCGGCTTCGAGGTTGAGAAGGACCGCTATGTTCTCCTCACCGATGAGGAGCTGCGCTCCGTCCGGCTGGAGAGCACGCGCACCATCGACATCGAGCGCTTCGTCTCCGCCTCCGAGATCGACCGCATCTGGTGGAATGATCCCTATTACCTGGTGCCCGATGGCAAGGCGGGGCTGGACGCTTTCTGGGTGATCCGCGCGGCGTTGGAGGAGGCGGGCAAGGTCGCCCTCGGCCGGGTGGTGATGAGCACGCGCGAGCGCGTGGTGGCCATCGAGCCGCGCGGCGCCGGCATGCTGCTGACGACGCTGCGCAGCCATGACGAGGTGCGCGACGAGGCCGACATCTTCGACGACATCCCCAAGACCAGGCGCAACCCGGGAATGATCGAGATCGCTGAGAAGATCATCGCACAGCAGGAAGGCCCCTTCGATCCCAGCGAGTTCAAGGACCGCTACGAGGATGCGCTGCGCGAGCTGATCCGCAGCAAGCAGGAGGGCGGCGATGACGGCGTGGCCGCGCCCCCGCCCCGCGGCGACAATGTGATCGACCTGATGGAAGCGCTGCGCCAGAGCCTGGAGGCCGGCGGCAAGGGCAAGGCGCCCGCCGCGAAGACGACGCCGGCCAAGAAAGCCCCCGCCAAGCGCAAGCGGGCCGGGTGATGGCGTCAGCTCCGCTGGAACGCTACCGGGCCAAGCGCGATTTTCGCCGCACGCCGGAGCCGGAGGGCGGCGTCGGACCCGAGGCGGAGCAACTGGCCTTCGTTGTCCAGCGCCACGCGGCGCGGCGGCTGCATTATGATCTTCGCCTGGAATGGGAGGGCGTTCTCAAATCCTGGGCGGTCACGCGCGGCCCCTCGCTGGACCCGGCCGACAAGCGCCTCGCCGTGGAAGTCGAGGATCATCCGTTGGAATATGGCGGCTTCGAGGGCGTGATCCCCAAGCCGGGATACGGCGCGGGCGTGGTGCAGCTCTGGGATCGCGGCGCCTGGGCGCCCTTGCACCCGGAGGCGGTCGCGGCGGATCTGGAGCGTGGCGAGCTGAAATTCGTGCTGGCCGGAGAGCGGCTGCGGGGCGGCTTCGTCCTCATCCGCCTGAAGCCCCGCGCCGGCGACACGCCGGGCAAGCACAATTGGCTGCTCATCAAGGAGCGCGACAGCATGGCCCGCCCGGGTGAGGGCGACGCGGTGCTGCAGGCCGAAACCTCCGTCGCGAGCGGGCTGACGATCCAGCAGATCGAGCAGGGCGTGGCGCCGAAGGGCAGCAAGCGCGGCCAGCGAGCCTCGGCCGCTTCCATGCCCGATTTCGTGGAACCCCAGCTGTGCCGCCTGGTATCCGCTCCGCCGGAGGGCGGGGCCTGGGCGCATGAGCTCAAGCTCGACGGCTACCGGCTCCAGCTGCGGGTCGAGGGCGGTGCTGCGCGCCTGCGCACACGCACGGGCCTCGACTGGACGGAACGCTTCCCCGACATCGCGCGCGCGGCGAAGGCGCTGCCCGACGGCCTGGTGGATGGCGAAGCAGTCGCCCTCGATGCGGAGGGCGAGCCCAGCTTTGCTGCCTTGCAAGCCATCCTGGCGGGCGAGCGCAAGGGCAAGACCAGCTTCTATGCCTTCGACCTGCTGCATGACGGCAAGGCCGACCTCCGCAAGAAGCCGCTGCGGGAACGCAAGGCCGCCCTGCGCGAGCGCATCCCGCCCCGGCAGGACGGCACCCTGCGCTACCTGGAGGATTTTGCCGCCACCGGCGAAGCCATGCTGGCCTCGGCCTGCCGGCTTCACATGGAGGGCGTGGTCTCGAAGCGGCAGGATGCGCCCTATGTCTCCGGCCGCGGCGGCGATTGGCAGAAGGCGAAATGCCGTGGGCGGGACGAGTTCGTGATCGGCGGCTGGACCACGGAGGCGTCCGGCAAGGGGCTGGGGGCGCTGCTGGTGGGCGCGTATCGGGATGGGGCCTTTGCCTATGTCGGCCGCGTAGGGACCGGCTTCTCCGGCCAGGTCGCATCGCGTTTGGTCGGCCTGCTGGAGCCGTTGCGCGTGGATGCCTCACCCTTCGCGGGCAAGCAGCCGGCGCGGGTGACGGGCGTTCGCTGGGCACGGCCGGAACTGGTGGCGGAGGTCGCCTATGGCGGCTGGACCGAGGAGGGGATTTTGCGCCATGCCAGCTTCCAGGGCCTTCGCGAGGACAAGCCCGCCGCCGAGGTCACGCCACCCGAGGCGCCGGCCGTGACGCGCCGCAAGCCACCGGCCGGGCTGACGCATCCCGAGCGCGTGCTCTGGCCCGCCACGGAAACCACGCCCGCCATCACCAAGGCCGATTTGGCCGCGCATTACGCGCGCTTCGCCGACCGCATCCTGCAGCATATCGCGGGGCGGCCGCTTTCGGTGCTGCGCGCGCCGGAGGGCATCGCCGGGGAGCTTTTCTTCCAGCGCCACGCCATGCGCGGCCAGTCGCCGCTCATCGGGGAGGTGACGATCGAGGGGCAGGACAAGCCCTATATGCGCATCGAAGACGCGGCGGGGCTGATGGCGCTGGCGCAGGTCTCCGTGGTCGAACTGCATCCCTGGGGTGCGATGGCGGACGCGCCCGAGGTGCCGGACCGGCTGGTCTTCGACCTCGACCCGGCGCCGGAGCTGGATTTCACCGCGGTGGTCGCGGGTGCGCTCGAATTGCGCGACCGGCTGAAGGTGCTGGGGCTGCGCCCCTTTCCGCGTGTGACCGGCGGCAAGGGGCTGCATTTGGTGGTGCCGCTGGCCACGCCCAAGCGAGGATCAGGGCCGGACTGGACGGCCGCGAAGCAATTCGCCCGCCTCGTCTGCGCGCTGCTGGAGCGCGATGCGCCGGATCGCTACACCACCACCCTCGCCAAGAAGGCCCGGGGCGGAAAGATCTTCCTCGATTACCTGCGCAATGACCGGCTCTCCACGGCCATCGCGAATTTCTCGCCCCGCGCGCGGCCCGGCGCGCCGGTGGCCTGTCCCATCGCCTGGTCCGCGGTCACGCCGACATTGGATCCGGCCGGGTTCCGGCTGACCGGCCTGGCGCAAGGCAGGTTGCCCCGGGATCCATGGACGGGCTTTGGCGAGGCCGGTGTTTCCCTGGCCGACGCCATGCGACGGGTGACACGCAAATAAGCCATGGGCGTGGCTTGCCGATGCGGCGGCCGCTGTCCCGCGACGGTTCAGACTCCGGTGCGCCCGGTGATGGTCCCGGTGGCGACCAGGTCCATCAGCAGCGCCATGGTGGCCTGGCCGGTGATGGCGAAGGGATCCAGGGTGGCGGTCTTGGAATATTTGAGCAGCAGCGAAGGGTTCATCGCCTTGGCGTCCACCTGTCCCATCGTCCAGTTGCCGAAGCGCCGTTCGGCGATCTCCTCATAGGCCAGCAGCCGCACCTGGCTGTGCCGCTCATCCCGCACGATGGCGTTGTAGAGGTCGCACACCTCGTCGCGCCCGCCCTCCAGGACCTGCACGAAGACGTTGTTGGTAAAGCAGAGCAACCCCGTGATGCCGCGCCGCGGATTGTTGCGATGCGACTGCGCCAGGATCTGATCGAGGACCGGGGCCGGGAGCGGCGTGGCGACGCGGCTGGCGTAAAGGCAGCGGACGAGCATTTTGGCCTCAACTCCGAAGGGAGATCAGCGAGAGGAATTCCCGCCGCAGCGCCGGATCCTTCAGGAAGGAGCCGCGCATCACGCTGTTGGTCATCTTCGAACCGGTATCCTTCACGCCGCGCCAATGCATGCAGAAATGATCGGCTTCCATCACCACGGCGAGGCCGTCGGGCTTGACCCTGTCCGTCAGCAATTCGGCGATCTGTGTCATCGCCTCCTCCTGGATCTGAGGCCGCGACAGGACCCATTCGGCGAGGCGGGCGTATTTGGACAGCCCGATCAGGTTGGAATGCTGGTTCGGCATCAGGCCAATCCACAACCGCCCCATGATCGGGCAGAAATGGTGGCTGCAGGCGCTGCGCACGGTGATCGGCCCGACGATCATCAATTCGCTCAGTCCGGTGACGTTGGGGAACTCCGTCACGGGCGGGGCCGGGTGGTAGCGGCCCTGGAACACCTCCTTGAGGTACATCTTCGCCACGCGGCGCGCCGTGTCCTGGGTGTTGTGATCGGTCTCGGTGTCGATCACCAGGCTTTCCAGGACGCCACGCATCTTGGTCGCGACCTCGTCCAGCAGGAGATCAACTTCGCCGGGCTCGATGAAGGCGGCGATGTTGTCATTCGCGTTGAATCGTTTTCCCGCCTGGCGCAGCCGGTTGCGGATCCTGTCGGATACCGGGCGTTCGGGGCTGAGGCTCTTGTCTTCCGATTCACCCATGCGCGACGCCGATGGCCTCCCGTTCGCCTCGCGGACCCGAGCTGGTCCGCGTTGGCTGCGTATTTCTGTCCGAGCACGAAGTTAGAATGACTACGGCCCTGGCGCCAGCCGGGCGCCGCCCGGGGCGCGCTTGCAACGCCGCAAAGGCCGACGCCCAGCTTGTGGCCACGCCCTCCCCGAGAAGCTGCGCCTCGCAGCGTGACTTTAGGCCGCAGGCCTGCAGGAAACCGCTGATCCAGCGCAGCGAGGATTGGCCACGCCGGCATGGACGGAGCTGACCAGCAGGGCGTTCCAGGCCGCCTGGCCAGGGCGCATGCCGCCCGCCGAAAAGCCTTGCCAGCTCGCACCGCGCTCCTTGAAAGCCGCGAATGATACGCCACATACCATCCACACGGATGGTAAGAGGATGGTTTCAGGTGACAAGCAACGTGCAAGAGCTGAGGCCCAAGGCCGGCAGCGAGACCGAGAAAATCACCATCAACCTCGGCTATGTCGATCTCGGCCATATCGACCTGCTGGTGCAGGATGGCTTCTACTCGAACCGGACGGACTTCATCCGCACCGCGATCCGCAACCAGATCGAGCGCCACGGCGATGCCACCCGGCAATCCGTCGCCCGGAAGAGCCTGGATCTCGGCCTGCGCCATTTCAGCCGGGCCGATCTGGAGGCGGCCCTTGCGGCGGGTCAGCGTCTGGACATCCGGGTGCTGGGCCTGGCCACCATCGCGGCCGATGTCACGCCGGAACTCGCCCGGGCCACGATCGCATCGATCTCCGTGCTGGGTGCGCTCCAGGCCAGCGCGGCGGTGAAGGCTGCCCTCGCCGACCGCATGCGCTGACCGGGCCTGCCATTTCGCGACGGTGCGGCCACCCTCCCTCCCATCATCGGCATTCCACCGCGGGATGCAGGCCAAGCCGCTGCGACCAGGGCTGGCCTGTCTCCGCGCATTGAAAGCACCCAACATGAACGCCTTCCCTCCGAACGACATGCGCGAGGCGACCCGCCTCACCCGCGAAGGCAAGCTGACCCAGGCCGCCGCCTTGTTGCAGCGCCTGCTTCATCCCGGCGCATCGGAAGAGCCGGTGCCTACCCCACCGCAGGTGGCCGCAGCGGCGATAGCCGGACGGAAGCCGCGCATCTTCGACGTCGATCCTGCGACTGGCGCGGCATCCGACGCCAAGCCCGCCCCGCAGCCGCGCGCCCCGATGGCCGGCCGCGGCCCGGCGACGATGCCGCAGATGCCGGCCGTGCTGCGCGGCTTCCTCGAACAGGGGGGCCTGGCGCAGGGCCTGGGCGGGCTGGCCCAGGCTTCAGCAGCGCGTGCCGTCGAGCCACTGCCGGAGGGCGCCCGCTCCCTGGCTGGAACCTTCAGCAGCGATGCCGGAAGCCGCGACTACAAGCTCTATATTCCCAGTGGTTTTCGCGGCCAGGCGATGCCGCTCCTCGTCATGCTGCATGGCTGCACCCAGTCGCCGGATGACTTCGCCGCCGGCACGCGGATGAACACCCTCGCCGAGGAGCATGGCTGCCTCGTCGTCTATCCCGGCCAGGCGCCATCCGCCAATGCCCAGAAGTGCTGGAACTGGTTCAGCCCCGGCGACCAGCAGCGCGACCAGGGCGAGCCTGCGCTGATCGCCGGGATCACGCGCCAGGTCATGCGGCAGCACGCGGTTGATCCGGCGCGGGTCTATGTGGCCGGGCTCTCGGCCGGCGGTGCGGCGGCGGCCATCATGGCCCAGGCCTATCCCGATCTCTACGCGGCGGCCGGGGTGCATTCCGGCCTGGCCTGCGGCGCGGCGCGCGACATGCCCTCCGCCTTCGCCGCGATGCGCCAGGGGGCGGCGCCGCCAGCGCAATCCGGCCGCACCACGCGGGCCAGCGCGCGCGTCCTGCCCACCATCGTCTTCCACGCGGACAAGGACGGCACCGTCCACCCCCGCAACGGCGAGCAGGTGATCGCGCAATCCGCGGCGCCGGGCGGCCTGCGCACCGAGGTGCAGCGGGGGCAGGTGCCGGGCGGCCACGCCTATACCCGCACCATCCACGCCGATGCCGCGGGGCTGCCGGTCCTCGAACATTGGCTGGTCCATGGCGGCGGCCATGCCTGGTCCGGCGGCAGCGCGGCCGGCTCCTACACCGATCCGCGCGGCCCCGACGCCTCGCGCGAGATGCTGCGCTTCTTCCTGGAGCATCCGAAAGGCGCTTAGGCGGGGAGGCCCGAAGGCGGGGGCAGGACAGCAATCCGGGCCGCAGCTAGGCGCGGTCTATCGCTCACGAGGCCCGCGCGGGTCGTGGGCCTTGTTGCGGGGGCTCAAACCCCTCCTGCGTCATCGCAGCGGCTTGCCGCGCGAAGAATTCGCCGCAGCCGCGGCAGCCACCCCGCTCTCCGCCCGCACCCAATCCCGGAAGGCCAGCGCGGCGGGGCGGGGCGCCCCGGGCGGCAGCAGCAGCCAGTAATGCTCGCCGGT
>NZ_JAIEQY010000135.1 GCF_019747315.1 Roseococcus sp. | reverse complement strand
GGCACCAGGAAGTCGCGGGCACCTTCGGGCGAGGAGACGGTCAGGATCGGCGTCTGGAACTCGTTGAAGCCCACCGCGATCATGCGTTCGCGAATGTCCTGGATGACCTGCGCGCGCAGGATCATGTTCTTCTGCAGCCGCTCGCGCCGGAGGTCGAGGAAGCGGTAGCGCAGGCGCATCTCCTCCGGCGCCTCCTGCTCCTGGGCCACCTGGAAGGGCAGCACCTCGGCCGCGGATTGCAGCACCAGCTCCTTCACGCGCAGCTCGATGGCGCCAGTGGGGAGCTTGTCGTTGATCGTGCCGGGTTCGCGGTTCACGACCTCGCCCGTCACGGTGATGACGCTCTCGGCACGCAGCTTGTCGGCCGCCTCGAAGACGGGCGAGCCGGTGGGGATCACGCATTGCGTGAGGCCATAATGGTCGCGCAGGTCGATGAAGAGCAGGCCGCCATGGTCGCGCTTGCGGTGCACCCAGCCGGAGATGCGGGCGGTCTGCCCGGCGTTTTCGGCGCGAAGCGCGCCGCAGGTGTGGGTGCGGTAGGCGTGCATGATGTCCTGCGCTGACGAGATTTCTGGCCCCGGTAAGGGCCTTTGCGGGGCCGCTCTGTCAAGCCATGCCCTTGCATGGCGGCCCTTCCGGCGGCAAACCGGAAGGATGGCCGCTGCGCAAGACCCGACTCCCCGCCTCATCACGCAATCCGCCGAGCTTGCGGAACTCTGCGACCGGCTCCGACAGGAGCCCTTCGTGACCGTGGACACCGAGTTCATGCGCGAACGGACCTATTGGCCCGAGCTCTGCGTCGTCCAGCTCGCGGGCGCCCACGAGGTGGCGGTGGTGGATGCCGAGGCGCCGGGCATGGACCTCGCACCCCTGGGCGATCTGCTGGCCGACCCCGCCGTGGTGAAGGTGTTCCACGCGGCGCGGCAGGACGTCGAAATCTTCCTGCTGAAATTCGGCGCCGTGCCGACGCCCATGTTCGACACGCAGATCGCCGCCATGGTGGCCGGCTTCGGCGACCAGGCGAGCTATGACAGCCTGGTGCGCGCGCTGGCCGGCGCCTCCATCGACAAGGCGCATCGTTTCTCCGACTGGTCGGCCCGTCCGCTCTCCCAGGCGCAGATCATCTATGCCGCGGGCGATGTCACCTATCTCCGCCAGGTCTATCTGCGCCTGCGCGAGAAGCTGCTGGCCGAGGGGCGGCTCGATTGGGTGGCGCAGGAGATGGACGCGCTGCTGGAGCCCTCGACCTACATCACCGAGCCGAATGAGGCCTGGGAGCGGCTGAAGCCCAAGTCGGGCAATCGCCGCTTCCTGGGCGTGCTGCGTGCCGCCGCCGCCTGGCGTGAGGCGGAGGCCCAGCGCATCAACATCCCCCGCGGCCGCCTGGTGAAGGATGAAACGCTGCTGGAAGTGGCGGCAACGGCGCCTGCGACGGCCGACCAGCTCGCCCGCGCCCGCGGCATCTCCGAGGGCTTCGCGCGCGGCAAGTCGGGCGCCTCGCTGCTGGCCGCCATTGCCGAGGCGGCGGCCTTGCCGGAAGACGCGCTCCCCATGCCGCTGGAAGCGCGCAAGGGCGCCGGCGCCTCACCCGCCCTGGTGGCGCTGCTGAAGGTGCTGCTGGCCGCAAGTGCCGAGGCGCATCACGTCGCCCCCAAGCTGTTGGCCGACACCGAGGATCTGGAGCGCCTGGCGAGCGAGAGCGAGCCCGATATCCGTGCGCTGACCGGCTGGCGCCGCGAGGTGTTTGGCGAAGATGCGCTGGCGCTCAAGACGGGCCAGCTGGCCCTGGGCGTGGCGGGGCGACGGGTGCGCCTGATCCGCACGGAGTAGGAGGTCTTGAGGGGCGCCGCCCCTCAAACTCCCCGCCAGGAAACTCGTTTCCTGGACCTCCCTCCATGAAGGCGTTGTGCCGCGTGATCAGGCAGGGGCACGGCTCAAATTCCTGGGGTCCGGGGCCTCTCGGCCCCGGCCGCCGGAGGCCCTTTTTGCTTTACGCGGCCCCGTAGCCCCCGCCGCCCGGTGTCCGCACCACCACCCGCGTCCCCTTGTTCAGCGTCTGCTGCATCCGCGTATTCGCGGGCTTGCCATCAATCAGCACTTCGCCCCGCGTCCCCGCGCCGCCGCCGAAGAGGCCGGGTGCCGGGTATTTGATCCGCTCGGTGACGAAGACGGCCGCGATGCCATCGGCCTCGCATTCGATCTCGGTCTCATGCCCCATGCCGCCGCGCTGCCGGCCTGTCCCGCCCGAGCCGGGCAGCTGCACCTTCCGGTGGATCATCACCGGCGCCGTGCGCTCCGCCACCTCCACCGGCGTGGCCGAGATGTTGGAGGGCCAGGAGATGGAATCCGCCCCATCCTGCGCCGCACCTGCCCCCGTGCCGCCATTGAAGAACAGCGTACCCGCATAGGGCTGGCCGAACTGGTCCCGCCCCGCGAGGCTCAGCATCCAGAGCGGGCTGCCCGGTGCGGCGCGCACCTTGTCCGGCAGCGCCTCCGCCATCGCGCGGAAGATCAGCACCGGCACGTAATGGCCGGTCGCGGCGCGGCCACCGACGGGGGCGGGCTCGCGCGGGTTCAGGATGCAGCCCTCGGGCACTTGCAGCCGGATCGGCCGGAAGATGCCGTCATTACTCGGCAGTTCGGGCAGCAGCATGGCCTTGAGCACGAACCAGGTCATCGCCCGCGTATAGGTGAAGGGGCAATTCACCGAGCGCGGCTGCTGCGGGCTGCTGCCGGTGAAATCGGCCAGCAATTGCCCATCCTTGAGCGTGACCCGCACGGTCAGGTGGAAGGGCTGGTCCATGCCGTCGGTCTCGATGGCCGTGGTCCAGCTGCCCTCCGGTACCTCCCGCAGCCGCGCGATCATGGCCGCCTCCGAGCGGTCGAAGATCTCGGTCGCGACCTCCGCCAGGTCGTCCAGGGCGTGATCCACCAGCGTCTGCACCACGCGGTCGCCGATCAGCGTCACGGCGGCGGCCTGGGCCCAGATATCGCCCTCGGTCTGGTCGGGCGTGCGGATATTGGTGCGCAGCAGCTTGATGAGGGTGGCATCCGCCACGCCATCGCGCAGCAGCAGCATGGGCGGGATGTGGAAGCCCTCCTCGAAAAGCTCCCGCGCCTCGGTGCTGCGAAGCCTTCCGCCGATATCGGGCACATGGCTGGTGGTGGCGCCGAAGGCCACGATGCGCCCGCCATGGAAGATGGGCCGCACCAGGCAGACATCGTTGAGGTGCCCCGTGCCGATCCAAGGGTTGTTCGTTACATAGATGTCGCCCGGCCGCATCTCGGCTTCCGGGATGGCCGCGCGGATGGCGCGCACCGTATTGGGCAGCGTTCCGATGAAGCTCGGGATGGAGCCGGTGTTCTGCGCGAGCGAACGCGCCTGTGCATCCGTCAGCACGCAGGCGAAGTCATTCGCCTCATTCGAGAGGGTGGAGAAGGAGGTGCGGACGATGGCCTTCGCGGCCTCGTCCACGGCAGAGATCAGCCGCGTCCAGACCAGTTCGAGCTTCACCGCGTCGAGCGTGCTCATGCTTAAAGCTCCACCAGGATATTGCCGTTCTCCAGCACGCTGAACTTGCCGCCCTTGCCGATGACGAGGGTGGAGCCCTCCTCCTCGACCAAAGCGGGCCCGTGGGCGGAGAAGCCGGGCAGCAGGCTGACGCGGTTGTAGATATCGGCCATGGCGCTGGCGCCATCGCCCAGCACCTCGCGCTGATGCGCCTTGGCCGGCCCACCCCAGGCATGCTTGGCGGCGGTGAGGGCCAGCGGCCGGCTCTCGCCGCGCAGGACGACGCGCGCATGCACGAGGTCGATCGGCACGCTGGGTGGGGGGCGGCGGAAGCGTTGCAGATAGGCTGCGGCGAAGGCCTCGGTGACCATGGCGTGCAGGGCGGCGTCCTCGTCCGGCCAGGGGGCGGGCGGCAGGGTCACGGGCATATGCGCGCCCTGGCCAACGCAGCGCGCATCCACCACGCGCTCGGGCGGGGGTGCGTCATCTGCCCAGCCGCCCTTGGCCAGCACGTCGCGCGCATCGGTCTCCAGCGCGGCGAAGGCGGCTTCCAGCTCCGCCGCGCGCCACAGCAGCAGCCGCCGGCCCAGCGTCGCCACCCGGTCCACCCGTGGCGGCGCCGTCAGCAGCCCGAGTGCCGAGGCCACGCCCGCCTCCGGCGGCACGATGATGCGGCGGATGCCGAGCTTGCGCGCCAGGTGGAAGCCATGCACCGGCCCGCCGCCGCCCGTGCAGACCAGGGTGAAGCCCGAAGCATCGCGCCCGCGCTCGGCCAGATGGGTGCGCGCGGCACCCGCCATCGCCTCCGTCACCACGTCATGAATGCCCCAGGCCGCGGCCTCCGCCGTGATGCCGAGGGATTGCGCGAGGCGTTCAAGGGCTGCGCGGGCGGCCGCGGGGTCCAGCGGCAGGCGGCCGCCGGCGAAGCGCGTCGGGTCGAGATAGCCCAGCACCAGGTTGGCATCGGTCACCGTGGCGTCGGTGCCGCCCCTTCCGTAGCAGGCCGGGCCGGGTTCGGAGCCCGCGCTGTCCGGCCCCACCTTGAGCAGGCCGATGGCATCGCGCCGGGCGATGCTGCCGCCGCCCGCGCCGATCTCCATGAGGTCCACGGCCGAGATGCGGATGGGCAGGCCGCTGCCCTCGATGAAGCGCGCCTGGCGCGCGGCCTCGAAGCCGAAGACGATCTCGGGCTCGCCATGTTCCACGACGCAGAGCTTGGCGGTGGTGCCGCCCATGTCGAAGGCCAGGATGCGCGGCTCCTGGCTGCCGGCCAGGTGGGCGGCGGCCAGTGCGCCGGCGGCGGGGCCGGATTCCAGCAATTGCACCGGGGCGCGGCTCGCTTCCTCCAGATGCGTCAGCCCACCATTGGAGAGCATGAGCAGCAGCGGCGCGCCAATGCCGAGAGCGGAAAGCTCCGCCCCCAGCCGCGCCAGATAGCGCCCTGCCATGGGCGCCACATAGGCATTGGCGCTGGCCGTGCAGCCCCGCTCATATTCGCGCACCTCGCGCACGATGGCGTGGGAGGGGGTGACGGAAAGCCCCGGATGCCGCGCGGTGATCCGGGCTGCGGCGGCGGCTTCGTGGGCCGGATGCAGGTCACTGTGCAGGAAGAGGATCGCAATCGCCTCGACCCCCGCCGCGACCGCCGCATCCGCCGCGGCGTCGAGGGCGGCGAGGTCGAGTGGCATCAGCACCGTGCCATCGGCTTTCACGCGCTCGGGCACTTCGAGGCGCAGCGCATCGGGCATCAGCGGCGCGGGTGGGCGCAGCGAGAGATCGAACAGCTCATAGCGCCGCTCCCGGCCGATCTTCAGCACATCGCGGAAGCCCTGGGTGGTGATCAGCGCGATGAGCGCGCCCTTCCGCTCGATCAGGGCATTGGTGAAGAGCGTGGTGGCATGCACGACGCGCGCGACCTCGCCCGGATCAACACCGCCCTCGCCCAGCAGCCGGCGCGTGCCCTCCAGGATGCCCTGCACCGGGTCGCCATGGGTGGTCAGCACCTTGAGGGATCCCGCGCGTTGCCCCGCCGGATCATGCAGGACGAGGTCGGTGAAGGTGCCGCCGATATCAATCCCGAGGGAGAGCTGGCGGTCAGGGGCAGGGGACGTCACTGGGTGCTGGTTTCCGTTGCTGGAGCGTGATGTTCGTGGCCCGAATCACCCCTGTCCAGCGGGTGATTTCGGTCCGGACCAATTGGGCGAGCTCCTCGGGCGGGCCGAGGCCCGGCTCGGCGCCGAGGTCGCCCAGGCGCAGGGCCAGGGCGGGTTCGGCCAGGATGCGCCGGAAGCCCTGGTTCAGCCGCTGGATCACGGCATCGGGCGTACCGGCGGGGGCGAAGGGCACCATCATGCGGGTCAGTCGCGGCAGCGCGTCCTGCGCGGCCAGCGGCATGGGCGCGGCGAGGCCGAGCAGGGAGGGCAGGAAGCGCCGGCGCATCAGAAGCCTCCCGCAGGGTTGAGCCATATTGATGCGGGTCACTCTAGATGGGTCCGGACAAATTTGCGAAGCATTTCGCGAATTGCTGCCTGGGGGTGCTGCTCGCTTGGGCGTGGGACGATGACAAGGACAAGCTAGCCCGCACCCCGCTGCGATGATCATGGACCTGGGTTTCGCACAGTGAACCGATCCGGCATATAGTGTCAATGCAGGTGCGTGAGGGTGGATGGCATCGGGGATCGGGGATCGGGCATCGGGCATCGGGCACCGGGTATGCGGCAGGCGAGCAGGCGCAGGGTTGTCCGGGGCATTGACCTGTATCTGAAAAGCGCATGCAGTGGGAACCAATGCAACCCATGGTCGATTCGCTCCAGCTTGCCCCATCGCCTTCGCGCAGGCCCCGTGGCGTCATTGCGGTGGAACGTGCGCTCGCCATCCTGGATGCGTTTCTCGGCCCGCCGGAATCGCGCGGCCTCTCCGAACTCGCCCGCGCCACGGAATTGCCCAAGCCCAGCGTGCTGCGCAGCCTCGTCTCGCTGGAGCGCATGGGCTACGTCGTCCGTCTGGCCAATGGCCGCTACCAGCTGGGCGCGCAGCTCCTCCAGCTGGGGGACACCTATCGCGCGCATTTCCGGCTGGAGGATCATGTCCTGCCGGTGCTTCACCAATTGGCCCTGGCCACCGGGGAAAGTGCCGCCTTTCAGATTCGCGAGCAGGGGCGGCGCCTCACGCTGTTCCGGGTGGAGAGCCAGCAATCGGTCCGGGACGTCCAGTCGGTCCGCGCGGCGCTGCCACTCGACGCCACCTCCGCCAGCCAGGCTTTGCTGCGCGCCGATTGGGCAGAGGAAGTGCGGCGTGGTCGCCCCCAGGTCTTCTATACCGCCGGCCTGCTGAATCCGCAGACGGCCTCCCTCGCCACCGCGGTCTATGGCGTCGGCGGGGCCTTGCGGGGAGCCTTGACCCTGAGCGGGCCGATCGAGCGGATGCGGGCGGCGGATCTGGAGGCGCTGGCCGCCCGGATGGCGGAGGGTGCCGGGCGCCTGTGCCAGGCGTTGGGCGCCCCGCCCCGGGCCGAAGCGGGCCCGCCCGAGCTTATTCGCGCTTGAGCGGCAGCCATTCGGCGATGCGGGATTTCAGCACCGGCAGCACCTCGGTGGCGAACCAGGGGTTGCGCTGCATCCAGCCCGTGCTGCGCCAGGAGGGATGGGGCAGGGGAAAGAAGCGCGGCCCATGCGCGGCGAAGCCACGCACCACCTCCGCCACGCTCTGCCGCCGCGCCCCGGGCAAGTAGCGCTTCTGCGCGTAGGCGCCGACCAGGAGCGTCAGCCGGACGCCGGGCAAAGCCGCCAGGACCCGGTCATGCCAGAGCGGGGCGCATTCCGGGCGGGGCGGCAGGTCGCCACTCGCGCCGGTGCCGGGATAGCAGAAGCCCATGGGCATCACCGCGATGTGGCGGGTGTCGTAGAACAGAGCAGCATCCACGCCCATCCATGCGCGCAGCCGCTTGCCGCTGGCATCATCCCAGGGGGTGCCGCTGGCATGGACGCGGGTGCCCGGCGCCTGGCCGATGACGAGGATCGGCGCCGTCGCTCCCAGCCGCACCACGGGCCGGCAGCCGGCCGGCAGATGCGCGGCACAAACCCGGCAGGCCGCGATCTCCGCGCGGAGTGTGTCGAGGCGGTCGCTCAGCGTCCCGCCGAGGCCATCAGCCCCGCCAGCACCGCGCCCCGCGTGACGATGGAGGGCACCTCCACCCATTCGCGTCGGCTGCAGGTCTCATGCGTGATGGGTCCCAACCCATCGAGCGTCGGCACGCCGAGCCGTGCCGCGAAGCTGCCATCTGAGCCGCCGCGCGAGACCACCTGGTGCACGGAGATACCCAGCGTGGCGCAGAATTCCTCCGCCTTGGCGAAGAGCACGCGCGTGCCCTCATGCGTCGGGAAGGCGGGGCGGGTGAAGCCGCCGCGGAAGGCGATGGTCACGCGCGGATCGGCCGGCGGGCGGGCGGCGATGGCGCGCACCTCTTCCAGCAGCTTCTCGCCCGCCGCATCGTCGGGGGCGCGGAGGTCCAGATGCATCTCGGCCGAGCCCGGCACCACCTGCCGCGCTTCGCCGCCGCGCAGGATGCCGACCGTGGCGCAGAGCCCGTTCGCCGGATCGCCCAGCGCCTCCAGCGGCGCCACCAGGGCGGCGAGGGCGGCGACGGCCGAGGCGCCCTTCTCCCGCGCCGAGCCGACATGGGCGGTGATGCCGGTCGCGTTCAGGTAGAAGGCGCCGACCGCGCCGCGCCCCACCACCATGCCGCCATTGGGGCGGCAGGGCTCCAGCGTCAGGCAGAGATCGGCATTGCGGGATTCGGCTTCGAGCCAGGCGCGGCTGCCGGGGCTGCCGATCTCCTCATCCGGCACGATGCAGAGGGTGATGGAAGCCAGGTGCCCCAGTGCCTTCTCGGCCAGCAGCATGCGGATGGCGTGCAGCGCCATCACCACATTGGTCTTCATGTCGCCGACGCCGGGGCCGGTGATGCGGTCGCCATCCCGCGCAAAGGGCCATTCGGCGGCGATACCCGCTGGCCAGACCGTGTCCGCATGGCCCAGCACCAGCAGGCGCGGGCCATTGCCGCCGAGCGGCAGACGCGCCGTCATCTGGTCGCCGAAGCCGGGCAGGGGGGTGCGCTCCACCGCGAAGCCCATGCCGGCCGCCATGCCGGCCCAGATGTCGATCACGGCGTTCACCCCGCCCGCCATGTAGCTGCCGCTGTCGATGTTCACGCAGCGCTCGGCCATGGTGAGGATGTCAGGGAGTGCCGCCTGCATCCCGGCGGCGTGGCGTTGGATGTCGGTCATGGGGTCCGCTCCTGGATTGTCCGGTCAATCCTAACAGCCTGCCTGAACGCGCGGCTATGGGGCGGGCTGCGCGCGCAGCCCATCCAGCGCCGTATCCACCATGGCCTCCAGCTGTCCGTCCGGCCGGCCGGCGCGGCCCAGCAGCAGCAGCCCCTCCAGCACCGCGAGGATCAGCCAGGCCTGCGCCTCCGGCGCCCGCAAGCGGGTGACCTCGCCCGCCGCCTGCCCACGGCGCAGCACGGCCGCGACCCGAGCGGCGACCTCGTCCAGCGTGGCCTGCACGGCCTCGCGCACCACCTCTTCACCCAGGAAAGCCTCGCCGATGGTGTTGCCGATGAGGCAGCCCCGCCCACCCGCCTCATGCGATGCACCGGCGAGATGCAGCAGCATGGCGCGCAGCCCGGGCAGCGCGGGGCCCGTCTCCAGCGCGGCCAGGCTCGCCGTCCAGCGCGCCCGGTACCGCGCGAGGGCGGCCAGGAAGAGGCCGCGCTTGTCGCCGAAGGCGGCATAGAGGCTGCCGCGCAGCACGCCCGTCGCCGCCACCACATCGGCGATGCCGGTGCGCTCATAGCCCTGCGCCCAGAACAATTGCAGCGCGGCGTCCAGCACCTCGGCTTCGTCGAATTCACGGGGGCGGCCGGGGCGGGTCATGCGGGGAGGATAGGGAATTTTGACTCGCCGTTCAAATAATTGTTGACTCACGGTTCAAGAATGAGGTTCTTCGGGGCATTCCATGCCGGCCAGGCCGAAACCCCGGCCGGCCGGTACGATCTCTCGAAGGGACAGAACCCCATGACACGACGCGATACCCTCTCCCTCGCGGCACTTCCGCTCCTGCACGGCGCGGCCCAGGCCCAAACCCCCGCCACCGCCCGCGTGGTGACGACCACCCACGCCGCCGCCCGGCTGCACAGCTACATCTCCGCCGCCAGCGCCGCGCATGTGACGGCCCATGTCATCGAGGGCCCGAGCGGCCTCGTGCTGGTGGATGGCGGCTGGACGCCGGAGGCGGGGCGCGACATCCGCGCCCTGGTGGAGAGCCTGGGCAAGCCGCTCCAGGCCGTGCTGCTCAGCCATTTCCACCCGGACCACTGGGCCGGGCTGACCGCCGCGCGCTACCCTGAGGTGCTGGCCGGCGCGACCACCGCGGCACTCATGCAGCAGGCCGGCCCCGCCATGGCGGCCGCCCAGCCGCAGCCGGTGAATGTGCCGCGCATCGCGGTGCAGGCGCCCGGCGCGGTTCGCCTGGCGGGGGTGGACCTTGTCATCGCCTATGTGGCGGATACCGAGGCGCCCGAGATCATGACGGTGGAAATCCCCGGCGCCGCCACGGTCATCGTGCAGGACATCTTCTACAACCGCGTCCACGCCTATGTGTCGCGCCAGCTCGACACCTGGATCGAGGTGCTGCGCGGGTTGCAGGGCAGGGGCGAGGTGACCTTCCTGGTCGGCCATGGGGAGCCCGCGACGGCACGCGAGATCCCCCGCCTGATCGCCTATCTGGAGGCGGTGCGCCCCCTGGTCGCGGCCGCCACGCCGGACCGCGCGGCGATCGTCGCCGAGATGGTGCGGCGCTTCCCGGATTATGCGGCGCCGGAACTCCTGGCCCTCAGCCTCAGTCACATGCCGCCCGGCTGAGCCGGCTGGACGCATGCGGTGGGGCGCGCCACGCTCCCCCCGCAGGCAGGGAGCGTGGCGATGCTGAAACCGGACGTGATCGAAAAGGTCCTGGGCCGCATCTGGGCCTCGCCCCGGATCGTGGAGGATTTCGCCGCCATCTGCGCGACCGGCGGCCGCTTCTCCGGCACGGCGAGCGAGAAGGCCGCCGTCGAATGGCTCGCCCCCCGCCTCGCGGAAGCGACGGGTGCGGCGGTGCAGCGCGAGCCCATTCCCTATCGTGGCTGGAGCCGCATCGGCGCGCGCATCGCCGATGCCCGCGGCACCACCCACCCGGCCGAGGCGCTCGGCCGCTCGCCCGCCACGCCCCCCGAGGGGCTGGAGGCGCCGCTGCTCGACCTGGGCCGCGGCACGCCCGAGCAGATCCTGGCTGCCGGCGCGGCGGTGCGGGGTGCCATCATCCTGGTGCGGCATGAATTCATGGTGGGCACCGGGCATATGCACCGGCGCAAGAAATACGAATGCGCGCGCGATGCGGGGGCGGCGGGCTTCCTGATCGCCTGCCATGAGCCCGGCCTGCTGCCGGTGACGGGCTCCGCCGGGAATGGCGCGCCGGGCAACATTCCCTGTGCGGGGTTGAGCTACGAGGCCGGCGCCGCGCTGGCCGCGCAATCGGGCAGCCGCATCCGGATGTTCGTCGAAGGCGTCTTCGAGGACCGCCACGCCGAAAACCTCCTCGCCACCATGCCCGGCCAGGGCGAGGAGCTGGTGGTGCTCTCCGCCCATATCGACGGCCATGACCTGGCCTGCTCCGCCATCGACAACGCCACCGGCCTCGCCTGCGCGCTCACTGTCGCCGAGGCGATCCGGGACGTGGTGCCGGGCCTTGCGCGCGGCGTGCAGCTGGGCCTCTTCAACATCGAGGAATGGGCGCTCCTGGGCTCCGCCGCGCATCTGGGCCGCATGCCGCCGGCCGAGCGCGCGAAGCGCGTGCTGAACGTAAACCTCGACTCGCTGGCGGGGGCCGAGGGCATCACGGCACTCACCAGCGGCGTGCCGGGCATGGACGAATTCCTCGCCGCCGCGCTGGCGCCGGCCGGGCTGGCCATCGGCATCAGCGCGCCCTTCATGGGCAATTCGGATCACGCCAACTACATCCGCCACGGCATTCCCGCACTGCGCCTCTGCGCGGGCTTCGACCGCCCGCTTTCCAACATGCGCTTCCTGCTGACGCCGGCCGATACGCCCGACAAGGTGCATCCGCATCAGCTCAAGCTCGCCGCCAGCGTCGCCGCCATGCTGGTGCTGGCCGGCTGCGCGAGCGGGGGCGCGCCCGTGCCCCGCATGGACGAAGCCACGGTGCGCAGGCTCACCGCATGATGCGCGGGCAGCTTGCCGCGCCCCTGGGCAGGGCGCGTCGTTTTTCCTGGACAATCCTGGCCATGACCCCCTGACATGACCCCGAAGCGGAGTAGCCTTCCCACATGACCTATTCGCTCCTCGGCCGCTGCGCCCGCACCGGGCAATTCGGCGCCGCCGTCACCACCTCCAGCCTCGCCGTCGGCTCGCGCGTGCCGCATGTGGCGCCGGGCGTCGGCGGCGTGCTGACGCAGCACCGCACCGATCCGCGCCTCGGCCCACGCGGCCTGGAATTGCTGCGGAGCGGCTGCTCCGCGGAGGAGACGATGGCCGCGCTGGTCGCCAGCACGCCGCACCACAAGTGGCGGCAGCTCGCCGTGCTCGACGCGCAAGGGCGCACCGCGCATTTCCATGGCGCGGCGGTGAAGCCCGCGCTGGGCGCCGTGCATGTCCAGGACTGCGTGGCACTCGGCAACATCCTGGCCAATGATCGCATCCCCGCCGCCATGGCCGAGGCCTTCACGCAATCCGCCGACCAGCCGCTCGCCGAGCGCCTGGTACGCGCCATGGAAGCGGGCGAGGCCGCGGGCGGCGAGGGCAAGCCCGTGATCTCCGCCGCACTCGTCGTGATGGAAAAGGAAATCTTCCCGCTGGTGGATCTCCGCGTGGACCTGGCGCCCGATGCCATCATCGCGCTCCGTGCGCTGTGGGACGCCTATGCCCCTTCCGTCCGGGAATTCGTCACCCGCGCCGTGGACCCCGACGCCGCCCCCGGCGTCATCTGAACAACAGGAGAGACCCCCCATGCAGCTCCCCCGCCGTTCCGCCTTGGCCATTCCCGCCCTCGTCGGCGCCGCCGCCCTGCCCCGCCCGGGCGGCGCCCAGGCGGGGGGCGGCGTGCTGCGCATCGCGATGAGCGCCAATCTGCGTGTGCTCGATCCCGCCCGCACCACCATCGGCGAGGAGTTCATGCACTCCGTCTTCGTCTTCAACGGCCTGACGCGCATGACGGAAGACCAGTCCGTGGTGCCGGAGCTGGCGGAATCCTGGAGCTTCTCGCCCGACCTCAAGACCTGGGAGTTCAAGCTGCGCCGCGGCGTGCGCTTCCACCATGGCCGCGAGATGACGGCCAATGACGTGATCGTGACCTATCGCCGCATCCTCGACCCCGCGACGGGGGCGGCGAGCCGCAGCAACTACGACATGATCGCGCAGATGGAAGCGCCCGATCCCCATACGGTGATCTTCCGCCTCTCCTATGCCTATGGCGGCTTCGCCGACATCCTCTCCGACCGCCAGGTGAAGATCGTCCCCGCCGACCGGCTGGACGACCTCGCCACCAACCCCATCGGCACCGGGCCCTTCGTCTTCCGCAGCTATGCGCCCGGAGACCGCGTGGTCTATGCGCGCAACCCCAACTACTGGGAGGCCGGGCCGCGCTTCGACGGCGTCGAGATGCGCATCCTGCCCGAGATGTCGGTCCGCATCGCGGCCCTCCAGGCGGGCGATCTCGACGTGGTCTGGGATTTGGGCCCCGAGAACATCCGGGCGCTGCGCGATGCGCGCAATGTCCGCGTGGAAAGTGTCGCCACCGCCTCCTGGGATGGCGCGATCCTGAACAACAGCATCGCCCCCTTCAATGATCCGCGTGTGCGCCGTGCGCTGAACCTCGCCGTCTCCAAGGCCGATGTGGCCGAGGCCGTGCTCTTCGGCGAGGGCTCGCCGACGCATAGCCCGATCGCGCCGAGCCACCCCTTCTTCGCCAGCGACATCGGCTTCCCCGCACGCCCCGATGTGGCGACGGCGCGGCGCCTGCTGCGCGAGGCCGGGCACACCGCCAACCTGCGCGTGCCGCTGGTGATCCCGGTGGGCCGCCCGGTGCGCGAGCGGCTGGGTGTGACGCTCCAGCAGATGGCGCGCCCCGCCGGCTTCGAATTCGACATCCAGCGCGTGCCCTTCGCGCGCTATTCGGCCGAGGTCGCGGGCAAGGCGCCGGCCTATATCGACGGTTATTTCGCGCGCCCCACCATCGACACCTCGACCTTCCCCTTCCTGCATTCGCGCGGCAGCCAGAATGAGCGCCTCTGGATGTACAACGAGCCTCGCGTGGATGCCGCACTCGAAGCGGCCCGCCTGACCGGTGACCTCGCGCAGCAGCGCACGCATTACGTGGCCATGCAGCGCGCCATGGTGGAGAACCCACCGGGCTACATCGCCTACGCGCAGAAATTCGCCTGCGCCTATCGCAGCGCGGTCCGGGACGTGAAGACCCACCCGATGCGCTGGTTCGACCTGCGCGCCGGCTTCATCGCGAGCTGATGGCAGGCTTCCTCGCCCGGCGCTTCCTCTCGGTCGTCTTCGTCCTCTGGGCGATGACGGTGCTGGTCTTCGCCATCGTGCACATCCTGCCCGGCAGCGTCGCGCACATGATCCTCGGCGAATTCGCCACCAACCAGGCGATCGCCGAGATGGAGGAAAGGCTCGGCCTGAACCTGCCGCTCTACCAGCAATATTGGCGCTGGTTCACCGGGCTGATGCAGGGCGATTTCGGCCAGTCGCTCACCATGGACCGCCCCGCCGGCCCGGTGATCATGGAGGCGCTGGGGCGGTCCGCCATCCTCTGCGCCATCAGCATCGTGTTGGTCGCGATCATCGGCATCGCCTTGGGGATCCATTCGGCGACGCATGTCGGCTCCTGGACGGATCGTGGCCTCACGCTGATGCAGTATTTCTTCATCGCGGTGCCGGAATTCTTCTGGTGCATCCTGGTGATCATCTTCTTCGCCGTCTGGCTCGGCTGGCTGCCGGCGACGGGCTACACGCCGCTCGCCGATGGCGGGTTCCTGGGCTGGGCGAAGCACCTGATCCTGCCGGTCTCGACGCTCGTGCTCGGCCTCATCGCGCATGTCTCGCGCCTCACACGCTCCTCCATGCTGGAGGCCATCGAGAGCAAATATGTGCTGGCCGCCCGCGCCAAGGGCCTGCCCGAGCGCATCGTGCTGCGCCGCCACGCACTGCCCAACGCGCTGCTGCCCACCATCACCGTCCTCGCCGTGGATGTCGGCATCCTCATCGGCGGCATCGTGGTGGTGGAGAGCGTCTTCGCCTTCCCGGGCCTCGGCCGCATGTTGATCTACGCGATCGACAACCAGGACATCCCGCTGATGATGGGCGGCATGATCGTCATCACCGCGATCTACGCGCTGGCCAATCTGGTGGCCGACATCCTCTACGCCGTGCTCAACCCCCGCATCCGCGTGAGCGGCAGCGCCGGATGAACCGCATCCCGAGGACGCTCTGGGTGGGTGGCGTCATCGTCGCCGCGATCGTGATCCTGGCCATCCTCGGCCCCTGGATCGCGCCCTTCGAGCCCGATGCTTTCAACGTCCGCTCCCGCCTGCAACCGCCCTCCGCCACGCATTGGTTCGGGACGGATGAGTTCGGGCGGGACGTGTTCTCCCGCGTGCTGGCCGGCGCGCATCACTCGCTGCTGATGGGCTTTGGCGCCACCGCCATCTCGCTCGCCATCGGCGTGCCGCTCGGCCTCATCGCCGCCTTCCGGCGCGGCTGGACGGAGGAGGCGATCATGCGCGGCGTGGACCTCATGATCTCCATCCCGCCCGTGCTGCTGGGCCTGCTCATCCTCGCCGTCACCGAGCCCGGTCTGGGCAAGACCATCCTCGCCGTCGGCCTGGTCTATGTGCCGATCATGACGCGGGTCGCGCGTGCCGTCGCGCTCGACCTGCTGGCCGAGGATTTCGTCGAAGCCGCCCGCGCGCGTGGCGAGGGCGGCTATCACATCCTGGTGCGCGAAATCCTGCCCAATGCCTGGCCGCCCCTCATCGTCGAGACCGCGTTGCGCATCACTTTCGCCATCCTGCTGGGTTCGGCGTTGAGCTTCCTCGGTCTCGGCCCGCAGCCGCCGGACAGCGAGTGGGGCCTGATGATCGCGGAAAGCCGGCCCTTCATCAGCGAGGCGCCCTGGATCGGGCTTGCGCCCGGCCTGTGCCTCTGCGTGCTGCTGATCGCGGTGAACATCGTGGGCGAGGGCCTGCGCGACCTTCTCGATCCGCGCCTCCGGGGGCGCGGGCATTGATTCTTTCCATTGAAAACCTGTCCCTGCGCTACGCCACGCAGCGCGGCCCGGTGCATGCGCTGCAGGATGTCTCGCTGGCCATCCCGCGCGGCGGCGCCATGGGCCTGGTCGGCGAAAGCGGCTCGGGCAAATCCTCCGTCGTGCTGGCGCTGCTCGGCCTGCTGGGCGAGGGCGCGACCCTCACCGCCGAGGCGCTGCGCTTCGACGGCGAGGATCTGCGCGAGGCCGCCGCGCGCCTGCGAGGACGGCGCATCGGCGTGGTCTTCCAGGACCCGGCGGCGGCGCTGAACCCCTCGCTCACCATCGGCTTCCAGGTGGCCGAGCCGCTGATCCAGCACCAGGGCCTTTCGCGCGAGGCCGCACTCGCCCGCGCCGTCACGCTGCTGGGCGAGATGGGCATCCCACGCGCGGCTGAGATCGCGCGCGCCTATCCGCACCAGCTCTCGGGCGGCATGAAGCAGCGCGCCGTGATCGCGACGGCACTCGCCTGCGAGCCGGAACTGCTGCTGCTGGACGAACCCACCACCGCGCTCGACGTCACGGTGGAAGCGCAGATCCTGGATCTGCTGGAGAAACTCCGGCGCGAGCGTGGCGTCTCGATGCTGCTGGTCAGCCACAATCTTGGCATCGTGGACCGGCTCTGTGACGAACTGACCGTGCTCTATGCCGGCCGCGTGGTGGAGCAGGGACGCTGCGCCGAAGTGCTCTCGGCCCCCAGCCATCCGTACACGCGCGGCCTGCTCGCGGCGCTGCCCCGCGTGGATCGCGGCCGCATGGCGCGGCTGGCGCCGATCCCGGGCGGATTGCCCGACCTGACGCAGCCCATCCCCGGCTGCAACTTCCAGCCGCGCTGCCCCTTTGGCGTCGAGGCCTGTGCGCAACCGCAGGCATTGCTCGGTGAGGCCCGCCTCACGCGCTGCCATCGCGCGGCCGAAATCGCGGGCGAGCCCTGGCCCATCCCACCCGCGCCCGAGGCCGTGACCCGCCCCGTGCCCACGCCGCTTCTCCAAGCTGATGGCCTGTCCCGCAGCTTCGGCGGCGGCGGCCTGTTCCGCAAACGCGCCGGCACGCGCGCGGTGGATGGCGTCTCCCTCACCATCGGGCGTGGCGAGGTGCTGGGCCTGGTCGGTGAATCCGGCTGCGGGAAATCCACGCTGGGCCGTCTCGTCCTGCGCCTCATCGCGGCCGACACCGGCAGCATCCGCTTCGACGGGCATCCCATCCCGCCCCAGGCCTCCACCGACTTCCGCCGCCGCGCGCAGATCGTCTTCCAGAACCCCGACAGCTCGCTCAACCCGCGCCAGACGGTGGATGAGGCGCTGCGCCGCCCGCTGGTGCGCTTCGGCCTCGCCTCCGGCGCGGAAGCCACGCGCGAAGTCGAGCGTCTGCTCGAACTCGTCCGCCTGCCGCCCAGCTATCGCGCCCGCTACCCGCACCAGATGTCCGGCGGCGAGAAGCAGCGCATCGGCATCGCCCGCGCGCTGGCCAGCCGGCCGGACTTCCTGGTCTGCGACGAGGCGGTCTCGGCGCTGGACGTTTCCGTCCAGGCGGCCGTGCTGAACCTGCTGACCGATTTGCGCGACGAATTGGGCGTCGCCTATCTTTTCATCTCGCACGACATCGGCGTGGTCGCGCACATCGCCGACCGCATCGCGGTGATGTATCGCGGCGCCATCGTCGAGGAAGGCCGCGCGGACGAGGTGCTCTCCCCGCCCTACCACCCCTATACCGAGGCGCTGCTCTCCGCCGTGCCCGTGGTCGGCGCCGAAGGCCGCGCCGAGAGCCGCATCCGCCTCAAGGGCGATGTGCAGAGCGGGCAGGGGAGCGTGGGCTGCCGCTTCGCCCATCGCTGCCCGCGCCACATGGGCGCGATCTGCGACACGGTGGCGCCGCCGGTGCGGGAATTTGGCGCGGCGCATCGCATTGCGTGCCATCTGCCAGAGGAAGAATTGGCCGCGATGCCGGCGGCACTGGGTTAGACTCGTTTCACATCATGCGTAGATATCCGGAGTTTGCGAGGTAGTTGGCGCATTCTTGTGCTGAGAAGCG
>NZ_JAIEQY010000169.1 GCF_019747315.1 Roseococcus sp. | reverse complement strand
GATATCGAGGCCGGGCTCGTCGACGTCATCGTCTGCTATAAGATCGACCGCCTGTCGCGCTCCCTGATGGACTTCGCCAAGCTCGTGCAGACCTTCGACGCCAACGAGGCCACGTTTGTTTCAGTGACCCAGTCGTTTAACACGACCACCAGCATGGGCCGGCTGACGCTGAACATCCTGCTAAGCTTCGCCCAATACGAGCGGGAACTGATTGGCGAGAGGGTCCGGGACAAGGTCGCGGCGTCTCGCGCGCGCGGCATGTGGATGGGCGGGCCGGTGCCGCTCGGCTATCGCGTCGAGAGCCGCAAGCTGCTGGTGGAAGAGGCGGGGGCCGCCACGGTCAACCGAGTGTTCGAGGGTTTTGCCGAGATCGGATCGGGCACGAAGCTGCTGCCGATCCTCCGCGCCGAGGGCCTGGTCACGAAGACCGGCAAGCCTTTTGACAAGAGCGCGCTCTACAAGCTGCTGGTCAATCGGGTCTATCTCGGGGAGGCGGTGCACAAAGGCACATCCTATCCTGGCGAGCACGCCGGTATTGTTTCGCAGGAACTGTGGGATCAGGTGCATGGCGTACTGCAGGAGAGTCCACGCGTCCGTGCGGGGCGATCGCGTGGCCAGGCGGCATCACTGCTCCGCGGGCTGCTGTTCGGCGCTGATGGGCGGGCGCTATCGCCCACGCACACCCGGAAGAAGGGCCGCCTCTACCGCTATTATGTCAGCCAGTCCGTGCTGCAGGGCGGGGCGAATGACGCGGCCTACCGGCGCCTGCCGGCTGGTGAGATCGAGGCGGTGGTGATGGAGCAGGTGCGCGCGCTGCTGCGCCAGCCGGAGGTGGTGGTGGGCGCATGGCGCGCCGCGCGTGCTGAGGTGCCCGACGTGACCGAGGACGAATGCCGCGAAGCGCTGGGGCGGCTGGACCCGTTGTGGGAGGAGCTATTCCCCGCGGAGCAGGAACGGATTGTTCGGCTGCTGGTGGAGCGCGTGACGGTCGGCGAGGCCGGAGCGGAGATCAAGCTGAATCTGGAGGGGATCGCCGGGTTGGCCCGAGACATGGCAGCGAAGCGGAGGGCGTTGGCAGCATGACAAGTGTGACGGTGATGGTGCCGCTGACCATTCGGCGCCGCGGCGGCCGAAAGCAGATCATCGGGCCGGATGGGGCGCCGGTTCGGGCGGGCGAGGACGGCACGGGTGCTGCGACCACGCATGGCGACCCGGCGCTGGTGAAGGCGCTGGCGCGAGCCTTTCGGTGGCGGCGGATGCTGGAGGACGGGCGGCACAGTTCGATCCGTGATCTCGCCGCCGCCGAGGGGGTGGACCGGGCCTATGTCGGGCGGGTGCTCAATCTGACGTTGTTGGCGCCGGACCTGGTCGAGGGCATCCTGAACGGGCGCGAGCCGGAGGGTGTGACGCTGCCGGGGTTGATGGAGGCGACTCCGGCAGTGTGGCGGAGGGACCTGATGGTGTGAGCCTCGCCAGGGCGACGATACTGGCGAACAACGCTGAAAAATTGGTGCCGCCGCTTGCACAGCGTGAGCTGCAACGCATAGTATTGTTACGCAATATTTAGGAGCGGATGTCGGTGGCGATTCAATATCTTTCGCTCCTCTCGCTGGTCCGGGACTCATCTGCATTCCGGCGACGACGGCGCCTTCAACCCGCTGGCGGGGTCGGGGACAAACTGTTTCCGCCGACCTATCCCGGCGAAGGACGAGACAGCCCGCCAAGACATGTATTTGAGCGGCGGCGTATCGATGGCCGTGAGGCTTGGTGCGTATTGATCGATAGTGTGCAGTCGCAGGCAAACCGCCTGGAGGAAGCGCTGCTCCGCGCCGCTGAGGCGGGACGAATTACACTGCCACGGCTCGCTGTGGATTTCGGATCCAGTGGGTTGAACAGCATCGGCTCCATCAGTTCGCTGGAGGCTCCGCACCGAGTGTTCGACGCCATTCTGCGCGACAGCATGTTGGATGGCGTGGCTCTCTCAAAGACCAGCCTCGGTGACGCTCTGCGCCGGGCGACTTTGCGCGATGCGAGCACGATCCTTGAAGCGTCGCCCAGTGCGCTCCTGTTCGGTGCCTGGAACTCTACCGGCGGGGGGGGAGGCGTGGGTGCAAAATTCACTCGGGCCATCGTATCCGAAATTATTGGTGTCGATGTGCCAGTGGAAGAGATGGCACCAGACCGGCGCACAGGTGAGATCGAAGTGCGGACTGCCGGACGTCGCACTGGAAGCCGCATCGACCCCCTTGGCGTGCTGCGAAGTGTCGAAGTCTTCAAGGGTGAGTCGGGATGGGACGTGACCGAGGCGGCGGCCGGGAAGGGAGCCAAGCGAGTTCGCCCCTCTGAGGTTAACCATGGCAACATCGCCCCGTCCGTGAGTCCGCTGGGAATCACCTGTGGCTATGCCGAGCAGACTGCCGTCATCACCCTGGCAGGCCTGAGACGCCTGCGCTTTGGCGGATCAGCTGCGCGCGACGATGCAGCGCGGGCGCTGCTTGCAGCGCTCGGCTTAGTCGCCCTGATTGAGCAAGATGCTCAAGGATATGCACTGCGCTCACGCTGCGACCTGGTGTGCGATGGAACTGCCCCGCTGGAAGTCGTCGGGTTCGACGGCAGGGTGACGCCCCTTGAGTTGACTCGCGATGACGCCGTGACCCTCTACGCTGAAGCTATCGCCGCCGGTCGAGAAGCGGGCTTCGCGTTGGCTCCTGAGCCAGTGCGCCTGTTGCCGCAGGAGAAGCTCATTCACATCGTGCGCGAGAGCATGAACAAGGCCCTGGCCGATGAAGCCGAGGGCGACGATGCTGGCGGTTGAGGTTGAGTATCTCACCGGCGTCGCGCGCGCCGCGAATGACCGTGGCGACGCGCCCGATTGGCCGCCGCAACCAGACCGGCTGTTTTCAGCCTTAGTCGCCACCTGGGCCGCCCGCGGCGAGAAGCCAAAGGAACGCGCGGCACTGGAGTGGCTGGAATGTGCGGATCCGCCGACCATAGAGGCTTCATCCGCGGCATGGCGAGGCGCGGCGAAGGTGTTCGTACCGCCAAATGACGACGGAGCAACGGCCGTCGAAGTCTTGCCTGAGCGTCGGCGGCGGCAGGAACGTCGCTTTCCAGCCTGCATTCCGATTGACCCAGTAGTTCGCTGGGTCTGGCCAGTCGCGCCGAGCAACACCGTGGCCGAGGCGCTGGATTCGCTGGCGCGCGACACCTCATTTCTCGGCCATTCCGCGTCATTGGTTCGCTGCGCAGTGCGGCGGGTGTCAGCGCCGAGCAAGGGCGTCGCCGCACGTCGTACGATCTATCCAGGTCGCCTCGTCGAATTGATACGCCGTTTCGAGGCTGGCCAGCGGCCGTCACCGGGTGCCAGCCTGGCACCCTCTCCGATAGTCCCGGCTCTTCCGATTAGCAGCGTCTTCGGAACTGAATGGATCATCTTTGCCCATGGCGGCGGCTGGCAGCCAGATGCGCGGGCGGCTGCGCTAGTGGGCAAAACTCTTATTAAGGCCGTGCAGGCCGGCTACGCTCCAGATGCAGCGCCCGCCTGGGTTTCTGGTCATCAGGCAGATGGCAGCCCGCTTTTGGGGCCCCATCTCGCGACAGTGCCGCTGCTGGATGCAGGCTGGGAATGGTCGCAAGGGCGGCTGATGGGCATCGCGCTGGTCTTGCCCCGCATCCTGGATCAAGCTGCCGGGCCAGAGGAGGCAGGGCTATTTCAAGCGTTATCCCGTATCAACACGGAAGGCCCGGACGATCTTCAGATCAACCTACGGCTGCCTGGCGGACGGGTGTGGCGCCTTCGCCGCGAAGCCTTGCCAGACGCGAAATCTCTGCGCCCTGATCGCTATGTTGGGGAAGCGCGCATCTGGGCAAGCGCCACCCCCATTGCGCTCGACCGCCACCCGAAGGCCGAAGGCGAGATCGAAGCAATCATCGAAAAGGCTTGCGAACGGATCGGGCTGCCACAGCCCATCCGCGTTGTTGCTGGGAAGCATACGGCGATCCGCGGCGCGCCGTCCGCGCAGCCGAGGTTTGCCGCACCGGACTGGACCGGCTGGCGCCTGCCAGAACAGCTCAGAGGTCGGCGTCTAACCCACGCAGTCATAGAGTTCGCTGAGCCGGTGGCCGGCCCCGTCTTGCTCGGTGCAGGCCGTTTCGTCGGGCTTGGCCTATGCCTGCCTCTGCGCGAGGCGGCCACTGAATGACGCCGCCACCGCTTGCGGCCTCCGAGTTCCCGGCTGTCTTCGAGGCTGTACACGGCGTTCCGCCGTTTCCTTGGCAATGCCGGCTTGTGGATCGGCTGGCGAGCGGTGGGGGGTGGCCAGAGGCGCTCGATTTGCCGACTGGCGCAGGCAAAACGGCCGCACTTGATGCAGCGCTGTTCCATCTCGCTTTGCAGGCTAGTGCCGAGGCGGGGCAGCGGCAGGCGCCGGTGCGCATCGCCTTTGTCGTGGACCGACGCATCATCGTCGATGCCGCCGCAGCCCGTGCCGACGCGATTGGTCATGCCCTCCGCGATGCGACAGGCGACGACCCGCTGGCGCGGATGGCCGCGCGGCTGCGGCATTTAGCTGGACCTGGGGCGCCGCCATTGACGGTGGCCCGCCTCCGCGGCGGTCTGCCGCGGGAGGAGGATTGGGCGCGCTCACCCAGCCAACCTACCATCCTCTGCTCCACTGTGGACCAGGTGGGCTCCCGTCTCCTGTTCCGCGGCTACGGCATCTCGGACAGCATGAAGCCGGTCCACGCCGGGCTCCTTGGGTCCGACTGCTTAATGCTACTGGATGAGGCGCATCTCGCGGCTCCCTTCGTCCAGACCCTGCGGCGGATTGCAACCTATCGCGCGCCACCCTGGTGCGAAGCGTCACCAGGCGCCTGGGGTTTCGTCAGTCTCTCGGCAACGCAGAATGCTACAGGTCCGCGCTTCGCACTGGAGGCGGCGGATCGCACTCATCCCGTCCTAAAAGCACGGCTGGAGACGCCAAAGCCAGCACGGCTGCGTGGCCTGTCGGTACAGACCGGGACCACCGAGCATGCGATCGAGTTCGCCAAGGCAGCCAAGGCGATGCTACGGCCGGGCCAGGGGCGCGTGATCGCTGTGGTGGTTAATCGCGTGGCGCTGGCGCGCGCTGTGCTTGAGGCCCTGACCGGTGCAGAGGCTGATCTGCTTCTGCTGACGGGCCGGATCCGCGCCTTGGACCGCGACGCGCTGTTAGCCGAGCATGGTAGCGCCCTAATGATGGGTGCCGCGCGAGGCGCGCGGTCCCTCATCATTGTAGCGACCCAAACAATCGAGGCCGGAGCCGATTTCGACTTTGATGCCCTTGTGACGCAGGCCGCGCCACTCGACTCGCTTCGGCAGCGCTTCGGCCGCCTCAACCGCGCCGGGCGAGCGATTGATGCTGAAGCGGTCATTATCGCAGCAAAGGATGAGATTGCGGCCAGGGCTGCCGATCCAGTCTATGGCGATCGGACGAAAAGGACCTGGGACTGGCTCGTTGCCAAGGCCGGCAGGCCGCCAAAAAAAGAAGAGGCGAGCGCCGATTTCGGTATCACGGCCCTGGACGGTTGGCTGGCAGCGGAGCCGGAGGTGGCGTCGTCCTTATCCTCTGAGTCGCTGCTTGCACCCATCCTGCGCCCCACGGATGTGCTGCTCCTGTCCTGGACCGCGCCGATCCCTGCTGTGGACCCGGCAATTGCGGCCTTTCTGCACGGCCCAAAGGCCGGCCCGGCGGATGTCTCCATTGTCTGGCGTGCCGATATTTCCGAGGCCACACTGGACAAGGCATCGGAGTGGATTGCGTTGGTGCCGCCGCATGCAGGAGAGATGCTGTCGGTGCCGCTTTGGGCCGCGCGCGCCTGGCTCGCGCGAGATGCCAGAGCCGCGGGAGATACTGCCGACATCGAAGGCGCGCCGGCCGCTACGGCTGAAGACGGTTCCGCTCGCCGCGCCCTGCGCTGGGCCGGTGCCGATGCGCCGGCGACGGGCTTGGTCTACGCCGCGCAACTGCGTCCCGGCGATGTGATCGTCGTTCCAGCCAGCTATGGCGGCTGCGATTCCTTTGGCTGGAACCCGGCCTCCGACGCAGCTGTCACCGATCTTGGCGACCAGCGCGGAGAGGGGCGACGCAGCATTCGCCGCCTCTATCCGGACGGCCCGGGCTGGTCCGCCGCGGCCGCTATCCTGTCGCCCAAGGGCGGTCTTGATATCGCCGAGACCCTGGCGGCCTTTGTGAATGCGGGCCTGATTCCGCAGGCCAGGGGCTGGCGTATCCTCCGCCCCGATTCCTATGCGGGGGCGGTGTTGCTCGGCCCAGGGCGGGATGGCTGGGCCGCCACGACGGAGGATGATGCCGCCGGCTCAGTGGCCGCTCAGGCAATCTCGCTGGCGGAGCACGCGGCGGAGGTTGTAGCCCAGGCCGGCGCCTTTGCCACCGCGGCCGGACTGTCGGCCGAGTGCGCCGCCGATATAAGACTAGCCGCGCGGCTGCATGATGCAGGCAAGGCCGACCCACGCTTCCAATCTATGCTGATGGGCGGGGACCGACTCTTAGCGGCGCTGCGCGCGGCCGAACCGCTGGCGAAATCCACCTTGGAGCTTACCAGCGGGGATTCCGCCGCTGCACGGCGCCGCGCGGGCCTGCCCGAACGCTGGCGGCATGAGGCACAGTCCGTGACGCGGGCGATGTCCGATGCACAACTCGCGAACGCGCATGATCCCGAATTGGTGCTGTGGCTAATCGGCACCCATCACGGCCATGGTCGTCCCTTGTTTCCCCATGATGATCCCAGAGAACCATCCGATGCGCCTGGTCCACAGCGCCTTGATTTCCAGTTCCGGGAGCAGGATTGGCCGCAGATCTTTGAACGCTTGAAGGCCCGCTACGGCCCTTGGGAGTTGGCGCGGCTTGAGGCGGTGCTGCGCTTGGCTGACCACCGCGCATCAGCGGAGAGTGGCGCATGACGGCTGCAACGGCGCATCGCCTGGAGGGCCTGGAGCCTGACAATTTGCTGGCTTTCCTGGCTCTGCTCGGCCTGTTACGAGCGCTGGAAGCCGCCGGTTGGCGCCCACGCGCGCATTGGGAAGGGCTCCCGCTGCGGCCGATCCTGACCTTGCGGGAAGCGAAGACGCAGGACCAGGTAGCGCAGGCTGCTGCCGAGGGATGCGCGGTGTTGGCCATGGACCACGACTTTGGTGGGGAGAAGGACCTCAACTTTGAAGGCGCGCGAGCAAGATCCCTACTTGATGCGGCGCAGCGTCCAGATGCGCCCGGGCGATCAGCGCTGCTAGGCAGCCTGTTTAGCGATGGCGCCGTGAAAGACGACGGCCGGATCCTCGCGGCACCTCTCTGCGCCATGTTCGGCCAAGGGCATCAGCATTTCCTGACCCGTCTAACGGAAGTGGTGCGTGGCGTTCTCCCCAAGGCGATGTCGAAACGCCGCCCGCCGCCAGACCTCAACGCGCCGACGTATCTTTGTTCTGCGCTGTTCATGCCCTGGTCGCGAAGCGACGAGACGGATGGGTTTCGCTGGGACCCAGCCGAAGACCGTCGTTATGCGCTGCGGTTCAAGAATCCCTCTGGTGACGCGGGGCGCACGGTGCACGGCGCAAACCGGCTGGCCGGTGTGGGTCTGGCTGCTCTGCCAGGAGCCGCGGTGGTGCGGCGCCGCGGACTGCGCTTTCTGACGGTGGGCGCCGAGGTTGGACCGGACGGCGCGATGGGAATCACGTGGCCAATTTGGAGTAGGGCTGCATCGCTCTCTGCCATTCAGGCCCTGCTTGGACATCCGGCCCTTGTGTCTGCCGACCAGGGCAGCATGCGGCATCTCGGCGTGTTTGAACGCCGCTGCGCGCGCCGCATCGCCAATGGCAAGTTCATGAATTTTACCCGTGCTGAGGCTGTGTGATGATGTTGTCACACGGGTACCATGGATTGCTTTAGACATTGAGGCCGCCCAATGTCCGAGAAGTGCGAGCGCTGTAGTGAGGGGCGAGAAGGCTCGCTGCTCCCGCGCAGGCTCTTTGAAAAGATAAATCCGAGGATTTTTGTCGCGTCATGGAAATTGGCTGGCTGGCGCCCAGTGCAAGCGTCGACCCAGACGCTGTGCTCGTAAGGGACCCCGCAAGCGTGTACCGTCGATTGCCATTTAAGAGAGGTGCTATTCTTCGGCAGAATTGCCGGAGCCTCGGTGAAACGCGATGGCAGTATCAACACCGCACGCACTTAGGGTCCGCTATTTCCCGGCAGAGATGCCTGGGCCTCATTGAAGCCAGTAGCGGGCGCGGTATATCTCGCGCGCCTCGGCCTCCTATTCCCCGGCAGAAATGCCGGGGCCTCATTGAAGCCGGGTATAGTCATCCTGGACGTTCTTCGTGAAGTCTTCCTCTTCCCTGACAGAAATGCCGGGGCCTCATTGAAGCGTCATGCACATCCTGGCGGCCCTGGCCGAGATGGAGCGTCTTCCCCGGCAGACATGCGGGGCCTCATTGAAGCGGGATGAATTGGCAGCACTGCCAGACCATGATCTTCGCGTCTTCCCCGGCAGAAACGCCGGGGCCTCATTGAAGCATGCCGGAGATCACGATCAACGTCCCGCTGCGCGGCTCTCTTCCCCGGCAGGAATGCCGGGGCCTCATTGAAGCACTTCCTGCACCCGGTGAACGGCGCGCGATGCCGTCTCTTCCCCGGCAGAAATGCCGGGGCCTCATTGAAGTCAGGTTCAGGATTTCGCCACACAGGTCCAGATGGGCCAGCTCTTCCGCGGCAGGAATGCCGGGGCCTCATTGAAGCTCGATGAAGTGAAACGTGCCCTTGTCCGCTTCACGCTGCTCTTCCCCGGCAGAAATGCCGGGCATCATTGAAGCATGATGAAATCCATGCGGTTCTGCATTTCGTTCACGCTTTTCCCCGGCAGAAATGTCGGGGCCTCATTGAAGCCAGGCGATGGCGATGCGCGCGGCATTTGCTAGCCGGCTCTTCCCCGGCAGAAATGCCGGGGCCTCATTGAAGCCAGACAACAAGGGTGTCGCCGGCCCGGCATGCCTTCCTCTTCCCCGGCAGAAATGCCGGGGCCTCATTGAAGCTAGAGCTTGCCGTCCGTGGTGTTGTCGGCGACGTCCTCTTCCCCGGCAGAAATGCCGGGGCCTTATTGAAGCTAGAGCGTGGACTTGCCCAACTTCAGCTTTTTGGCCTCTTCCCCGGCAGAAATGTCGGTGCCTCATTGAAGCAACGAGATGTATTTCTCGAAGTGGATGACGTTTTTGATATCTTCCCCGGCAGAGCCGACAGGGCCTCTTTGAAGCAGGTTGGTTTTACAAAAGCCTAGGCCGAAGACGCGGCTATCTTCCCCGGCAGAAATGCCGGGGCCTCATTGAAGCCCGAAGGCCTGCGCGACGATTCGGTAGCAGCCTTCTTTGCTCCCCCATCTGCAGCGGCGAACTCCGCCACATCCACATAGGAGAAATTTGAGGTTTTCCGCGGCTTTCAGCCTGGCTGGTAAATCGCCCAAGTCGCCAGCTTTAGAGAATTTCGCGCCGGAGAGAGTGATTGTCGGGTGTCGTTGCGATTCAGCAACCGCCAGCCGCATCGCGAGAATGGCGGAAAACCTGCGCCACACGGCGACGGCCGCTGCGGGGGAGAGAGGTTGGAGGAATTGGAAGTGGCGTAGCGGTTGGAACCGGATTCCAACCTTCTCTGGGGACGCCGATTGCCGAGACTTACGTAGGGATCTGCTGACCGCATTTGTCGTGCTACGCAGACCGTCGGCAACAATCTCGCCTCCTGGCCGCGATGACGATGCTTGGCCTGCTGGACGCACCGTTCATCGCCTGGCTCGGCACCAATGGCGACAATCCCCTCAGTTAGCCGGGCCATACCAATTTCCAGACGCCATACCAACCAAGATAAATTGAACAACCATTTTAAACTCAAAAACCCATCGTCGTCCGTAAGCGTCCACCGACGACTGCGGCGTCCTGTCCTTGATGGCTTCTCCGCGATGCCCGGTCAGGCGCGTCCTGGAGTGCGGCGGTTCTTGCGGCGTCGGGCGATGACGGCGAGGCGGCGGATGCTGCGCTCTGCGCCGATGTCGTCAGGATCGAACGGCCCGCCATGCCAGGTCATCATGCCCTCGTGCTCCGGATGTTTCGGATCGGCCATGGCCTCGAGGAACGCCTCGAACCCGCTGAGGCTGCCGACATCCTCGGGTGGGCAGCGTCGCTCACCGCCAAGCAGGATCGGCACCTCCTCGCCAGGCAGCAGCGGGATCGCCCGCTTCACCTCGATCACGTGTTCCCAGTGGTCACCGAAGTCGTAGACATAGGTGAACCGCCGAACGCCACGCCGCAGCAGACGGGCGAGGCTTACGCTGCGTGCCGGCGTGATCGCGCGATCCCAGTCCGGATCGGGCTCGCCGATCCGTTCATCCCTGGTGTCGAACTCGAACAGGTGCGCATTGTGCCAGCCCATCGCCGCCTGGATGGTCTGGTGCAGCGTTTGCATCGTCATGCTGGTCGGCACCAAGACCTCGCGCCAGATCACGGGCCTCGAGCCCTTGAGCGTGATGCGCAGCAGCGCAGCCGTCGCGGTCAGGGTCGCAGGTGCCATGGCGCGAGTTCACCGACGCGGTTGATCGGATGGCCGGCGATGCGGTCCAGGAGCACACGCAGATAGGCCTGCGGGTCCCAGCCGTTCAGTTCCGCAGTGCCAACCAGCGTGTAGATGATCGCCGCTCGCCTGCCGCCCTCGGGGGAGCCTGCGAACAGGTAGTTCTTCCGGCCCAGCGCGAGCGGACGCATCCGCCGCTCCGCGGCGTTGTTGCTGAGGCAGGCGCGGCCGTCGCGTAGCACTGTCGTCAGCGCGCCCCACTGCGCCAGCGTGTAGCGGATCGCCTTGGCCAGATCGGACTTGCCCGAGATCCGCCGCTGCGTCGCCTCCAGCCAGACGTGCAGGTCGGCCATGATGGGCGCCGAGCGGGCCTGGCGGGCAGCGAGGCGCGCCTCGGGCGGCTGGCCATGGATCTCTGCCTCGATGGCGAACAGCGGCTGCATGCGCTCCATCGCCTCGCGCGCGAGCGGGCTGGCGTTCGCCACCACCTCGTCATGGAAGTAGCGCCGCGCATGCGTCCAGCACGCCGCCTCAACCACGCGGCCGCTCTCGTACAGCGCGTTGAACCCGCCATAGGCGTCGGCCTGCAGGATGCCCCGAAAGTCGCGCAGGCGCCGCTGCGGGTGCTCGCCCTTCCGGTCCGGCGTAAACTCGTACAGCACCGCGGGCGGGTCGCTCCCACCGAATGGTCGATCATCCCGCAGATAGGCCCAGAACCGCGCCGTCTGCGTCCGGCCCTTTCCCGGCGCGAGCATCGGCATGGGCGTGTCGTCGGCGTGGACGCGGGCGCCAGCCAGGGCATGGCGGCCGATATACGCGGCCATGGGCTCGGCCAGCGTCGCCGACCTGCCCACCCATCCCGCGAGCAGCCCGCGCGGCAGGTCTAGCCCGTCGCGGGCGTAGATCTCCGACTGCCTGTAGAGCGGCAGGTGGTCACAATATTTCGAGACCAGCACATGGGCCAGCAGCCCCGGGCCCGGCCTGCCGCGCTCGATCGGCAGCGCGGGCATCGGCGCCTGCGTCATCGCCTCGCAGGCCCGGCAGGAGAATGCGGGCCGCACGTGGCGCACCACCTCGAACCGGCCGGGGCGGTATTCGAGGATCTCCGTCGCGTCCTCGCCCACCTTGCGCAGCGCGCCGCCGCAGGCGCGGCAGGCGCAGCCCTCGGCGGGCAGGTGCTCGACATCACGCCGCGGCAGGTTGTCCGGCAGCGGCTTGCGGCCGCGGCGTCGCGCCTTCTCCTCCGGCGCATCGGCGCTGGCCGCATCTTCAGCCGTGTCCGCGCCGCCTGATGCGGCGATGTCGGCAAGCACCTCGTCGAGCCGCAGCTCGAGTTGCTCGACCTCGCCCGCCAAGCGCTCCGACGAGCGACCGAACCGCTCGTGGCGCAGACGCGCGATCTGCACCCGCAACCGCTCCGCCTCCAGCGTTTTGGCCTGCAGGCCAAGCTCCGCGGCGCGACGTGCCGAGTGCGCCTCGGCCAACTCCCCGCGCAGCGCCGCGATCACCGCCATCAGCGCGGCGGAATCCTCGGGCAGTATGCTGTCAGCGTGGGGCGTCACGCGGGAATCGTTCCAGACACCGCCGCGTCGGCGCAAGAGGCTATACCGCGATCTCGGGTTTCCAGCTCGGCGTGGGCGTGCGCCAGTCCAGGCCCTCCAGCAGCATCGCCAGCTGCGCCGCCGTCAGCGTCACCGCGCCCTCGCGCGCGATGGTGGGCCAGATGAACCGACCCTTCTCCAGCCGCTTGGCCAGCAGCACCAGGCCCTGGCCGTCCCACCACAGCGCCTTCAGGAGATCGCCACGCTTGCCGCGGAACAGGAACAGGTGGCCGGAGAACGGGTCGGCGTTGAGCACCGTCTGCACCTGCGCCGCCAGACCGTCGAAGCCCTTGCGCATGTCCGTGGTGCCGAGCGCGAGGTGAACGCGCATCCCCGCATGCAGCGCCAGCATCAGCCGTCCAGCGCCGCCGCCAGACGACCCAGCACCTCGGGCGCGATCGCCTCGGAGACACGCAGCATACGGCCGTTCGGCAGCATCACTTCGACGAGGGTTGCAGACTTGCCCGCGCGCTCGGCCGAACGGCGCGACGGCACCGGCGGGCAGGCGCTTTCCTTGCGTGGCGCGTCCTCCACGATGCGGATCGGCACCAGCGTCGTGGCCGTGTCCGCGCGCACCACGCCCGGCATCGCTCCCTCGCGGACCTGGCGACGCCACTCGAACAGCAGGCTCCGGCTCATGCTGTGCCGATCGGCCACCGCCGCAACCGACGCACCAGGCCGCGACACCTCCTCCACCAGCGCCAGCTTCTGCTCCAGCGTCCAGCGGCGACGACGCGCCACCACGCTGATCACCTCGTCCAATCGACCGTCCGGCAACGACCTTACCCCTAGGCTTAAGGGCGACAGCGGACTTTCGCGCCACCCAGGAGCCAAGCACGTCAGCCGATCAGAACCGCACGCCGCAAGGCAGTCGAGGGAGGACGCTTACCGTCGTCCGAGTAATAATCATTTTAATATTTACATTTTGTCTTTATGTAAAAATAAATTTCAGATCCTCATGCCTTAGATAGTGTATTTAATTTGTCATAGTTTGATATGCTGCTGTCGCCATGTGACAATTCATCTCGACCATATTCGGCCCACAGCAAAGCGCTGGACCGTTCATGGATCGCAGACAATGGCCCGAGGACTACTCCTCACGTTCATCTCCCTCTCGGGGTGCACCATTGCGCCCCTGCCGCCCGACATACGCTCGCTCCCAGGCGGGGTGGAGGGTGTTGCGTCCGCCCGCGTGGTCGATGTGGACGAAGACGGCAAGCCGGTGATCCACCGTCCCGAAATCCCAAATTCCCGCGCCGTCAGTGCCGGTCTGGGCCGCTTGGAAGGCGGGGCTGATGACACGAGCGTGAGCCGCAGCGGGCCGGGTCGCGGCACCATGGGTGGTAACCGCCCGGCCATCATTGTCGGCAACGAAGACGGCCGTCCGGTCATCATCCGATGAAGGAACTGCCTTCCATGACGGGCTCAACCCTGTCGTGGCTCGGTCAAGGCTGCCGCAGCCAGTCCTGATCCCACTCAACGCTGCGATTCCACACATGAGGGAGAGTTCCATGATCAGAAACATTCTGGTGGCCGCCATCGCACTCGCGGCCTTGAGCGCCGGACCACAGGCCCAGGCCCAGTCCGGCGCCTCGGATGCGAACTGGCAGTTTCGTTGCCCCGCCGCCGGCACGGTCGTCGAACCATCGAACGGGGCGGCGCTCCGTTTTCGGGGCGAGGATACCAGCCAACCCGGCAGTTGCATGATGTCGGGCAACCAGGCCCGCTTGATGGGCTACTGGCGGGTGAGTGAAGGCTTCTACCGTGCGGCGGGTCCACGTCTGGCAGGGGCATTC
Organism: Roseococcus sp.; assembly: GCF_019747315.1. GTDB lineage: Bacteria > Pseudomonadota > Alphaproteobacteria > Acetobacterales > Acetobacteraceae > Roseococcus. Next base: position 3,868 of record NZ_JAIEQY010000169.1, on the reverse strand, counting down.
GCCAACGGCGTCAACCTCGCGAGTGCAAGGCCTATCGAGTTCTCATACTTCGGAACCAGCCTCACGTTCGACAGCATCGTGCTGGACGAACGTTGGACAGCCGAGGCCGGTGGCTCGGTGACGACTCCCGCCGGCACCTTCAACACCGTCCGAGTGGACCGTTACTTTGTTGTGCGCGGCTCGGCGTTCCAGTTCACCGAATCCGTCTGGTTCGATCGGGCGACGAATGTGCCCGTGAGGGCCGTCGTTGATCACCGGAACTTCATCCAGGCGCCATCGCTGGTGAACTGGGTCGCCAATGAGATCACGCGGCCGCAAACAGCCTCCCGCTGAATCGAACAGGCGCGCGGGCCACAAGCCCGCGCGCCGATGCGCCCAACGAATTCATTCGCGAAGACATACCGAGCTCACGCCCCGCATGTCATCGCACGCGTCGTAGACCGCCGTAGCACGATGCCCCGTCTGAGCTTCTTGATCACGCTTGCAGGTTCATCGTCCGTGGCGCGCCCCAGAGAGCACCCGTCGTAGAGGGCCAGGTTCCGCTAGCCCGCACGATTTCCGTCTTCGCCAGGCTGCGCCGCCGCGGGATCGTGGTTCGGATAACGCCCTGATCGGACATCTTTTGTCACGCCGCGGAGAAGCAACGTCAGCATTCAGCCGCCATAACGGTTCCACGAGCACGGGATGGTCCGCCGCTCACACAAGGAATCGATCAATGCGCTCCTCCCTCATTCTCGCCGCCGCCCTCGCTATGCTCACCACGGGCGCATTCGCGCATGATCCTTCCGGCCGGCCGGAAGCGGGAAACTTCGTTCCGCATGTGACGGGAACGACCGGAGACGGCCGGCCCGAGATCCATCGCCCGGATGCCTCGTCGCACACGGGTGCTTCGGCAGGAATTGCGAGCAACCCCGCTGGCGCTCAGGACGGCACCATCGTCCGCAGCGGTCCGGGACGCGGCAACCTGGGCTTCCCGGCAGCCGGACGCGTCGTGGACAACGAGGACGGTCGACCGGTGGTCGAGCACGGGCATCGCCCGGCCGGCAGCCGCTGAACCGGTTGGGCGGGTGCAAGCCCGCCCAACACCAACCGCAATCCTTATTGGATACTTCCCATGAACCGTCGTCAGTTCCTTGCCAGCGCCGCCGCCATGCCAATGGCAGCCATGTCACTGCCGGCCATGGCCCAAACCGAGCCGGACATCATACGTGCGGTCACCCGCCAGATCGAGGTGAAGGGCCGCTCCGCCCAGGTCTTTGGCCTGGTGGACCGCAACGGCCGCCCTGGTTGGTCACGCCGCGCTGGCGAGGGCTTTGCGGTGCGCCTCGTCAACGAGACCTCGGAGCCGACCGGCATCCACTGGCACGGCCCTACGCCTACCTGGCGCCAGGATGGTGTGCCGGGCGTTTCCATGGACCCCATTCCCGCCGGCGGCAGCCAGGAGTTTCGCTTCCCCCTTGATCGTCCGGCGACGCATTGGATGCACACCCATCTCGGCCTTCAGAAGCAGGCCCTGATGGCAGCGCCGCTCATCGTGCGGCCGGCCAATGCGCGGGATGAGCAGGAGGTCGTCATCCTGCTGCAGGATTTCAGCTTCTCCCCCGCCGATGAGCTGCTGGCGCGCCTGATGGGCGGACCGGCCGACATGGCCCCGCATGGCGGTGCCGCGCCACATGCGGCGGCGGCTTCGCCCCACGGCGCGATGGGCGGCATGGGCATCTTGGACCGGCTGCGCGGCCTGGTCGGGCTTGGCCGCCGCGGCATGGTAATGGACATCAACGACATCGATTTCGACGCCTACCTCGCCAATGACCGGACGCTGGACGACCCCGAGGTGATTGCCGTCGAGCGGCGCGGCCGCGTGCGGCTGCGGATCATCAACGGCGCCTCGGCCACCGGCTTCCACCTCGATCTCGGCTCCGCCATGGGCACGCTCGTCGCGGTGGATGGCGAGGATCTCGCCGAACCGCTGCGAATCTCGACGGTGCCCATCGCCGTGGCCCAACGCGCCGACATCCTGCTGGATTTGCCAGAGGGCGGCGGCGCGGTGCCGGTGCTGTTCCGCCGCGAAGGCGCGCGCGAACGCACGGGTATCATTCTCCGCCCGCCCGGGGCTGCCATCTCCCGCCTGGACGGAATGGGCGATGTCGCGCCGCCGGTGGGCCTGGACCTCGAAGCCCGCCTTCGCGGTCCCGCTGCCCCGGCACGTGCCACGCGCACGATTTTCCTGCCGCTGACGGGCGACATGGCGACCTATCGCTGGGGCATGGGCGATGGCGCGCCACTTCAGGTGCGCCGAGGCGAGCGCCTGGAAATCGAGATGCGCAATACGACGATGATGTCGCACCCGATGCATCTGCACGGCCACCATTTCCAGGTGGTGGCGATCGAAGGCCGCCGCTTCGCAGGTGCCCTGCGCGACACCGTGCTGGTGCCGCCGATGCAGCGCGTGACCATCGCCTTCACGGCGGAAAACCCAGGGCCATGGCCGTTTCACTGCCACCATCTCTACCATCAGGTGCGCGGCATGGAGACGCTGCTTCGCTACGCCTGACATACTTTGTCACGAACCAGAGCGGTCTTGTCGCACTCCGTGCGGCAAAAGGATGCGGCACGGAGTTCCACGTATGCGTCAAATCCTGCTCCTCACGACTGCCTTGGCTTGGGCGGTGCCTGCGAAGGCCGAAGACATCCGGTCGGGCTTCCGGGCGGCCGTCGAGCTGAACGCCGAACTGCGCGGCCTTGTCGCCCAGCGCGCGGTCATCGACGCACGCCGGCAGGGGGCGCAGGCGCTGCTGCCCGGCGCGCCCTCCATCAGCCCCTCCTGGCGGACCACCACCTTCACCCAGCGCACCGGCTTCCAGGAATTCGAGATCGGCGGCGAAGTGCCGGTCTGGCTGCCCGGGGAATCGCGCGCGCTGCGCGGCAGTGTGGAGGCGCAGACCGCCCAGCTCGATGCCCGCATCGCCGAGGCGCGCATCACCTTGGCTGCATTGGTCCGCGAAGCCTATTGGAACTGGGCCGCGGCCAATGCCGAGCGCGAGGCCGCGCAGGCGCGCGTCACCGCCGCGCGCGCTTTGGAGCGGGACCTGACCCGCCAGGTGAATGCCGGACAGGTCCCACGGGCCGATCTGCTGCTGGCCGCCGCGGATGCGCGGGACGCGGAGGCTACGCTCACCACGGCCGCCGGCCTGGCGCGTGACGCCGCCATCACCTTCCGCACGCTGACCGGCACCAACCCAACACAGGGCCAGCCGGAACGCGCGGCACCACCACCGACGGGCGAGGCCGCGCTGCGCGCCCTGCCGGCCGCCGCCGTCGCCCGCACATCGCAGGATCTGGCGCGGGCGGAGGAGCGGCTGGCACAGGTGCGCGACCGCGCCAGCCCGACTGTGTTCGGCGGCTGGCGGCGGGAACGTGACGGCACGGGAGAACCCTATATCGACCGCCTGCTGATCGGTGTCCGCATTCCCTTTTCCTACGCGCCCCAGGTGAACGAACGCATCGCCACCGCACGGGCCGAGGCGACGCTGGCCGAGGCGACGCTGGCCACCGTCGCGCGCACCCTGGCCGGCGCCGATACCCGCGCCCGCGCCCAGGCCGGGGATGCCGCCACCATCGCGGGCCTCGCCGAGCAGCGCCACCGCGCTTTGGCCGAACAGACCGGCCTTAGCGAGGCCGCCTACCGAGCCGGCCAGCTTCCCTTCGCAGAAGTCGTCCGCGTCCGTTCGCAGATCGCCCAGGCCGATGCGCAGCGCCGCCGCGCCCGTGTCGAGCAGGGCCGCGCTGCATCCACCATCAACCAGACCCTGGGCCTGGAGCCACAATGATCCGATCCATCCTTCTGGCCATGACGCTGATCCTCGGC
>NZ_JAIEQY010000140.1 GCF_019747315.1 Roseococcus sp. | reverse complement strand
CGGGCAGGAAGTGCATCTCGATCTTGATGACGCCGTCGCCCTGGCAGGCCTCGCAGCGGCCGCCCTTCACGTTGAAGCTGAAGCGGCCTGGCTTGTAGCCGCGGCCGCGGGAATCCGGCAGCTCGGAGAACCAGTCGCGGATGGGGGCAAACAGGCCGGTATAGGTGGCCGGGTTGGAACGCGGCGTGCGGCCGATGGGCGACTGGTCGATGTCGATCACCTTGTCCACCAGCTCGATCCCCTCGATGCGCTGGTGCGGCGCGGGCACGACGGAGGCGCCCATGAGCTTGCGCGAGAGGCCGTTGAACAGCGTCTCGATCACCAAGGTGGACTTGCCGCCGCCCGAGACGCCGGCGACCGCGGTGAAGGTGCCCAGCGGGAACTCGGCGGTGACGTCCTTGAGGTTGTTGCCAGTGGCGCCGACCACGCGCAGCAGGCGCTTCTTGTCGAAGGCGCGGCGCTGCTCGGGCATCGGGATTTCGCGGCGGCCGGAGAGATAGGCGCCGGTCAGGCTGTTCGGGTCGGCCGTCACTTCCTCAGGCGTGCCCTGGCTGACGATGGTGCCGCCCGCCTTGCCCGCGCCGGGGCCGATATCCACGAGATAATCGGCGCTGCGGATCGCATCCTCGTCATGCTCGACGACGATGACGGAATTGCCGATGTCGCGCAGGCGGCGCAGCGTGACCAGCAGGCGCTCATTGTCGCGCTGGTGCAGGCCGATGCTGGGCTCGTCCAGCACATAGAGGACGCCGGTGAGGCCGCTGCCGATCTGCGAGGCCAGCCGGATGCGCTGGCTCTCGCCGCCGGAGAGCGTGGCGCTGCCGCGCGAGAGCGAGAGGTAGTCGAGCCCCACATCGTTGAGGAACTGCAAGCGGTCCTCGATCTCGCGCAGGATGCGGCGGGCGATGTCCTGGCGCTGCGGCGTCAGCGTCGGCATCACCGCGCCGAACCAGTCCCGCGCGCGGCGGATGGACAGCGCCGAGGCCTCGCCGATGTGGCAGCCGGCGACCTTCACGGCCAGCGATTGCGGCTTGAGGCGGTGGCCATGGCAGACATGGCAGGGGCGGTCGGCCTGGTAGCGCGCCATGTCCTCGCGCACCCAGGGGTTGTCGCTCTCGCGGAAGCGGCGTTCGAGGTTCTTGATCACGCCCTCGAAGGGCTTTTGCACCTCATAGGCGCGCAGCCCGTCCTTGTAGCGGAGCGTGACGGGCTGCGCGCCGGTGCCGTGCAGGATGGCGCGCTGGGCTTCCTCCGGCAGTTCCTCCCAGGCCTTTTCCATGCCGATCTTGAGGTGCTTGGCCAAGCTCACCAGCGTCTGGTCGTAATAGGGGCTGCTGGCATTGCCGGCCCAGGGGACGATGGCGCCCTCCTTCAGGCTCAGCCCCGGATTGGGGATGACGAGGGCGGGGTCAAAGAAGCTCTCGGTGCCGAGGCCATCGCAAGTGGGGCAGGCGCCTTGCGGCGAGTTGAAGCTGAAGAGGCGGGGCTCGATTTCCTCGATGGAGAAGCCGGAGACGGGGCAGGCGAATTTCTGGCTGAATACGGTGCGTTCGCCGCCATCGGCGTTTTCTGCGTAGGCAATCCCATCGGCCAGCGCCAAGGCGGTTTCGAAGCTGTCCGCCAGGCGCTGGGCCAGGCCATCGCGCACCACCACACGATCCACCACCACGTCGATATCGTGCTTCAGCTTCTTGTCGAGCTTGGGGGCGTCGCTGATCTGCACCAGCGTGCCGTTGATCTTCACCCGCTCGAATCCACGGCGCTGGTATTCCAGGAGTTCCTTGCGGTACTCGCCCTTCTTGCCGCGGATGACGGGGGCGAGGATGAGCAGGCGCGTGCCTTCCGGCATGGCCATGACGCGGTCCACCATCTGGGAGACGGTCTGCGCCTCGATCGGCAGGCCAGTCGCTGGCGAATAGGGCACGCCGACCCGCGCCCAGAGCAGGCGCATATAGTCGTGGATTTCCGTGACCGTGCCCACGGTGGAGCGCGGGTTATGGCTGGTGGTCTTCTGCTCGATGGAAATGGCGGGGGAGAGGCCCTCGATGCTGTCCACATCGGGCTTTTGCATGAGCTGGAGGAATTGCCGCGCATAGGCGCTCAGCGATTCCACATACCGCCGCTGCCCCTCGGCATAGATCGTGTCGAAGGCCAGCGAGGATTTGCCGGAGCCGGACAGCCCCGTCAGCACCACCAGCTTGCCGCGGGGCAGGTCGAGATTGACGTCCTTGAGATTGTGCTGCCGGGCGCCGCGGATGCGGATCAGGTCTGTCTTGGCCGCGGGGGCGGGGTGCGCGTCGCGCGGCATTGGGGAACTCCAGGGCAGAATGTTCGTGTTGTGTTCACGGCTCTTTTGCACCATATCAGGGGCAGGTGCCAAGACATGATCCGGGGCTGGCCCGGGCATCCCGGAAAAGCTAGGTTCCGGAACCAAATTGCAAGGAGTCGCAGCGCATGGCCGGTGTGAACAAGGTGATCATCCTGGGCCGCCTCGGCAAGGACCCGGAAGTGCGGAACTTCCAGAATGGCGGCAAGGTCGTGAACCTGCGTCTCGCCACGAGCGAGCGTTTCAAGGACCGCGAAGGCAACCAGCAGGAACGCACGGAGTGGCACGCGGTGGCCATCTTCAACGAGAAGCTGGGCGAGATCGCCGAGCGCTACCTGAAGAAGGGCAGCGAGGTCTATATCGAGGGCCAGCTGGAAACCCGGAAGTGGCAGGATGCCTCGGGTGCCGACAAGTACACGACCGAGATCGTGCTGCGGCAGTACCGTGGCGAATTGTCGCTCGTCGGCGGCCGTGCGTCGGGCGGCGGCGGCGAGATGGGCGAGGAGCGGAGCTATTCAGGTGGCGGCGAGCGCAGCTCGGCCCCGGCGCGGGGCGGGGCGCCGCGCTCGGGTGGCTGGGATTCGGGGAAGAAGCCGGATATGGATGATGATATTCCGTTCTGAGGGATGCGAGGGGCTTTGCCCCCCGCGCCCCCCAGCAGGAGGCGAGCCTCCTGCACCACCATTTGTCGGAGATGCAAGAACCTGAGGTTCTTGCCGGGGTCCAGGGGCAGAGCCCCTGGTCTTCCCTCTAACCAGGACCATCCAGTTTGAGCGACGACCTCCCCAAGCCCCTGGACGTGGCCCCCATCGCCCTCGAAGAGGAGATGCGCCGCTCCTACCTCGACTACGCGATGTCCGTCATCGTCAGCCGCGCGCTGCCCGATGTGCGGGACGGCCTGAAGCCGGTGCATCGCCGCATCCTCTTTGCGATGCATGAGGCCGGCTACACCTCCGACAAGCCGCACCGCAAATCGGCCCGCGTCGTCGGCGACGTCATGGGCAAGTATCACCCGCATGGTGACTCCGCGATCTATGACGCCATGGTGCGCATGGCGCAGGGCTTCTCGATGCGGGTGCCGCTGGTGGATGGCCAGGGCAATTTCGGCTCGATGGATGGCGACCCGCCGGCGGCCATGCGCTACACCGAGGTGCGTCTCGCCAAGGCCGCCGCCGCCCTGCTCGAGGGCATCGACGAAGACACGGTGGACTTCACCCCGAACTACGATGAAAGCGCCGAAGAACCGCGCGTTCTGCCGGCCGCCTTCCCGAATTTGCTGGTCAATGGCGCGGGCGGCATCGCCGTCGGCATGGCCACCAACATCCCGCCGCACAACCCGACCGAGGTGATCGACGCCACGCTCAAGCTGGTGGCCGAGCCCGAGACCTCGCTCGAAGAGTTGATGGCCATCATCCCCGGGCCGGATTTCCCCACGGGCGGCATCATCCTCGGCCGGTCCGGCATCCGCTCGGCCTTCGAGAATGGCCGCGGCTCCATCCCGCTGCGCGCGGATTGCGTGATCGAGGAGATGAAGGGCCAGCGCCAGGCCATCATCGTCAACGAGATCCCGTACCAGGTGAACAAGTCGGTGCTGATCGAGCGCATCGCCGAACTGGTGCGCTCCAAGCTCATCGAGGGCATCACCGATCTGCGCGATGAATCAGACCGCTCCGGCCTGCGCATCGTGATCGAGCTGAAGCGGGAGGCGGTGGCGGAGGTGGTGCTGAACCAGCTCTACCGCATGACGTCGCTGCAGATCAGCTTCCCCGTGAATTTCCTGGCGCTGAATGGCGGCCGCCCGCAGCAGATGGGCATCAAGGACGCGCTGCTCGCCTTCATCGCCTTCCGCGAGGAGGTGATCCTCCGCCGCTCGCGCCATCGGCTGATGAAGGCGCGGGAACGCGCGCACAACCTGGTTGGCCTCGCCATCGCGGTTGCGAATATTGACGAGGTGATCCGCCTCATCCGCGAAAGCCCGGACGCCGCCGCTGCCCGCGTGGCGCTGATGGCGCGCGACTGGCCGGCCGCCGACGTCGCCCCCCTGGTGGCGCTGGTGCAGGATGAGGGCAATGAGCTCTCGCCCGAGGGCACCATGCGCCTCACCGAGGCGCAGGCCCGCGGCATTCTGGAACTGCGCCTCCAGCGCCTGACCGGCCTTGAGCGCGAGAAGATCGACGCGGAACTCAAGGAAGTCGGCGCGCGAATCGTGGAGCTGCTCGAAATCCTCTCCAGCCGGCCCCGCCGCATGGAGGTGATGACCGAGGAACTCCTCGCCACCCGCGCCACGCTGAACCAGCCGCGCCTGACGCGCATCGTGGATTACGCGGCTGATATCGACGATGAGAGCCTCATCGCGCCCGCCTCGATGATCGTGACGCTGACGCGCGATGGCTATGTGAAGCGCACGCCGCTCGATGTCTTCCGGTCGCAGAACCGGGGCGGGAAGGGGCGCAGCGCCGCCTCGACGCGCGCCGATGACGTGGTGGTCCGCAGCTTCGTCGGCCACACGCATCAATGGGTGCTGTTCTTCACCAGCCGCGGCATCGCCTTCCGCGAGAAGGTCTGGCAGCTGCCGGAAGGCGGCACCGGCGGCAAGGGCCGCTCGCTGCGCCAGGTGCTGCAACTGGCCGATGGCGAGACGGTCACCGCCGTGCTGCCGCTGCCGCAGGATGAAAGCCTGTGGGAGCATCTGCACCTGGTCTTCGCCACGACGGAGGGCAATGTCCGCCGCAACCGGCTCAGTGACTTCCGCAATGTCCGCTCCTCCGGCCTCATCGCCATGAAGCTGGATGAGGGGGATTCGCTGATCGGCGTCGCCACCTGCCGCGAGGGCGATGACGTGCTGCTGGCGACCCGCCAGGGCAAGGCCATCCGCTTCGTCGCCGATGCCGATACGCTGCGCGTCTTCGCCGGCCGCGATTCGACCGGCGTGCGCGGCATCCGCCTCGCCAAGGGGGACCAGGTGATCGCACTCGCCGTGCTCGGCCATGTGGATGCCACGGTCGAGGAGCGCGCCGCCTACCTCAAGCACAAGCGCCGCGCCGAAGGGGCCGAGGAGGCGGAGGCCGCACCCGCGCCCGATGACGCGGAAGAGGCCGGCGCCCAGGACATCACGCTCACGCCCGAGCGCATCGCCGAGCTGGAGGCGGCCGAGCAATTCCTGCTCACCGTCACCGATCGCGGCTTCGGCAAGCGCAGCAGCGCCTATGAGTATCGCGTCACGGGCCGGGGCGGGCAGGGGATCGGTGGCATCACGCTCAGCCGCCGCACCGGCGGCGCGGTGGTCGCGAGCTTCACCGTGCAGGCGGGCGACCACATCATGCTGATGACCGATGGCGGCCAGGCCATCCGCTTCGAGGCGGAGCAGGTGCGCCAGACCGGCCGTCAGTCGCAGGGTGTCATGCTGCAACGGCTGGATGAGGCCGAGCGCGTGACCAGCTGCTTCCCCGTCCTGGAAGACGATGCCGAGGATGCCCCGGCCGAAAGCGAAGAGAATGGTTGAGCGCGTCGCCCTTTACCCGGGCACATTCGATCCCGTCACCAACGGCCATCTGGACGTGATCGGCCGCGCCGCGCGGCTGGTGGACCGCCTGGTCATCGGCGTGGCCATGAACATCGGCAAGGGCCCGCTGTTTTCCATCGAGGAGCGCGCCGAGCTGGTCGCCGCCGAGACGGAAGCCGTGGCGCAGCGCACCGGCTGCAAGATAGAGGTGCGGCCCTTCACCGGCCTGCTCGTCGGCTTCGCGCGCGAGGTCGGTGCGCAGATGATCGTGCGTGGGCTGCGCGCCGTCTCGGATTTCGACTATGAGTTCCAGATGTGCGGCATGAATGCGCGGCTCGATTCCGAGATCGAGACCGTCTTCCTCATGGCGAGCGAGCGGAACCACTTCATCTCCTCGCGCTTCGTGAAGGAGATCGCGCAGCTCGGCGGCGATGTTTCCAGCTTCGTCCCGGCGCTCACGCTGGAACGCACACTGGCTAAAGTGCGCAAGTAACCACCCAACGGAGGATCACCCATGAACCGCCGCGCCTTGATGACCACAACCCTGATCGCAGCAGGAGCGATGATGTCCGAGACCAATGAAGCCGAGGCGCAAGCCGCCCCGGACCGTGAAAACACCCTGATCATGGAGCTGAAGGACAATGGCCGCGTCACCATCCAGCTCCGCCCCGACCTGGCGCCGCTGCATGTCGAGCGCATCAAGACGCTGACCCGCCAGGGCCTCTATGACAACACGCCCTTCCACCGCGTGATCGAGGGCTTCATGGCCCAGGGCGGCGACCCGACCGGCACCGGCACCGGCGGCTTCCGTGACCGTGGCTTCGCCGATATCCGCGCGGAGTTCAGCCCGCCGTCCCGCGCGCGCTTCCTGCGCGGCACCTGCGGCATGGCCCGCGCGCAGGATCCGAACAGCGCGAACAGCCAGTTCTTCATCATGTTCGCGCCGACGCCGAGCCTGGATGGCCAGTACACCATCTGGGGTCAGGTGACGGCGGGCATGGAGTTCGTGGACCGCATCAAGCGCGGCGTGGGCGGTGGCGGCACCGTGCCGGCCCCGGCCGACCGCCTGATCCGCATGCGCGTGCTGGCCGATACCTGATCTGAACGACGAGCGGACCGATTCACCTGATGCGCGGAAGAAGCGCATCAGGATCGGGATGCACGCTTGACAAGCCGGCCCCTGCGGTGTGTTTCGCGCCGCACGGGACAGCACCCGTGAGCCCGTAGCTCAGCCGGTAGAGCACGTGACTTTTAATCATGGGGTCGTGGGTTCGAGTCCCACCGGGCTCACCATTCTTCGCACCACCTGACCCGCAGGGCCAGGCGGCGCAGCACCGCACCGCAAGCCGATCAAAACCTATAGGCCACCGCGAAGGACCCGCCATGGCCGGTCAGGTTCGCGCTGTACTCGCCCTCATATTATAGCCGGAATGCCAGCCGCTCGGTCGCGAAGACCTGAACGCCGGCGGTCACCCGCCCCACCACGGTGCTGGAGGCGGAGGAGACGTTGAGCTTCAGCACGCCCGCCCCGCTCTCGGCGTAGGAGCTGCTGCCCGCATGCACCAGGCTGAGGCTGAGCGAGGGCCGCAGGTAGAACTCCTCGCGCCCCACGGTGTAGGTGGCGCGCAGCATGGCGCCGGCATTCAGCAAGGTCGGGCTGCCGCGGGCGATGGAGCCGAAGCCGGGCAGATGGATGGTGTGCGTGCTGTTGAACTCGCCCCCGCCGCCGAACACCGCGCCGGCGAAGAGCCAGCGGCCGCCCTGGTACTTGGTCGTGGCGGCGGCGAAGCCCGATTGCCCGCGCCCGCTGTTCAGCCCGTCCGTGGTCGTCAGCCGGGCATTTTCATAGGCGATCGAGCCGCCCAGGAACCAGCCGCCGCCCAGGCTGCGCTGCCCGCCCGCCTGCCAGGTGGTGGAGTTGAGCCGGAAGCTGGACAGGCCATCGCTGCCGGATTGCGCGGCGGTGCGGCCGGTGAGCCCGGCCCAGACGCACTCGCCCTCGGTCAGCATCGCGGTGCTGCCCTCGAATTGCGGGCAGCTCATCGCCGCATTGGCGAAGGCGCGGCCACCCGCCGCCAGGCGCGCGCCGGGGGCCAGGCTGCTATTGGGCGAGATCTGCCGCAGCGAGGCGGCATAGGCGCCTTCGCCCCCAGCATCGGCGGTGTTGCCCAGCAGCGCGAAGAGCGTGCCCAGGCCGGCCCCGCCAGCATCCCAGGTGGATTGCAGGTGGCCGGCGATGGCCGCCATGTTGCGGGAAAGATTGTAGCTGGCCGGCGTGAAATCCGCCTGGGCGGAGAGGCTGAAGCTGCCGCCCTTGCGGTTCACGTCATGGGCAAAGATCGAGGTCTGCGCGCCCTGCACCTGGCCGGTGACGGGCCCGTTCCACCAGGAAGGGCAGCTCCACATAGGGCAGGACGAAGCTGATCAGCGGCCGCACCGTGCCGTCCGGCACGGCCACCCCCCCCTGCACCACCATGACGTCGGAGCGGCGGGCGCTGAAATCGGCATCCAGCACCACGCGGCCGCTGGCGCCCTGGTGGCGCGTGCGCTTCGGGTGGGGCTTCTTCTTCGTCGCGTGGTCCATCCGCGGCAAGGCAGGCTCGCCTTGAAAGATGCACCGCCCTCCACCGGCGATGGCGTGCGGCGCGGGCGTCCCGAAAATTGTGACAATGCAAGGCTATGGGCCACCGCGTCCCGGCTCAAGACACCGGGCGCGGCCAAAACCGGGTGTATTTCCGGGATTGCCGGCAATGCCCGCATGACGCCCCCTGCGCGCGGTGGACGCGACGCCCGAATCACAGGAGGCTGCGCGCGCATGCGCAGATGGGAACCTTCCGATTGACCGGCCTCGACACGGCCGCCGCCGCCGCCGGCTTCACCCTGCCGGGCCAGGCATCCCCCGATGACGACGCCGCCATCCAGGCCCTCGTCGCCCGGCCCGCCTTCCCGGGCGCGCTGCGGCACATGCTGGACAGCTTCCTGCGGCTGCAGGATGGCTACCTCATCAACAAGCTGAACGCGGATGAGGGGCGGCACTTCGTCAGCATCTTCGCCCTCGCCCTGCATGCCGAACACCGCGCCGGGCGCTCCCCTTCCGGCCTCACGCTCGCCCGGCTGAAGCGGGCCTGCGCGCCCCTCGGGCTGATGGGGCATGGCCGGATGGAGGCCACGCTGGGCCTGCTGCGGCAGGCGAGGCTGCTGGTCGAGGCTCCGCCCGGCCCCGATCGCCGGGTGCGCCGGCTGGAGCCGAGCGAGGCCCTGGTCGCGCAGTTCCAGGCGCGCATCGGCTTTCACCTCGAAGCGCTGGAGATGCTCTTCCCCGGCCGCGCCCACCTGGCCCGGCTGCGCGATGATCCCCGGTTCTTCTGGGACCTGTCCTGGCTGCGCGCCCAGACGATCTCGACTGAGCCGAGCCTGCAATCGCGCCTGCCCGCCTTGGCGGGCGCCGCACAGACCGAGGGGGGCTATGTCATCCTCTGCGCCCTGCTGCGGGGGCTGGGCGATGCGCCGGGCCTGCCGCCGCCTGGCGTGGTCGCGCTGCCCTATGCGGAGCATTCGGAACGCTTCGGCCTGTCCCGCACGCAGATGCGCCGCGTCGTCACGCGGCTGGCGGAGCACGGGCTGGTGCGGCCGGTGGAACCCGGCGGCCAGGCCATCGAGGTGCTGCCGCTGGCCATCGGCACGATGGCGCAGCTGGGGGCGATCCGGCTGCTGCGCTTTGACCGCTACGCCGTGGCGGCCAGGGGCTGAGCGGGGCGCGGCGCGACTCTTTCGCGCCCAATGCCGCGGGTCTGCCGCAACTCCGCCACCTTCCCGCGGTTCAAGGCTGCGAACGGAGCGCCGCTTGTCCCCAACCCCGCCATCCTCGACCCTGGGCGCCCTTCTTGCGGCTGGCCTGGGCACCTTCATCGTGCTTGCGGTCTTCGGTACGGGAATCGTGCCGCCGGGCGCCACGGGCTGGATGCTGTCAGGCCAGCTGGGGCCGGACCCGGTGCAATATTGGCTGGGCTGGACCTATTTCCGCAACGCGCCCTGGGGGATGCCGCCCGGGGCCAATCCGGATTTCGGGATGGAGCTGGCCTCCTCCGTCTTCTACGCCGATGCGATTCCGCTGCTGGCCTTCCTCTTCAAGGCGCTGCGCGGGGTGTTCGAGGTCGGGCAATATTGGGGCATCTGGCTGCTGGCCTGCGGGGCGCTGCAGGGCTGGCTGGCCTGGCGGCTGATCGGGCGCTTCACCGAGGCGCCACTGGCGCGGCTGGCCGGCGCCATGCTCTTCGTGCTGCAACCCATTCTGCTGAACCGCATGGGCGGGCATTTCGCGCTTTCGGCGCATTTCCTGCTGCTCTGGGGGCTGTGGTTCGCCATCACCGGGGCCGGGACGTGGCGCTGGATGGCGCTGACGCTCGCCGCCTCGCTCATTCATTCCTACCTGCTGCCCATGGTGCTGGGGCTCTGGGTCGCCGATTGGTGGCGCAGGCGGGCGGTGGCCGAGGCGCTGCTGGTCCCGGCGGCGGGGCTGCTGGGCCTTTGGGCCGCGGGCTTCTTCATGCTGCGGGCCGGCCATGGCGGGGCGATGTATGGCGGCATGCAGCTCGACCTGCTGGCGCCCTTCGATCCCTCCCACTGGGGCGCCTTCCTGCCCGCCCTGCCCGATACCGGGCACCCCGAGGTCAATGGCAGCTATCTGGGCCTGGGCGCGCTGCTGCTGCTGCCCTTCCTGGCCTGGGCGCGGCCGGCCCGGTGGCCCGGGTGGCAGCATTGGCCGCTGCTGGCGGTGCTGCTGGCCATGCTGGCCTTTGCCATCACGCATCGGCCGTCCATCGGCGGGGCGCAAATCACGCTGATCCCGCTGCCCGCGCAGCTGGTGGAGCTGCTGGGCGCGCTGCGCGCCTCCGAGCGGTTCTTCTGGCCATTGGCCTATGCTGCGATGCTGGCGGGCATCGCTGGGCTTCTGCGCTTGCTGGGGCCGCGCCTCGGCGGCGTGGCTTTGCTGGCGCTGGTGCTGGTCCAGGCGGCGGATCTCAGGCCCGGCATGGCGCGCCTGGCCCATTTCTTCCCACCCACCCCGGCGGAAGTGCCCTTGCGCCTGAATGACCCCATCTGGGCCGAACTGGCGACGCATTACCGCGCCATCCGCGCCGTGCCGGCCGCGAACCAGGGGCCAGGCTGGGAGGAAATCGCCGTCTTCGCCGCCCGCCACGGCCTGGCGACGGACGCGATCTATCTGGCGCGCAGCGATGCCGGCCAGGTGGCCGCGCTGCGCGCCGCCACCGCCGCCCGCCTGGCCGAGGGCCGGCCCGAGCCCGGCGTGCTTTACGTGCTGCGCGACGCCGAAAGCCTGGCCCTGGCCGAGGACGGCCTGCGGCCCGGGCAGGATCGGCTCATCCGCGCCAATGGCCTGATCGTGCTGGCGCCCGACTGGCCCGTTACCAACGCCCTCTGCTTGACGAAGAGGAAGACATCCCCACCCTTGGGCGCGGCACAAGCGCCAGGAGACACCCGATGCTGATCCGCCGCCGCCGTGGTTACGAAATCCCCGAAAGCCAGGTCACGCCCGAGGAATTCGTGGTGAACCGCCGTGCGCTGTTCGGCGCTGGCGCTGCCTTGGCGACCGGGACTGGCGCAGCGCTGCTTCCCGGCGTGGGGCTGGCGCAGCAGGCCGCCGGCCCGGTGCCGCCGCTGCCCGAGCACCAGCGCAACATGCGCTACCGCCCCGAGCGCGAAATCACGCCTGAGCGCGAGGCCACAACCTACAACAACTTCTACGAATTCGGCACGAGCAAGAACATCGTGCGCGAGGCCAGCCGCATGCCCATGCGCCCCTGGACCATCCAGGTGGACGGCATGGTGGCCAAGCCCGCCACCTTTGGCGTCGATGACCTGATCCGCCAATTGCCGATCGAGGAGCGCATCTACCGCCTGCGCTGCGTCGAGGCCTGGGCGATGACCGTGCCCTGGACCGGCTTCCAGCTCTCGGAATTGCTGAAGCTGGTGGAGCCCACGGCCGCCGCCCGCTACGTCTCCTTCACCACTGCCCAATTGCCCGCCGTGATGCCCGGCCTGCGCCAGAGCTGGTATCCCTGGCCGCATGTCGAGGGCTGCACCGTGGCCGAGGCGATGAACGAGCTGACCTTCATGCCCGTCGGCATGTATGGCAAGCCGCTGCTGGCCCAGAATGGCGGCCCCTTCCGCGTGGTCTTCCCGTGGAAATACGGCTTCAAGTCGGGCAAGTCGGTGGTGCGGATCACGCTGACGGATCGCCGGCCGGAGAATTTCTGGTTCAAGATCCAGCCCTCCGAATACGGCTTCTGGGCCAATGTGAACCCCGAGGTCTCCCACCCCCGCTGGTCCCAGGCGACCGAGCGCCTGCTCGGCTCGGGGGAGCGCGTGCCGACGCGGCTGTTCAACGGCTATGGCGAGTTCGTCTCTGGGCTCTACACCAACCTCCAGCGGGAGCGGCTCTGGGCCTGACGCGCCGTCACCGCCCCCCCCTCAGCGGCCCATGGTGTAGAATTCGGCATTGGGCCGCATGCTGGTGATGTTCGCCATGCGGTTCGACATGCCGAAGAAGGCCGCGATGGCCGCGATGTCCCAGGCCGCCTCCTGGTCGAAACCATGGCTGGCGAGGGTGGCCAGGTCCTCGTCGCCCACGGCGAAGGCCTCGAAGGAGACCTTCATGGCAAAGTCCAGCATGGCCTTCTGCCGCGGCGTGATGTCCGCCTTGCGGTAGTTGATCGCCACCTGGTCCGCGATGAGGGGGTTCTTCGCGCGGATGCGCAGGATCGCCCCATGGGCCACCACGCAATACTGGCACTGGTTGGCGGTGCTGGTAGCCACCACGATCATCTCGCGCTCGGCCTTGGTCAGCGGCCCCGGCTTGTCCATCAGCACGTCGTGATAGGCCATGAAGGCGCGGAACTCCTCCGGCCTATGGGCGAGGGTCAGGAAGACATTGGGGATGAAGCCCGCCTTCTCCTGCACCAGCAGCAGCCGGTCGCGGATATCCTGTGGCAATTCGTCGAGGGTGGGGACGGGGAAGCGGCTGATCGGGAATTCGGGCTGCGCGGACATGGCGTCACCTTGCTTCGGATAGGGGCGTGACCTTGCCACGCATCCAGCCCCTGGAGATCGGCGAGGGGCGAGGTTCCGCCATGCGATCCCGGCGGCTCACAGCAGCGCCAGCAGCTTGCGCATGGCACTCGGCAGGCTGCCCTCGGCCTGGCTGAGCGGCGTGCCCTCCGGCAATTCCGCCACGCGCGCGGCCATGAGCCGCATCGTGAGGTCCCGATGGGTGAAGCCATGCAGCGCCAAGCCCGGCCGCATCTCCCAGGCGAGGCCGGGGCGCGGCGCATGGGCCAGGGCCTCGGCCGCCTCCCAGGGGGTGGCGCGCCAGGGCGTGCCGGGCAGGCCCAGCATGCCGCCGAGCAGGCCGCTTTCCGGCCGGCGCTCCAACAGAAGGCGGCCCGCGGCGTCGAGCAGGGCGAAATGCACCCCATGCAGCGGCGTGCGCGCGGCCTTGGGCGTCTTGCGCGGCAATTCCGCGGCGATGCCCAGCGCCGCCGCCCGGCAGCCCTCGCGCCAGGGACAGATGGCGCAGGCGGGGCTGCGCGGGGTGCAGATGGTGGCCCCCAGGTCGAACAGGGCCTGCGCGAAATCGCCGGGCCGGGCGCGCATCGGGGCTTGGGTGGTGAAGCCATCGGCGAGACGGCCGAGTTCCGGCTTGGCCTGGGGCAGGGGGGTCTCGATGGCGAAGAGGCGCGCCACCACCCGCTCCACATTGCCATCCAGTGGCACCAGCGGCTCGCCCAGCGCGATGGCGCCGATGGCGGAGGCGGTATAGGGGCCGATGCCGGGCAGGGCGCGCCAGCCCGTGGAATCCGGGGGGAAGCCGCCCATGGCGATGATGGCACGCGCCGCCGCATGCAGGTTGCGCGCCCGGGCGTAGTAGCCGAGGCCGGCCCATTCCTCGGCCAGCTCGGACCAATCGGCGGCGGCCAGCGCCGCCACATCGGGAAAGCGCGCAAGAAAACGCGCATAGCGCGGGCCAACCGCCGCCACGGTCGTTTGTTGCAGCATGACCTCGCTCACCCAGATGCGGTATGGTTCGGTTGGGCCACGCCAGGCCAGGCGGCGGCCAGAGCGGTCATACCAGGCGAGCAATTCGGCGGCGGAGGGATAAGTCATTGGCCAAGTCAGAGACGCCCGCCCCGCCCTTGTCCAGTGGGTGGGTGTCCAGGGGGGGCACGCAGGAGCTGGGCGCCCTCATCCCGCGCGCCACGCGCCCGGCCTTCCGCAAGCGCAGCCCCGATGCCGCGCAGATCCTGGCCGATTGGCCGCAGGTGGTGGGCCCCGAGATCGCCCGCATGGCCGAACCCGTGCGGCTTTCGGCCGGCACCTTGACGCTGGCCTGCTCGGGCCCCGCGGCGATGGAGCTGGGCATGGGCGCGCCCGCGCTGATGCAGCGCATCAACGGGCATCTGGGGCGGCTGGTGGTCCGCAAGCTCGCCTTCATCCAGCGCCTGCCGCGCCCGGTGGAGGCGCGGCCGCATCGCCCCGCACCCGGCCCGCTGCCGGCGCGTGTGGAAAAGAGCCTGGAGAGCGTGCCCGGCGAGGAATTGCGCCTGGCGCTGGAGCGGCTGGCGAAGGGGGTGTTCGCCCCAAAGCCCTGATGCACGCGCGGCGCCGGCAATCCTTGGTCACCCTCTCCACGGTGGACATCCCGCCCCCCCTGCGCCATCTCTAACCCGACGAACCACAGCCGGAGCCAGGCCATGCCCATCACCCGTCGCAGTCTTGGATTCATCGCCGCCGCCACGCCGGGCCTGGCCCTGGCGCAAGGTGCCGCCCCGCCGGCCGATCCTCGCCTTGGCGTCCGCAGCACGGGCCAGGCCACGGCGCCGGTCACCGTCACCGAGTTCTTCTCCCTCACTTGCGGGCATTGCGCGGCCTTCCACAACCAGGTCTGGCCGCAGGTGAAACTGGAGCTGGTGAACACTGGCCGCATCCGCATGGTCTGGCGCGATTTCCCGCTGGATGGCGTGGCGCTGGCCGCCGCCGCCATCGCCCGCGCCCTGCCGGAGGAGCGCTACGAGGCCTTCATCGGCACGCTGTTCCAGACGCAGGACCGCTGGGCCTTCGCCCAGGGCCGCCAGATCGACGAGTTGGCGCGCATCGCGGCGCTGGCCGGCATGGACCGCGCCGGTTTCGACGCCGTGCTGGGCGATGAGGCGCTGCGGCGGGGGATCCTGGAACAGCGCGTCGCGGCCGAGCGCGAATTCCAGATCCGCGCCACGCCCTCCTTCGCCTTCAACGGGCGCATGCACAGCGGCAACCTGCCCTTCGCGCAATTCGTCCGCCTGGTGCAGGACGCGCCCCGTACTTGATCGATGGGCACGTGAGTGAAGCCACGCCGGAGCTTTCCGGCGATCTTCCCACTCCCCGCCGGCTCTCCGCCACGCTGACCGGCCTGCGCGTCGCCGGCTTCAAGAGCTTCGCCGAGCCCGTGCAGGTGCCCGTCCTGCCCGGGCTGACGGGCATTGTCGGCCCCAATGGCTGCGGCAAGTCCAATGTGGTGGAGGCGCTGCGCTGGGCCATGGGCGAAAGCTCCGCCCGCAGCCTGCGCGGCGGCGAGATGGATGACATCATTTTCGCCGGCACCGCGACCCGCCCCGCCCGCAACCTCGCCGAAGTCGTGCTGAGCCTCGAGGATGCGGAGGGCGTGGCCCCCGCGCCGATGGACCAGGCGGCCGAGCTGGAAGTCATCCGCCGCATCGAGCGCGGCTCGGGCAGCCATTACCGGATCAACGGGCGCGAGGTCCGCGCGCGCGACGTGCAGACCATGTTCGCCGATCTCGCGAGCGGCCCGCGCGCCTCGGGCATGGTCAGCCAGGGCAGGGTGGCCACGCTGATCGGCGCCAAGCCGGAGGAACGCCGCTCGGTGCTGGAGGAGGCGGCCGGCATCGCCGGGCTGCGGGCGCGCCGGCATGAGGCGGAACTCAAGCTGCGCCAGGCCGAGGCCAATCTTGCCCGCAGCGAAGATCTCCTGGCCCAGCTGAACGTCCAGCAGGAAGCCCTGCGCAAGCAGGCGCGGCAGGCCGCGCGCTACCGCAACCTCTCGGGCCTGGTGCGCGATGCCGAAGGGGAGTGGTTCGCCATCCTCGTCGCCCGCGCCGAGGCGGCGATCGAGGCGGCGCGGGAGAACCAGGCGGGGCGCGCGGAAGCGCTGCGCCATGCCGAGGCGGCGGCCGAGGAGGCGCAGCGACTGGCCCAGGCCGCGCATTCCGCCATCGAGGCCCCGCGCGCCGAGGAGGGCGTGGCCCGGACCCTCTTGGAGCGCCGCCGCGTCGAGGCCGAGAACACGGCCGCCGAAGCCGGCCGCGCCGCCCAGGCCCTGGCCGAGGCCGAGGCCAGCTACGCGCAGTTGATGGCCGATCTGGAGGATGCCGCAGGCGTGGAGCGCGACGCCCGCGCTGCCGAAAACCGCGCCCAGCGCGAGGCCGCCGGCCTGGCCTCGGCCGAGGCGCAACTGCCCGATCGCATCGCCGCCGCCGAGGCCGAGGCGGCCGGGCTGGAGGGGGAACTCGCCGCCGCCGAGGCGGCCAATGAGGCAGCGACGGAAGCGGCCGCCTCGCTTGCCGCCCGCGCGAACCAGTTGGCGGCGGAGCTGGCTTTCAGCGACCAGCGCGCCCGGCGCCTTTCCGAGCAGCTCGCCCAGATCGCGGCGCAGCGTGCCACGGCCGAGGCGCAGGCCGTGCCCCAGGCGGCGTTGGACGGGGCCGATGCCGCGCTGCTCGCCGCCGAGGCCGCGCTGGAGGGGGCCCGCACCGGCTTCGAGACCGCCGAGCGCGCCCGCGCCGAAGCCGAGCGCCGCTCCAATGCCGCGCGCGACGCCGCCCGCGCCGCCGAGATCGAACGCAGCGCCGCCGAGCGCGCCCGCCAGGCCACCGCGCAACGCCTGCAATCCGCCCGCCAGCGGGAGGAGACCGCCCGCCGTGCCGCGCCTCCAACCCCTGATGCCAGCCTTCTCCCCGCCGCCCAGCAGGCCGCCAACGCTGCCGAGGCCGCGCTGCGCCAGGCCGAAGCCGCCCTGACCGATTCCCGCGCCGCCCGTGAGGCCGCCGCCCGCGAGGCCGCCGCCGCCCGCAGCGCCGAAGCCGCCGCGCAATCCGCCGAATCCCGCGTGAAGGCGGAGCTGCAAGGGCTGCGCGCGGCCGCCGGCGATGCCACCGGCGAGGCCGAGCCCATCGCCCGCACCCTGACCATTCCCGAGGGCCTGGAAGCCGCCCTCGGCGCCGCGCTGGGTGAGGGGCTGGAGGGCGGGCGCGGCTCCGGCGCCAACCGCTTCTGGCGCGCTTTGCCGCCGCTGGAATCGGCGCCGCCCTTGCCGGAGGGGGCCACGCCGCTGGCCGGTCTGGTCGGCGCGCCGGCGGAACTGGCGCGCGCGCTGTCGCAGATCGGGCTGGTGGAGGAGGGTGCTGGCTTGCAGGCGGCGCTGCGGCCGGGCCAGGCGCTGGTGGCGCGCTCGGGCGCGCTGTGGCGCTGGGACGGCTATGTGCTGGCCCCCGGCGCCGCCAAGGCCGGCGCCGCGCGGTTGCAAAACCTGGCCCGGCTGCGCCAGGCCGAGGCGCGGCTGGCCGAGGCCACACCCGCCGCC
>NZ_JAIEQY010000014.1 GCF_019747315.1 Roseococcus sp. | reverse complement strand
GGAGTGGCGGAGGGGATGGGATTCGAACCCACGATAGGACTTGACATCCTATAACGGTTTAGCAAACCGCCGCCTTCGGCCACTCGGCCACCCCTCCGCAGGAGCTTGAAGTTCACACGACGTATGCAAGTCGGGTGATACAGGCCAAGCCCCGCGCCGTCAAACGCTCTCAGCTCAGCGCCACTTCAAAGCCCTTCGCCGTCGCCGGGCGGGCCATCATCCGCTCATACCAGGCGGCGACATTCGGCAGGTCGTCGAAGGGCACCTGGTGCCGCTCATGCCGCCACGCCCAGCCCAGGATGGCGAAGTCGGCAATGCTGGGTTCACCCGCCGTCGCCACGAAGTCGCGGCCCGCCAGGCGGCGGTCCAGCACGCCGTAGAGGCGCTTGGTCTCGGCATGGTAGCGGTTGAAGCCGTAGTCCCGGGCCGGGCCCTCGGGCTGCATCAGGAAATGGTGCACCTGGCCTGGCATGGGGCCGAAGCCGCCCATCTGCCACATCAGCCACTCCATCACCGGCACGCGGGCGCGCAGGTCCTGCGGCATGAAGCGGCCGGTCTTCTCGGCGAGGTAGATGAGAATCGCCCCGCTCTCGAAGACCGTGATGGGCCCACCGCCCGGGCCGTCCGGGTCCTTGATCGCAGGGATCCGGTTGTTCGGCGAGAATTCCAGGAAGCTCGGCTCGAACTGCTTCTTGTTGCTGATATCCACCGGCACCACCGTATAGGGCAGCCCCATCTCCTCCAGCGCCACGCTGATCTTGCGGCCATTGGGGGTGTTCCATGTGTGCAGTTCGATCGTCATGGGCGTGCCTTTTTTCCGACAGGGGATACAGGCAGAATGCCACTTCACCCGGGCCAAGGCAGCCCCCATTCAGAAGGTTCCCCCCATTCACAAGGTTCCGATGACACCCCGCCCCTCCCCCGATGTCGTGGCCCGGCTGCGCTACGAGGCCGCCGCCAAATCGCTGCCGCTGGCCTATCTGATCTGGTTCTTCCTGGGCTATGGCGGCGTGCACCGGATGTATCTCGGGCGCTGGATCAGCGGGATGATCATGCTGGGCATCTTCGGCCTCTCGCTGCTGCTGACGCTGATCTTCATCGGCTATCTGGGACTGGGCATCATCATCCTGTGGTGGGTGCTGGATGCGCTGCTGATTCCCCGGATGGCACAGCGCGCGAACAACCGCCTGATCGACCGCCTGGCCGGCTGAAATTGTCACAGGGCGGCGGTAACGCCGCCGAGACAAGGGCGTTATCCCCGGGCTGCAATCACCCGGAGAGCCAGACCATGTCGGATGTGAAGATCGAGATCGAGGGCGACAGCGATGCCGCCGTGGCGCTGGCCCTGCTGCGCATGATCGCCAATGTCGAGGGCAAGGACGAGGATGGCGACCGCGCCTGGTTCCTCGAAACCTACGCGGCCTGCCTCGCCGTGGTGCGCGACGCCGAGGTGATGGACCTCGACGAGGAAGACGACGAGGACGAGGACGAGATCGTCGGCTGAGCGGCGGCCTCGGGCGAAGTTCAGCCCGAGGGTTCGCCCAGCTTCGCCTTCAGCACCTCATTCACCAGGGCGGGATTTCCCTTGCCGCCCATGGCCTTCATGGTCTGGCCGACGAAGAAGCCGAACAGGCCCGCCTTGCCGCCGCGATACTGCGCGACCTGGCCCGGGCTGTTCGCCAGCACCGCATCCACCGCCGCCTCGATGGCGCCGGTATCCACCACCTGGCGCAGGCCGCGTTCATCCACGATGGCGGCGGCACCCTTGCCCTCGTCGAACATGATCTCCAGGACATCCTTGGCGATCTTGCCGTTGATGGTCTTGTTGGCCATCAGGTCAAGAAGCTCAGCCAGCGCGGCAGCCGGCACCGGGCTTTCCTCGATGCCGAGGCCGCGCTTGTTGAGATGGCCGAAGAAATCCCCCGTCAGCCAGTTGGCGACGGTCTTGGCATCGCGCCCTTCCCCCAGCACCGCTTCGAAGAAAACGGCCGTTTCCTTCTCGATGGTCAGCACATGCGCGTCATAGGGTGAGAGGCCAAGCGCCACATAGCGCGCGCGCCGCGCATCAGGCAGTTCGGGCAGTGAGGCCTTGAGGCTCTCCACCCAATCCTGCGTGAAGACCAGCGGGGGAAGGTCGGGGTCGGGGAAGTAGCGATAATCATGCGCGTCTTCCTTGCTGCGCATGGAGCGCGTGGTGCCGCGCGCGGTGTCGAAGAGGCGCGTCTCCTGCTCCACCGTGCCGCCGGATTCCCAGACCTCGATCTGCCGCCGCGCCTCGGCCTCGACGGCCTGCATGACGAAGCGCACGGAATTGACGTTCTTCACTTCGCAGCGCGTGCGGAATTCCTCGCCCGCCTTGCGGACGGAGACGTTCACATCGGCCCGCATCGAGCCCTCATCCATATTGCCGTCGCAGGTGCCGAGGTAGCGCGTGATCTGGCGGATCTTCGCCAGATAGGCGCCGGCTTCCTCGGGGCTGCGGATATCCGGCTCACTCACGATTTCCATCAGCGCCACGCCGCTGCGGTTCAGGTCGATGAAGGACTTGGCCGGGTGCTGGTCATGCTGGGACTTGCCGGCATCCTGCTCCAGGTGCAGCCGCGTGATGCCGATCTGCTTCACGCTGCCATCGGCGAGCGTGATCTCCACCACGCCCTCGCCCACGATGGGGTGGGCGAACTGGCTGATCTGATAGCCCTGCGGCAGATCGGCGTAGAAATAGTTCTTCCGGTCGAAGCGGGACCAGAGGTTGATCTTCGCATTCAGCCCAAGGCCGGTGCGCACCGCCTGCGCGATGCACTCCTCATTGATGACGGGCAGCATGCCGGGGAACCCCGCATCCACGAAGCTCACCTGGCTATTGGGCGAGGCGCCGAAGGCGGTCGCCGCGCCGGAGAACAGCTTCGATCGCGAGGAAACCTGCGCGTGGATTTCCAGGCCGCAGACGACCTCCCAATCCCCGGTCTCGCCTTTCAACGTGTAGCTCATGCCATCACCTGCGGCTTGGCGGTGAAGTTCGCAGCGCGCTCGATCGCAGCACCCACCGCGAACACGGTTTCCTCATCGAAGGGCCGGCCAATCACCTGCAAGCCCAGCGGCAGCCCCTGCCCGTCCAGCCCGGCCGGCACCGCGAGGCCCGGCAGCCCCGCGAGGTTGGCCGTCACGGTAAACACGTCGTTCAGATACATGGTCACAGGGTCATCCTGCTTCTCATCCATCGGGAAGGCGGCCGAGGGCGTGGCCGGTGTTACGATCGCGTCCACCTTCTCCCAGGCCTGGGTGAAGTCGCGGGCGATCAGCGCGCGGACCTTCTGCGCCTTGAGGTAATAGGCGTCGTAATAGCCCGCACTCAGTACATAGGTGCCGATCATGATGCGGCGCTTCACCTCGGCGCCGAAGCCCGCCGCGCGGGTGCGCTCATACAAATCGCGCAGGTCGGAATCGCGCTCCGTCACGCGCAGCCCGTAGCGCACGCCGTCATAGCGGGCGAGGTTGGACGACGCCTCGGCGGGTGCGACCACATAATAGGTCGGCAGCGCGTATTTGGTGTGCGGCAGGCTGATGGGGACGATCTCCGCCCCCTGCTGCTTCAGCCAATCGAGGCCTTGCTGCCACAGCGCCTCGATCTCGGGCGCCAGCCCCGGCAGGGTATATTCCGCCGGCACGCCGATGCGCAGCCCCTTCACCCCACGCCCGCAGGCGGCGGCGAAATCCGGCACGGGCAAATTGGCACTGGTGCTGTCCTTGGGATCGAAGCCCGCCATCGAGCGCAGCAGGATCGCGCAATCCTCGACCGAGCGCGCCACCGGGCCTGCCTGGTCCAGCGAGGAGGCGAAGGCCACGATGCCCCAGCGCGAACAGCGGCCATAGGTCGGCTTGATGCCGGCAATGCCGCAGAAGGCCGCCGGCTGGCGGATGGAACCGCCGGTATCGGTCGCCGTGGCGCCCATGGCGATGCGCGCGGCGACCGCGGCGGCCGAACCGCCGGAGGAACCGCCCGGCACCAGGCGCTTGTCCGGATCATTGGCACGGGACCACGGGTTCTCCACGCCGCCGAAGGCACTCGTCATGTTGGACGAACCCATCGCGAATTCGTCGAGGTTGAGCTTGCCCAGGAAAACCGCGCCATCGCGCTTGAGCTGCGAACTCACCGTGCTCTCATAGGGCGGCACGAATTCGCCCAGGATCTTGCTCGCCGCCGTGGTCCGCAGCCCCTCCGTGGCAAAGAGGTCCTTGATGCCGAGGGGAATGCCCTCCAGCGCGCCGGCCTCGCCCTTCGCGCGCCGCGCATCCGAGGCGCGGGCCTGCTCCAGCGCAGATTCGCCGGCCACGGTGATATAGGCGTTGAGCCGTGGGTTCAGCGCGGCGATGCCGGCCAAATGCGCCTCGGTCAGCTCGACGGCGCTGATCTCGCGCTGGTCCAGCGCGCGCAGCCCCTCGGCGATGGTGAAATCCGTCCCGTTCATTATTCGACCACCTTCGGCACACCGAAATATTCGCCCTCGCGGTCGGGCGCGTTGCGCAGCACGGCATCCGCCTGGCCGCCATCCGTCACGGCATCGGCCCGCCAGGGCAGGGCCACGGGGTTGGGCGAGCCGCCGGCCATGGGTTCCACGCCCTCGGTGTCCACCGCCTGCAATTGCTCGATCCAGCCCAGAATGCCGTTGATCTCGGCCTGGAGTTTTTCGACATCGGCATCATCCAGGCGCAGGCGGGCCAGATTGGCCACGCGACGCACCGCCGCAGCATCAAGCGACATGTTGGCGCACACTTCCTTTGGTGAACGCGGCGGACCATAAGGCCGCGCATGCCACTCATCAACATGGCCGATCTGCGCGCCCGCCTGCCCCGCCATGCGCGGCTGCTCGGCCTGGATCCCGGCGCCAAGGTCATCGGTGTCGCGCTGAGCGACGTGACGCTCATGCTGGCCAGCCCCTATGGCAGCCTGAAGCGCGCCAAGCTCCTGGCCAATGCCGCCGAAATCCGCGCCATCGCCGAGAAGCAGGGCGTGGGCGGGCTGGTGGTGGGGCTGCCGCTTTCCATGGATGGCACGCGCGGCCCGGCCGCCCAGGCCGCCGGCGACTGGGCCCTGGCGCTGAGCGAGGCGGCGGGCCTGCCCTGCGCCATGTGGGATGAGCGCCTGTCGAGTGCCGCCGTGAACCGCATGATGATCGAGGAGGCGGACATGACCCGGAAGCGCCGCGCGGCGCAGGTGGATGCGGCGGCGGCGGCGTATATGCTCCAGGGGGCGTTGGATGCGAGCACGCCGCGTCAGGCGCCGAGCGGCATCAGATAGGCCATCACGCGCGCGACAAGCTGCCCGTCACGCCGCTCCTCGATGAGGAAATCCTTCTCGCAGACGGTGTTGCCCTGGTTGCCGCCCAGAAGGCGCACCCGGGTTTCGCTGCCGGAAAGGAAGAAGCCCACATGCCCGGGCCCCACCGCCCAGTCCGGATCGCCGAAGGGCGCGCGGCGGATGACGACGACGGAGCCGGGCTTCGGCTGTTCCAGGCGCTGGAAGCGGCCGTGCCGGTTGTGGAAGAAGGAGCGCGCGCCCGGGCTGCCGGTGCCCGGATGCCCGGCTTTCACCAGACAGTAATTCACGAAGGCGGCGCACCAATCCGTCTCGTCCTCGGCGACCTCCCGCCAGGCCGTGCCCACCCGGAAATACTCCAGGATGCGGGGATTGGAGGCTCCACCGGGCCATTCGCTGCGTTCATGTGCCGGGCGGGCCGCCTCATGGCGCGCCACATCCATCCAATCCTGCGCGCCACGCGCCACGGTGAGGAGTGCCGGCGCGCCGGGCGGCGCCTGGATCTCGATTTTCGCGCCAAGGGGCATTTCCGCCCCGGGCTTCCAGCCCTCGATGACCTTGATGCCTTCAGCCAATGCGCGCAGCTGATCATCGGTCAGGGTCGCCAACCGCGTGGCCGGCGCGATGCCAGTCCGGTGGCTGATGAAATCCACATAGCGCTGCGACTGATTTTCCTTCGGCGGCGCGTAGCGGAAAATCGCGTCTTGCAGGCTGAGGTCGCGATAATCCTCCCGCCGCAGCAGCGCGATGACGGCGCCGAAGCCCCTGGCCTCGTCGGGGAAGACGGCGAAGCGGCCATCATCGCCGATCGCGCCCTGCGTCTTCGCGAAAGGGCCGCGCTCGATATTGCCGGGGTTGCAGTTGCGCCAGGCGCGGGTGCCGCCCTGCCGCATCAGGCCGCGCCCGAAGGCATCCAGATAGGTGATGGTGAGGTGGGCGGTCTTCCGGCCGGAAACGAATGGCCCGGGCGCGCCGTCCGGGGCGGCACCGGGACGGTCCAGCTCCGCGGCCGGCGGGGCGTCGGCCAGCTCAGTCCCCGGGACGGCAAGGCTGGCTGCGGCTGCGGTGAGATCACGGACCAGCGCGTAGATGCCGGTCTGCGCGTTGTGCAGACGATCGATGGCGACAAGCAGCCCGGCATCGAGGGAAGCGGCCGTGGTGAAGGCCGCGAACTTTGCAAAGGCCCGCTCGGTCTCGAAGGGGCCCCAAACCTGGTCAGCCATCATGTGCCTCCTGTCAGAAGGGCGCGGTATTGCGCCAGTAAGCGCGCACGTTCCGGCTGCCGGGCCGGATTGCGCACGATGTCCAGGAAGTTCTGGTCCGGGATCCGCTCGGCCTGCATCGCCTGCCGCATGCGGGCGAAGATCGCGTCCTGCTCGGCCGGCGTCGCGCCCTTCGCGGTCAGGATCAGCGCCAGTTCGCGAGCCTCGGCGTCATCCGCGGGGCGGCTCAGGATCACCCTGGCAGGTGACGCCGGATCGGGCGGCGTTCCCCGGGGCGCCGGCTGGGCGGGCGTCGGGGTGGTTTGCACCCGCGCTGTCGCTCCTTCCGCTCCGACCCGCGCCGTGATCGTGCCCGCCGGAACAGTCGGGTTGCCAAGGTCCTGGACCACGAAGGTCGAGCTTGTCCCCACGGGCGCGTTGCGCGCGCCGATATTCAGCGGGCCCAGCGTGAACTCGGCCGCCGTGATGGGCGTCTCCGCGCCCGTGCGCGTCACGCGGTAGGGACCACGCCCGCCGCTGATGACCACCGTGGCCGAGCCGTTGCGCGGCAACTCGATGACGCCCGCAGGGCTGAATGCCAAGCCGGCCGACCCATCCGCCGCTTCAAAGGCGCAGGCCGAAATCTGCACGACGTTGGCGGAGCGTGTGGCATTCAGCTTGCCCAGCAGCTCGGCGGCCGCGCTCGCCGCCTCTCCCGCCGCATCCGCAAGGCGCGAGGAGGCGAGCCGGAGGGCCTCCGCCGCCTCCCGCGCCGCCCGCGCCGCGCCATCCTCGGGCGCCGGTTGGCCACCCTGGGTGAGGAGGTTCTGCGTGCCAGGCGCGGCCGGCGTCGCGGCGGCGGCGCGGATGCCGGCCTGGCCCTGGGCTTCGCGCGCACGCGAAATCGTGTTGGTCAACTGCTGGGCGGTGTCGCCCAGCCCATCCACCGCAAGGCCGGCAGAGCCGCGGGCCAGCGCGATCACCGCCTCGATCGTCGGCGTCGAGCGCATCAGCTCCGCATTGACGCCGTTCACAATGGCCAGGGTGCGTTCATACACGGCGTTGGCGATGAGCGGGCCGCTTGCGTGTCCGGCCCGCGTGGCGGCCAGGGCACGGCCCAGTCCCGCCAGGACGTCTTCCGCATTGCCCAGCGCACGTTGCGTGTCTGCCGGCAGCGCCGAGGGATTCGCGAAAGCCGGATCGGCGATGGCTTCGGCCAGCTTTCGTTCGGCCTGGCCCGCCGGCCGCGCATCCTCCTGCGTCACCTGCGGCGCAATCCGCGCCGAGAAAGCCTTGCTCTCCACGCAGGAGAGCGAGCGGATGCCGGCCTGCAGCACCTCGCGCAGGGTGCGCGGGGCGAAGCTCGCCGTCCCGGCCACCGCGCCCCCGGCCGCAAGGCTCGCGATGGTCACAAGGTCCCGCGTGCCGGAGAGGGCCAGCCCACCGAGGACGGTGCCCACCGCGCCAAAAGCCAGCAGCCGTGCCCCCGCATCCAGCCGGGCGAGCTCGGTGTCGCGCCGCTCCATCTGCAGTCGGCGGTCGCGGAGCAGCGCGATCGCGTGGTGGAAATGGTCGGCCGTGCCCATGAAGCTGCGATAGCCGCCATAGCGCCGTTCGAACTCGGGCGGGCAGCGTCTCTCAAACAGCGAATAGGAGAGTGACCGACCCTGCCCGCGGCGGCCCGCATCCACCGGCATGCAATAGCCGCTATCCTCCGGCCCGACCGAGATTCGCGGCTCCAGCACGGCGCAGCCGCTCAAGGTCAGGCCGGCAACGATGAGTGAGACGCAGCGGGAAGTTCGCATGGTCCGGCCTCCGGAGCGGGTTGCGCAGGCCGAAAGTCTGCCGGGGCGTCGGAGCGGCGGATGTGACCAAGGTCACTGCCTCCGCACGTTACTTTATTTTAATGAAAACCCAGCACCCGATCCGCGCCTGCCACGGGCGGCCTCGCTACCCGGGCGCATGTCCTGCGGGTAGGATGCGGCATGTCCTTCTCCTACCCCATCCTGCCCAGCGGGCACCTCCTGGCCATCCAGGGCCTGGAGCCGCCGCATATCTCCGCCCTGCTGGACCTGGCCGAGAGCTACGCCCTGCTGAACCGCCAGGGAAAGACCCAGCGGGATTTGCTGAAGGGCCGAACGCTGATCAACCTCTTCTTCGAGGACAGCACCCGCACCCGCACCAGCTTCGAACTGGCCGGCAAGCGGCTGGGCGCCGATATCGTGAACATGTCGGTCTCCACCAGCAGCGTGAACAAGGGCGAAACGCTGCTCGACACGGCCTCAACCCTCAACGCCATGCACACCGACCTCCTGGTGATCCGCCACGCGCAATCCGGCGCGCCCGCCTTGCTGGCGCAGAAGGTGGATGCGGCCGTGATCAACGCCGGCGACGGCACGCATGAGCACCCGACCCAGGCCCTGCTGGACGCGCTGACCATCCGCCGCCGCAAGGGCAGGCTGGAAGGCCTGGTCGTCGCCATCTGCGGCGATGTGCTGCATTCGCGCGTGGCGCGCAGCAACATCCACCTGCTCTCGGCCATGGGCGCCACCTTGCGCGTCGTCGGCCCGCCCACGCTGATTCCCGCCGAATGCGCGCGCCTGGGCGTCGAGGTGCATCACGACATGCGCTCGGGCCTCGCCGGCGCCGATGTGGTCATGATGCTGCGCCTGCAGAAGGAGCGGATGAATGCGGGGCTGGTGCCGAGCCCCCGCGAATTCTTCCGCTTCTACGGGCTGGATGCCGCGAAGCTCGCGCACACCAAGCCCGATTCCATCGTGATGCATCCGGGCCCGATGAATCGCGGCATCGAGATCGACAGCGCCGTGGCCGATGACCCCGAGCGCAGCGTGATCGGCGAGCAGGTGGAGATGGGTGTGGCCGTCCGCATGGCGGTGCTGGACGTGCTCTCGCGCGATTTGCGGCGGAACGCGTGACGGGCCGCGCCTCGCCACCGCCAGCCGCCTTGCCTCAGTCCGGGCCGCCCGGCCGCTGCACCAGCACGCCCCGCCAGTTCAGCCCCCGATAGGTTTCATAGCCCGGGGTCGCATGATGGGCGATGACCAGCCCATCCGCCTCGAAGAAGCCGGAGGTGCCGGCCTGGGCCGGCAGCGCGATCACCTCCTCCAGCAGCCCGGCACCGTCGGAGGCGGCGATGACCCGGCCGCGCGCATCCAGGATCAGGGCGCGCGTGGTGGCGACCTCTTCCGGCAGCAGGCGCACCCCGCGCACCACGGCATCCGCCTGCGGGCCCCAGTCGAAATGAATGCCCAGCACGCCCAGCACCCGGCCATCCGGCTCACCCCCTTCGCGCACCGCGGCGGCATAGGTCGCAACCGGCGCGCCGCCCAGCGCGGGGCAACGGGCGATATCGGCCACCGCGAAATCATCGCCGCTGCGGGATTGCAGCGCCTCGCGGAACCAGGCCTCCCCGGCCACGCTCATGCCGGACACGGTGGGGTAACGGTCGGGCCGGCCATTGGCGATGACCCGCCCCGTGTGGTCAGCCAGCCAAAGGTCCAGGTAGACGGTATAGGCCGAGAGGATGACGCCGAGGCGCCGCGCGGCATGGGCGCAGCGCGCCGGCGAGGTTTCGGCGGCGGCCTCCACCACGGCCGAATCCGTCGCCCACCAGCGCACATCGCAGGTGCGCTCATACAGATTGCGATCCATGATCTCGATGGCGTTGAGCGCGAGGTTGACCATCCGCTGCCCGCGCACCTCCCGCAGCATGCGCGCGCCGACATCGCGCAGCTCGCCAAAGGCCAGGCTGAGTTCGCCATCCATCTCGGTCGCGAGGCGCGCGACCTCCCCCGCGACGGCCTTGACCTCCCCCGCCACGACCGTGAAGCCGCGCCCCATCTCGCCGGCGCGGGCGGCCTCGATCGTGGCGTTGAGCGCGAGGACGCGGGTCTGCCGCGTGATGGCCTGGATGGCCTTGACCTTGGCGCTGGCCACCGCCGCTGCCGAATCCACCAGGAGAAGCACGCGCTCCGGCGCGGCCTGGGTCGCCCCATCCGGGTTGCGGTCCGGCAGCCTGGCGATCCCTGGAGTGTTGTGCATCTTCAACCGGCTGCTCCGTTATTCATCCTTCGACGACGGTAATCCACGTAAGATGAAGAAGCAGTAACCCGCCCCGGAAGGCATGGGGGCTCCTGTCCGGCGGAAGGCTGGCGGTGTAGAGGGGGAAGGATGCCACCCCACCCGATCCGCCTTGCCCGCCCAGGGGAGGATGTTGCCCTGCGCGCCCTGGTCCGCGCCGCCTATGCCCATTACGTGCCGCGCATCGGCATCGAGCCCCTGCCCATGGTGGATGACTATGCCGCCCGCATCGCGGCCCACCAGGCCTGGGTGCTGGAGCGGGAGGGCCGGATGGATGGCGTGCTGGTCCTGGAAGACACCGAGTCCGGCCTGCTGCTGGACAATATCGCCGTTGTCGAATCCGCCCGCGGCCGGGGCCATGGCCGTGCCATGATCGCCTTCGCCGAGGCGGAGGCCCGGGCCCGCGGCCATGCCCGCCTCTGGCTCTACACGAATGAAAAGATGACCGAGAACATCGCCCTCTACACCCGGCTGGGCTTTGCCGAAATCCGGCGCGAGGAGAAATCCGGGCGCCGCGCGGTCATCATGGAGAAGCCCCTGTGACCCCCCCGCTGCTGATCACCAATGCCCGCCTGCTGGACCCCGCCAGCGGCCTGGACGCCCCCGGCGCAATCCTGGTCGAGAATGGCCGCATCGCGAGCCTGACCGGCGCGCCGGCCGAAGGGGCGGAGCGTTTCGACGCCCAGGGCGCCTGCCTCTGCCCGGGCCTGGTGGACATGCGCGCCAGCATCGGCGAGCCCGGCGCCGAACATCGCGAGACCATCGCCAGCGCGGCCCAGGCGGCGGCGGCCGGCGGCATCACCACCCTCGCCCTTCTGCCGGACACCGAGCCCGCGCTGGATGACCCCGCCCTGGTGGAATTCGTCATCCGCCGCGGCGAGGCGACGGGCAGCCTGACCCTGCTGCCCTATGCCGCCGCCACCAAGCATTGTGCCGGCAAGGAGCTCTCGGAATACGGGCTGCTGCGCGAGGCGGGCGCGGGCGGGTTTTCCGATGGCGGCAAGGCCATCGCCTCCTCGCGGATGATGCGCCTCGCCCTTTCCTACGCGCGGGCCTTCGGCGCCATGGTGGTGCAGCACCCGGAAGACCCCTCGCTGGCCGGCACCGGCTCCGCCACCGAGGGCGAATTGGCCACGCGCCTTGGCCTGCCCGGCATTCCCGCCGCGGCCGAGGCCATCCTGGTGGCGCGGGACATCACGCTGGCCCGCCTCACCGGCGGCCATGTGCATTTCGGCCATGTCAGCACGGGTGCGGCGCTGGATCTGATCCGCGCCGCCAAGGCGGAAGGCCTGCGCGTCACCTGCGACACGGCGCCCCCCTATTTCGACCTGAACGAGACGGCGATCGGCGATTTCCGCTCCTACGCCAAGCTCAGCCCGCCCTTGCGGCGCGAGGCGGATCGCCTGGCTGTCGTCGCGGCGCTGGCGGATGGCACGATTGACGCCATCGCCTCCGACCACCAGCCGCGCGACGCCGATGACAAGCGCCTGCCCTTCGCCCAGGCCGAGGCGGGGGGCGTCGGCCTCGCGACCCTGCTGGGCGTCACGCTGGCGCAGGTGCATGGCGGCCAGCTGCCGCTGCTCACCGCGCTCGGGCTGATGACCAGCCGCCCGGCGGCGCTGCTGGGCCTGGATTCCGGCCGGCTCGCGGTGGGCGCCCCGGCCGATCTCTGCCTTTTCTGGCCGGACCGCGCCTGGCAGGTGAAGGCGGGGCAGCTGCCCGGCAAGGCGCAGAATTCGCCCTTCGATGGCCGCGCCCTCGAAGGCAAGGTCATGGCCACCTTCAAGGCCGGCCAAAGGGTCTTTGGATGAGGGTCTTCTGATGGGTGACGATATCCTGATGACCGGGCTGGCCGCGCTGCTGGCCGGGCTTCTGGGCTCCATCCCCTTCGGCCTGCTGCTGACGAAGGCGGCGGGGCTGGGCGATATCCGCGCCATCGGCTCCGGCAATATCGGCGCCACCAATGTGCTGCGCACCGGCAAGAAGGGGCTGGCGGCGGCGACGCTGCTGCTGGATTT
Source organism: Roseococcus sp. (assembly GCF_019747315.1). Taxonomy (GTDB): domain Bacteria; phylum Pseudomonadota; class Alphaproteobacteria; order Acetobacterales; family Acetobacteraceae; genus Roseococcus. Next base: position 4,779 of record NZ_JAIEQY010000014.1, on the reverse strand, counting down.
CGGCAAGGGCGTGCTGGCGGTGGGGCTGGTCACCTGGCTCTTCGGCGCGGGGAATGCGCCGCTGGCGGCACTCGCCGCCGTGCTCGGCCATTGCCACCCGCCCTGGCTGGGCGGCAAGGGCGGCAAGGGTGTCGCCACCGCGCTCGGCGTCTTCCTGGGCCTGGGCTGGGGCGTCTTCGTCGCGGCGGCGGCGGGATGGATCGTGGGGGCGGCCACCTCGCGCATTTCCTCCGTCGGCGCGCTCTCGGCCATGGCGGCGGCGGCGGTGACGGGATTCGTCGTGCTGCGCCTGGATGCCGCGGTCGCGGTGGCCATCGTCGCCGTCTATGTCGTCATGCGGCATGAGCAGAATATCAAGCGGTTGCGCGCCGGGACCGAGCCGCGCATCGGCGCCGCGAAGTAGGCCGCTCGACAATCAGATGCCAAAGATAAAAGGCCTCCGGCGGCTGGGGCCGAGAGGCCCCAGACCCCAATACTTCAGGAAAGGGGTCTGGGGCCCCGGCCCCAGCCGCCGGAGGCCCTTTCTTCCCTTCACGCCAGGAGCGGCCTGATGTCCCTTGCCCGGCTGCGCCTCGCCCGCACCGAAGGCGTCGGCCCCGCCATGCATGGGAAGCTGCTCGCCCGCCACGGCAGTGCGGCGGCGGCGCTGGATGCCCTCGGCCCCCGCGCCTTCCCGCGCGACGCCGCCCTGCGCGAGATGGAGGCGCTGGAGGCAATGGGCGCCCGGCTCCTTTTCCTGGATGATCCGGATTATCCGCCTTTGCTGGCGCTGATCGAGGACGCGCCCCTGGTGCTGGCCGCCCAGGGCAGCCTGGCGCCGCTCCATCAGCGCGGGGTCGGCCTGGTTGGGGCCCGCAATGCCAGCGGCACGGCCCGCCGCTTCGCCGAGGACCTGGCCGATGCGCTGGCGGTGCGCGACATCTGCGTGATCTCGGGCCTGGCGCGCGGCATTGACGCCGCCGCCCATGCCGGCGCGCTGCGCTCGGGCACCACCATCGCCGCCATCGCCGGCGGGCTGGACCGGCCCTACCCGCGCGAGAATGCGTCCCTCCAGGCCCGCATCGTGGCCGAAGGCGGCCTGGTGCTGAGCGAGGCGCCGCTGGGCACCGCCCCGCTGGCCCGCCACTTCCCGCGCCGCAACCGCATCGTGGCCGGGCTTTCGCTCGGCGTGGTGGTGATCGAGGCCGCGCTGCAATCCGGCACGCTCATCACCGCGCGCCTGGCGGCCGAGGCGGGGCGGGAGCTTTTCGCCGTCCCCGGCAGCCCGCTTGACCCCCGCGGGCGCGGCTCCAATGACCTGATCCGGCGGGGGGCGCGGCTGACCGAAACCGCTGAGGATGTGCTGCAATTCCTGCCCGAAGCACCCGCCGCCCTGCCCATCCTGCGCCTCGCCGAATTGCCTGACGCGCCCGCCGAAAACGCGGATCACCCCGCCGCCCCCTCCGATGCGGCCGCACAAGTGATTGAAATGATAGGTGCAACTCCGATAGCGGTTGACGAGTTGGGTCGTCGCTGCCAGCTATCCCCGTCAGAGCTCTCTGCCATATTGCTTGAACTGGAATTGGCTCAGCGCATCGAAACCCTGCCCGGCAACCGGGTGGCACTGGCCTGATTGCAGGCCACGAAGGACCAGAAGTGACGGATATCGTCGTCGTCGAAAGCCCCGCCAAGGCAAAGACCATCGAGAAATATCTCGGCGGGGATTTCAAGGTGCTCGCCTCCTTCGGCCATGTGCGGGACCTGCCGCCCAAGGATGGCTCAGTCCGCCCCGAAGAAGATTTCGCCATGGATTGGGAGGCGGATGAGCGCGGCCAGAAGCAGATGCGGGCCATCAGCTCCGCGCTGCGCGGCGCCAAGCGCCTCTACCTGGCAACTGACCCGGATCGCGAGGGCGAGGCGATCTCCTGGCATGTGAAGGACATGCTGGAGAAATCCGGCGCGCTGAAGGGCGTGAACGTCCAGCGCATCACCTTCAACGAGATCACCAAGCGCGCCGTGCAATACGCCATGGCGCATCCGCGCCAGCTGGATATGCCGCTGATCGAGGCCTACCTCGCCCGCCGCGCGCTCGATTACCTCGTGGGCTTCACCCTCTCGCCCGTGCTCTGGCGCAAGCTGCCCGGCAGCAAATCTGCGGGCCGTGTGCAATCCGTGGCGCTGCGCCTGATCTGCGAGCGCGAGAGCGAGATCGAGGCCTTCATCGCCCGGGAATACTGGACGGTGCAGGGGCGCTTCACCACGCCCGCCGGGATCCCCTTCCCCGCGCGCCTCACCCATCACCAGGGCCGGCGGCTGGAGCAATTCGACCTCAACAATGAGGCGCTGGCCATGGCGGCCAAGGCGGCCGTCGAGGCTGCCAACTTCACCGTGGGCTCGGTCGAGAAGAAGCGCGCCAAGCGCAACCCGCCCGCCCCCTTCCAGACCAGCACCTTGCAGCAGGAGGCCAGCCGCAAGCTCGGCTTTGGCGCGCAGGCCACGATGCGCACGGCGCAGGGGCTGTATGAAGGCGTGGAGATCGGCGGCGAGACCGTCGGCCTCATCACCTATATGCGGACGGACGGCGTGCAGATGGCGCGCGAGGCCATCCAGGAGTTGCGCGGCCACATCAAATCGGCCTTCGGCGAGGAATACCTCCCCGTGGCACCCCGCGAATATTCCAGCCGCGCCAAGAACGCGCAGGAAGCGCATGAGGCCATCCGCCCCACCGATGTCTCCCGCACGCCGGAGAAGGTGGCGCGCTACCTGAACGATCAGCAGCGCAAGCTCTATGAGCTGATCTGGAAGCGCGCCGTCGCCAGCCAGATGCAATCGGCCGAGCTGGACCAGACGGTGGTGGAGCTGGTGGAGCCCAGCGGCAAGACCAGGCTGCGCGCCAATGGCAGCGTCATCGCCTTTGACGGCTTCCTCAAGCTCTACCGCGAAGACACGGACGACGCGACGACGGACGACGCCGATGAGGATAGCCGCATCCTGCCGCCGATGCGCGAAAAGGACCCGGTGAAGCGCCAGTCGGTCGAGGCGACGCAGCATTTCACCCAGCCGCCGCCGCGCTATTCCGAGGCCTCGTTGGTGAAGAAGATGGAGGAGCTCGGCATCGGCCGCCCCTCCACCTATGCGAGCATCCTGCAGGTGTTGCAGGACCGCGAATATGTGAAGCTCGACAAGCGGCGCTTCACGCCGGAGGATCGCGGCCGCCTGGTTTCCGCCTTCCTCGTCGCCTTCTTCGAACGCTATGTGGACACCGGCTTCACCGCCGGGCTTGAGGAACAGCTGGATGACATTTCCGGCGGCCGCGCCGAGTGGCGCGCGGTGATGCACGCCTTCTGGAACGACTTCCGCTCCGCGGTGGATGCGACGAAAGACCTCAAGATCAGCGATGTGATTGATCGCCTGGACGAGGAACTCGGCGCACATTTCTTCCCCAAGCCGGCCGATGGCGGCGACCCGCGCGCCTGCCCCTCCTGCTCCACCGGACGGATCGGGCTGCGGCTCGGGCGCACCGGCGCCTTCATCGGCTGCTCGAACTATCCGGAATGCCGCTACACCCGCCCGCTGGCCGTGCCCGGCGCCGAGGGCGAGGGCGCCGGCGTGCTGGCCGATGGCGTGCGCGTGCTGGGCGCCGACCCGACCAGCGGCCTGGAGGTCACGCTGCGACGCGGCCCCTATGGCATCTATGCGCAGCTCGGCGAGGGGGGCGTGGATGCCAAGGGCAAGCCCACCAAGCCCCGGCGCGCCAGCCTCTCGCGCGGGATGGACCCCGAGGTGATGACGCTGGAATCCGCCCTGGCGCTGCTGTCCATGCCGCGCATCGTGGGGCTGCATCCCGAGACGGGGGAGGAGATCAGCTCCAATCTCGGCCGCTTCGGGCCCTATCTGAAGATGGGCGCGCTGAGCAAATCCCTGGACCGCGATGACGACCCGCTGACCATCGGCCTGAACCGCGCCGTGGACCTGATGGCCAGCGCGAAGCCGCGCGGGATCACGCTGGGGGATCACCCCAAGGGCGGCATTGTCGAGGTGCGGCGCGGGCGTTTCGGGCCTTACCTCATGCACGGCACGCGCGTCGCCAACCTGCCGCGGGGCACGGAGATGGAGGCGGTGACGCTGGAGGAGGGCATCGCCATCCTCGCCGAGAAGGGCAAGGAATTGCCGCCCATGAAGGGCAAGGGCGGCAAGAAGGCGCCCGTCAGGAAGGCCGCGCCGAAGAAGGCGGAGGCACCGGAAGCCAAGGCGGCCCCGGTGAAGAAGGCATTGGCGAAGAAGCCCGCAGCCAAGAAGGCGGCCGTTAAAAAGCCGGCGGCCAAGACCAAGGCGGGCGGCTGAGATGCCGCGCAGCGGGCCTCCGGCGAAGGGGCAGAAGGCCCGCAAGTCCAACGCCAAGAAGCGCGCGGATGACGCCAGCCCCGCGCCGAACAAGACCGGCCGCGCCAAGGTGAAGACCGCGCCCAAGGGCGCAGCCTTGCCGAGCAAGGCCGACCTCAAGCTCTTCCTCATCAGCATGGGCGGCCGCGTCGGCAAGAGCGAGATCGCCCGGCATTTCGGCCTGCACACCGAGCAGCGCCCGGCGCTGCGGCAATTGCTTTCGGAGATGAAGTTCGAGGGCAGCGCCAAGCCCGTCGGCAAGCGCACCTTCGCGGGCGAGGCCGCGGGGGCGCCGGTGGTGGCACCCAGCCCCATCCCGGGCGCGCGCTTCAAGCCGGCCGCCCCCTCCCGCGCGTTGGGCAAGACCGACCGCGGTACGCCGCCCGACCGCAACGGCCCGCCCGCGCGCGGCCGCCT
>NZ_JAIEQY010000264.1 GCF_019747315.1 Roseococcus sp. | reverse complement strand
GGCCGCAAGCTCGCCATGGCGGATCGCGTGATCCAGGCCTGCGGCGGCAGCGTGGCCGGCAAGACCATCGCCGTGCTGGGCCTGACCTTCAAGCCCGAGACGGACGACATGCGCGATGCGCCCTCGCTCGAGATCGTGCCCAAGCTGGCCGCCGCGGGTGCGGTGATCCGCGCCTTCGACCCGCAGGGCATGCATTTCGCCAAGCCCCTGCTGCCGGCCGCCGTCCACTACGCCGCCAATGCGCTGGACGCGATGGCGGGTGCGGAGGCCGTGGTGCTGCTCACCGAATGGAACGAGTTCCGCAACATGTCGCCCGAGAAGATCGCGGCCGCCATGGCCGGGCGCGTCATGCTCGACCTGCGCAATGTCTATGACCCCGCCGTGATGCGCGAGGCGGGCTTCACCTATTCCTCGATCGGAAGACCCTGATGGCCCCCTTCTCCCACCAGTTCGACAAGACCTCGCTGCGCGAATACGACATTCGCGGCATTGTGGGGCAGACGCTGAACCCGGCCGATGCCTTCGCCATCGGCCGCGTCTTCGGCACCATCGTGGCCCGCGCCGGCGGCAGCCGCGTGGCGGTGGGCTGGGATGGCCGCCTCTCCTCGCCCGAATTGCAGATGCATCTGGTGAACGGCCTGGTCGCCTCCGGCATGGAGGTGATCCGTGTCGGCTGCGGGCCGACGCCGATGCTCTACTTCGCGAGCTATGACCAGAAGGCCGATGGCGCGGTCATGCTGACCGGCAGCCACAACCCGCCGAACTACAACGGCTTCAAGATGATGATCGGCAAGAAGCCCTTCTTCGGCAAGGACATCCAGACGCTGGGTGCGATGGCCGCCGCCGGTGACGTGGTGCCCGAAGCCAAGGGCTCCGCACGCGACGTGGATGTGAGCGAGGCCTACATCGCCCGCATGATCCAGGACTACGCGGGCGGGCCCAAGACGCTGAACGTGGTGTGGGACCCCGGCAATGGCTCGGGCGGCGCCATCACCGAGCGCATGGTGAAGCGCCTGCCCGGCAAGCATGTCGTGATCAATGGCGAGATCGACGGCAATTTCCCGAACCACCACCCCGACCCGACCGTGCTCAAGAACCTCGAGCAGATCATCGCCCGCGTGAAGGAAGAGGGCGCCGATCTCGGCATCGCCTTCGATGGCGACGCCGACCGCATCGGCGTGGTGGATGGCGAGGGGCACATGCTCTTCGGCGACCAGCTCCTGGTGGTGCTGGCGCGGGACGTGCTGAAGACGCACCCGGGTGCGACCATCATCGCCGATGTGAAGGCGAGCCAGGTCCTTTTCGACGAGGTGGCGAAGGCCGGCGGCCAGCCGCTCATGTGGAAGACCGGCCACAGCCTCATCAAGCAGAAGATGGCCGAGACCGGCTGCCCGCTGGCGGGCGAGATGTCCGGCCACACCTTCTTCGCCGACAAGTGGTACGGCTTCGACGACGCGCTCTATTCCGGCATCCGCCTGCTCGACATCCTGGCCCGCAGCCCGGAGACGCTGGCCCAGATGCGCGCGGCCCTGCCCCAGGTGCTGAACACGCCCGAACTCCGCTTCAACTGCGACGAGACCCGCAAGTTCGAAGTCATCGAGGAGGTCCGCGCCCGCTTGGCGACCGAGGGCGCGCAGGTCCAGGCCGTCGATGGCGTGCGCGTCCTCAGCGAGGATGGCTGGTGGCTGCTGCGCGCCTCCAACACCCAGGCCGTGCTGGTCGCCCGCTGCGAGGCCAAGACCGAGGCTGGGCTGGAGCGGCTGAAGGTCCAGCTGGTGCGGCAATTGGAGGCTTCCGGCCTCGAAGCGCCGGATTTTTCGGGGGAGAATGCGGGGCACTGAGAGCATGATGCGTGGAGGCGGCATGGCCGAAACGCCGAATCATTTTCTTTGCAAAGCCCCGCTGCCTCTTTTTTAACAAAATCGCAGCGCTTGCGACTTGTTACGGAGCCGGCACCGGACTTATATGCCTCTTCTCCAACCGGGGTGGTCGGGCATGCAGGTCCAAGGTGATCCGAGGCACGAAAACGCCGCCCAGGCGCGGCCCATCGCGCGCGCCAGCCGCTGGCGCGAGGCGGCGGACCTGCTGCGCTTCAGCCTGGAAGCCGCCGCCGTGTCGGGCGCCATCGTCATGACCGCCTGGGTCTTCTCCGGCGCCGGTTGACGCCCTTCCCATCTGACCTCCAAGTTATGTCCGGCAGCCGGACGATCGATGAAGCCGGCGTCATTGGAGGATGCCGGATCCATGTTGTCCCGCCGTAGCCTGACCCTCGCCCTTCTCGCCGCGCCTGGCCTGGTCCAAGCCCAAGCCCAGGGGCAGGCATGGACGCCCACGGGCACCATCCGCATCATCGTGCCCTTCCCGGCCGGCGGCACCACCGACATCCTGGCCCGCCTCTATGCCCAGCGCCTGACCGAGACGATGGGCGTCTCCGTCGTCGTGGAAAACCGCGGCGGCGCGGGCGGCTCCATCGGCGCGGATGTGGTGGCCAAGGCCACGGCCGATGGGCAGACGCTGCTCTTCCACAACCTCACCTTCAGCACCACCACCGCCGCGCTGGAATTCGCCAACCGCGCGCCGCATTCCATCGAGCGCGACTTCGCCCCCATCTCGCTCGGCGCGAATGTGCCGATGATGCTGCTGGTGCATCGCGACGTGCCGGCCAACAGCCTCACGGAATTCGCCGCCTGGGCGCGCGCCCAGCCCACCGCGCCCTTCTACGGCTCGACCGGCCCGGGCAGCACCATGAACCTCATCGGCGAGGTGCTGAAGCGCGATGGCCGCTTCCCGATGGACCATGTGCCGTTCCGGGGCGCGGCCCCCCTGGTGCAGGACATGCTGGCCGGGCGCATCCAGTTCGGCGGGGACCAGCTTTCCTCCTCGCTCGCGCATATCCGCGGCGGCGCGCTGCGCCCCATCGGCACGCTCTCCGCGACGCGCGCCTCCGTCCTGCCCGATGTGGCCACGGTGCGCGAGCAGGGTTTCCCCAATGCCGAGATGCTCGGCTGGAACGGCTTCTTCGCCCCCGCCCGCACGCCCGAGGCCGTGCTGGTCCGCCTCCAGGCCGAGATCGCCGCCGCCGCCCGCCACCCGCCGCTGGCCGCCCGCATCCAGGAGCTGGGCGCCGAGCCCGGCGGCAATTCCAGCGCGGAGTTCACCCAGGCCGTGCATGCGCAGATCGCCGCCATGCGGCCGCTGGTGCAGTCCCTCCAGATGCGGGTCGAGTGATGCAGCGCCGCAGCCTTCTCGCCGCGCCCATCCTGGCGGCTCCCCTCGTCGCCCGCGCGCAAAGCTGGACGCCGAACGGCCCCATCCGCGTCGTCGTCCCCTTCGCGGCCGGCGGCACGACGGACATCCTGGCCCGCCTCTTCGGCAACCGCCTGAGCGAGACGCTGGGCGTGCCCGTCCTCGTGGAAAACCGGGGCGGCGGCGGCGGCTCCATCGGCGCCGATGTGGTGGCCAAGGCGGCCCCCGATGGCCAGGTGCTGCTGTTCCACAACTCCACCTTCTCCTCGACCAGCGCGGTGATGGAGTTCCAGAACCGCGCCATCCACTCCATCGAGCGCGACTTCGCCCCCATCAGCCTGGGCGCCCTGGTGCCGACGGTGGTGATGGTCCATCCCTCCGTCCCCGCCACCACCGTGCCCGAATTCATCACCTGGGCGCGGGCCCAGCCCAGCCCGCCCTTCTACGGCTCCACCGGCCCCGGCAGCGCCGGCCATCTGGTGGGCGAAGTGCTGAAGCGCGACGGCAATTTCCAGATGGAGCACGTGCCCTTCCGCGGCGCCTCGCTCCTCATCCAGGATTTGATGGTGGGCCGCATCCAGTTCGGCGGCGACCAGCTTTCCACCGGCATCCCGCATATCCGCGCGGGTGCGGTGCGCCCCATCGCCATCCGCTCCACCGCGCGCAACCGGCTGTTGCCGGATATCTCCACCGTGCGGGAGCAGGGCTTCCCCAATGTCGAGATCCTGGGCTGGAACGGCTTCTTCGCGCCCGCCCGCACGCCCGAGGCGGTGCTCATCCGCCTCCAGGCCGAGATCGCCGCCGCCGCCCGCTACCCGCCGCTGGCGGCGCGGATTGATGAGCTGGGCGCCGACCCCGGCGGCAATTCCACCGCCGACTTCACCGCGCTCGTGCATACGCAGGTGGCGGCGCTGCGGCCCGTGGTGGCATCGCTGGGGCTTCGGGCGGAGTAGCTGCGCGAGGCGGGCTTGTTTCGAGGGCCGCTTCCCCCTCGAGACGTCCTCACCGCCCCAGCAGGCCCCGCAGCAGATCATTCAACGCCGGCTGCCCCTGCCCCGCGGGTTGCGGCGTGGCGGCGGGCACTGGCCCTTGGCGCCCGCCGCGCGCCAGGCGCAGCGTTGTGGCGCAATCCGGCATGGCCTGCTGCGTGGGCGGCGGCGCGCCCAGCACGCTGCCCAGAGCGCCCTCGGTCAGCCCCGCCATTTCCAGGCGCGGGGCGGCAAGCGTCCCCGTCAGCGGCACCGGCGCGCGCACCCGCACCCCGGCCACACGCAGATCGGCCTGGAGGCGAAGCGCCAGGCTCTCGTCCCGCAGGCTCAGCCCGCCCTCGCCGGTGACGCGCCCGGCCGCGCCGTCCAGGTAGAAAGCCGAGAAACGCATCAGGCCACGATCCGCCTCGCCGCGCAGGGCCAGGCAGGTGACCGGCACGCCGCCGGAAAAGCCGGGCAGCTGGGCCAGCAGCCGCCCCGGCCCGGCGGCAAGCCTCCCCTCGATCACGGCCAGGCCCAGATGCCCCGTGGCATTGGCCGCCAGGGCCCGCCAATCGCCGCCCTGGCCCCGCAGGTCGAGGTCCAGGTCGCCCCTTCCGGTGACCGGGCTGGTGGCGCCGAGGCTGCCCAGCAGGGCGGCCGTCTCCAACCCCTGGCCGGTGGCGCGGAGATGCAGGGCAGGGACTGGCCCCGTGGCATCGGCGGCGAGCGCCAGGGTGAGCCGGCCGCCCGGCAGGGTGGCGGCGAAGGGCTCCATCCGTGCGCGCCCGGCGGCGTTGAGCAGCCGTCCCTCGACCTGACGCAGGGTGAGGCCGCCCTGGACCATCTCGGCCAAGGTGAAGGTGAGATCGGCGTCGAACAGGGTCAGCGCCGCGAGATCCACGCGCGTATCGGGAATCACCCGGCCTGAGGGCGGTGGCGGCGCGGCGGGCGCCGGGGCCGGAACGGCGGCCGGCGCTGCGGCGACGGGCGCGGGCGGCAGGCGCAGCGCATCGAGGTCGAGCCGTGTCGAGGTCACCTGGCCCGTGACGGCGGGGCGCGGCGCCCAGCGCCAATCCAGCGCCCCCGCGAGGTCCCCGGCCGAGGAGGCCAGGGCAAACTCGCCCAGCCGCACGCCCTCGCCGAAGATCGGGCCGATGGCGGTGAAGCCGGCGCGCAGGCTGGCATCGCGCAGCGGGGGCAGGGGACGGCCGGCGAAGCCCGAGAGCGGCGCCAGTTCCGGCGCACTCGCCTCCAGCCGAAGCGCGCCGGGCCATTCGCCCGTGAGGCTGGCCCTGGCCGCGCCCGCGCTGGCGTTGACGGTGATGGGCGTGGGCGCGCCCTGGATCAGCGCGGCTGGCCGCGCCTCGGCCGTCAGCGTCACCGCCTCGCCGCGAAAGCTGCCGCTGGCCTCGGCGCGCAGGGGTGCGTCCAGGCTGGCCTGGGTGAAGCGGGCGCTGCTCAGCGTCAGCCCGGCGAAGGCGCCGCCCCCTACCTGGCCTTCGATGGCCGAGAGCCGCGCGACGCCGGCGGTGAGGGCCGCCTCGGCCCGCAGGCTCACGCCGGTCAGCGCCGGCAGGCTGCGCCCGGCCAGCGCGCCCAGCCCATCCAGGCGGGGGATCTCGGCGGTCAGTGCGGCGGTCCAGTCGCCGGCCTGCCCCTGGCCCTGGGCGGCGAGGCGGGCGCCGGGCAGCACGATGCCGAGGCGGAAGGGCCAGGGTGCGGGGCCGCCCAGCGCCATGGGGGCGCCGAGCCGCCCTTCGATCAGCGCCTCCGCCCCGCGCAGGATCAGCGTGGCAGAGAGGTCCAGCGGCTGGTCAGGGCCGGTGCCGGTGAGGCGCAGCTGCGGCAGGCGGAACTCCTCGCCATTCGCCGTGACGCGCCAGTCGCGCAGCGTGACGACACGCAGGTCCAGCGCCAGCGGACGGGCGGGCGCGGTGGCAGGCGCCGGCGCGGCCGGGGCGGGCGTATCAGGGGCCGCGCGCTGGAAGCGCCAATTCTCCCGCTCCAGCAGCAGACGCCCGCCCTCGAGGCGCAGATTCGCCACCTCGATCCGGCCGGAGAGCAGCGGCAGCAAAGCAAGCCGCAGCTCCGCATGGGCGACGCGCAGCATCTCCGGCGCGCTGCCGCCGGGCAGATTGGCCAGCACCAGCCCATCGGCCGCAAGGGTGGGCGTCAGCGCGGGGGTGAGGTGCAGCCGGCCCTCGATGCGGAACTCCCGCCCCGTGGCGCGCTGCACCGCCTCGGCCAGGCTGGGGCGGAAGGCGTCGGCGTCGAAGAACAGCAGGAAGCCGGCGGCCGCGAGGACGGGCAGCGCCAGCAGCAGCGCCAGGCCGGCCAGCAGCGCCCGCTTCATCGCGCCCACCTCATCGAGTACGGCGCGGCGGCCGGGCGGCCGGGTTGTCGAAGTCGAAGAAGCGCATGGTCTCCTCGAAATGCGGCGGGGGCGGCGCGGTGACATCCAGCCAGCCGCCCTCGGGGTGGGGCAGGCGCAGCGCCCGCGCATGCAGGTGCAAACTGCCGGAAAGCCCTTCGAGATGCGCGGCCTCCAGCCCATATTTCCCATCGCCGAGGATCGGCGTCTTCAGCGCCTCGGCGCAATGCACGCGCAGCTGGTGGGTGCGACCGGTCTGCGGATGCAATTCCAGGAAGGCGGCGCGGTGCTTCGCGACCTCCAGCGTCTTGTAGTCGGTCACGGCGCGCTGGCCGGCATCTCCCTTCTCGGCCGGCGCCGTCCGTTCACCGCGCGGGCCGCCCACGCGGATGAGCGGCATGTTGATGCGGCCCATGGCGATCTGCGGCTCGCCCACCACCACGGCCCAATAGGTTTTCTCCATGTCCCGCCCGCGGAAGGCCTTGGCCAGATGCGCGGCGGCGGAGACGTTGCAGGCCACGACCAGCACGCCCGAGGTGTCGCGGTCCAGCCGATGCACCAGGCGCGGCTTCTCGCCATCCTCGGCAAAGGCGGCCAGCAGGCCGTCCACATGCTTGTTGATGCCCGGGCCGCCCTGCACGGCGAGGCCGGGCGGCTTGTTCAGCACGATCAGGTGGGCATCGCGGTAGAGCACCATGGCCTGCATTTCGGCCACCACGGCATCGGCCAGCGGGCGCGGCTCGGCTTTGGGCGCCTGCTTCGTGGGCATGGGCGGGATGCGGAGTTCCTGGCCCGAGACGAGGCGGGTATTGGCCTCGGCCTTCTTGCCGTCCACCCGGATCTGGCCGGTGCGGAGCATCTTCTGCAAGGCCCCCTGCGTCAGGGCGGGGAAGCGGCGCTTGAGCCAGCGGTCGAGGCGCGTGTCGTCCTCGGCGGCGGGGACTTTCAGGGTGGTGATGCTCATGAGGGGGGTCTTAGCAGGTTTCATGAAAGAATGGGCTCCGCCCATGCCCGCCGGGGGGCCTGCCCCCCGGACCCCCGTCACTTGGGCCTCAGCCGACGCTGAGGCGGCGCTCCACGATCTGCTGCTTCATGCTCTTCTGCAGCTTTTCGAAGGCGCGCACTTCGATCTGCCGCACGCGCTCGCGGCTGATGTTGTATTGCTGGCTGAGCTCCTCCAGCGTGGTGGGCTCATCCTTCAGGCGACGCTCGATCAGGATGTGGCGCTCGCGCTCATTCAAGGTGCGCAACGCGCCGTTCAGCATGTCCTTGCGGTTGGACATGTCCTCGCGGTCGGCAAGCTCCGTTTCCTGGCTCTCGGCGTCATCCACCAGCCAATCCTGCCACTCGCCCTCGCTATCGGCGCGCACGGGGGCGTTCAGGCTGTTGTCCGGGCTGGCCAGGCGGCGATTCATGCTCACCACATCCTGCTCGGGCACGGCCAGGGTCTTCGCGATCTTGGCCACGACTTCCGGCTGCAAGTCGCCATCCTCCAGCGCCCCGATCTGCCCCTTGAGGCGGCGGAGGTTGAAGAAAAGCTTCTTTTGCGCGGCCGTCGTCCCCATCTTCACCAGCGACCAGCTGTGCAGGATGTATTCCTGGATGGCGGCACGGATCCACCACATGGCGTAGGTCGCCAAGCGGAAGCCGCGATCGGGGTCGAAGCGCTTGACGGCCTGCATCATGCCGACATTGCCCTCGGAGATCAGTTCGCCGACGGGCAGACCATAGCCGCGATACCCCATCGCGATCTTCGCCACGAGGCGCAGATGCGAGGTGACGAGCTTGTGGGCCGCCGCCTCATCGCCGACGTCGCGCCAGCGCTTGGCGAGCTCCAGCTCGACCTCGGGGGTGAGCATGGGGAATTTGCGGATGTCCTGCAGGTAGCGGGACAGGTTGCCTTCAGGGGCAAGCGGGATACTCAAAGAAGCCATCGTGTCAGACGAGCCTTCCATTCGCGCCGTGCCCCACCCCGTGACGGCGGCGGGCGCACGGCCATATTGGCCTAACGCGTCTGAGGCCCTCCCGGATGCATCCGCCCCGGTCACGGAGGGGGCGGTGTCAGCAGCCGGGGTTCTAGCGGCGCCCCAGATCGAAGTTCCAGGAGAAAAATAGCCGGCTCGCTTCTGCTGCGCAAGCGAAACCGAACCAAACTGGTCCAGTTACTCCATGTTACGTTCGAGCATACCCAATAGCCGCGCGAAATCTTCCGGCGGATCCGATCGAAAGGAGAGAATTTTCCCGGTGATGGGGTGTTTGAAGCCAAGGCTCGTCGCATGCAGGGCCTGGCGGGGGAAGGCCAACAGCGCCCCGCGCAGATCGGCATCCAGGGCTTTGCTGGCGGCCGGGATACGTCGCAGATACACGGGATCACCCACCAGGGGGTGACCGATATGCGCCATGTGCACCCGGATCTGATGGGTGCGCCCGGTCATCAGCTTGCAGCGGATGAGGGTGACGCCCCCGCCGAAGCTCCGCTCCGTGCTGTAGTGCGTGATGGCATGCTTGCCGGCGCTGGCGCCGGCCATCTCGCCACGCTGCACCCCGCGCGACCGCTGCTCGACCACTGCCATGCGCTTGCGGTCCGTGGTGTGGCGGCCGATGGCGGCATTGATTTCGCCCGCGGGCGGGTTGGGCACGCCCCAGGCCAGGGCGAGGTATTCACGGTCCAGGTCGCGCGCCACAAAGGCATCCGACAGCACGCGATGCGCCTGTTCGGTCTTGGCGACGACCATGATGCCGGAGGTCTCCTTGTCCAGCCGATGGACGATGCCGGGCCGCTTCTCGCCGCCGATTCCCTCCAGCTCCTCGCCCGCATGGGCCAGCAGGGCGTTCACCAACGTGCCATCCAGATTGCCCGGCGCCGGATGGACCACCAAGCCAGCCGGCTTGTCGAGGATGATGAGGTAGGGGTCCTCATACAGGATATCGAGGTCCATGGCCTGCGCCTCAGGCCGTGCCGGGGCGGGCGGCGGGGGGGCAACGCGATAGACGCTGCCGGGGCGGACCGCCTGGGCGGGCTCGGCCAGCGTCTCGCCATCGCGGGTGACGTGGCCGGACTCGATCAATGCCTTGACGCGGGAGCGCGAGAGATTGCCTATCCGCTCCGCGAGGAATCGGTCCACGCGCTGTCCGTGATCGGCTTCCGTCGCGGTGATCTCATGGGTTTCTCGTGAGGGGGGTTCTGGCAAATGCGGGCACTCAAATTCCTGGTTGTGGCGATGGGCGTGCTGATCGTGGCCGGCACCGTGACGCTCGTCGTGCTGCTCGTCCAGCGCGCCGGTGGCGGCAAGTCGGCCGCGAGCCTGCCAGCCGCGAGCCTGAACCTGCCCGCCGGCAGCCGCATCCTGGGCCTGGCCGGCGCGGGCGACCACTTTGCCGTACACGTCCAGCGCCCGGATGGCGAGCGCATCCTGCTGCTGGAGCCGCGCAGCGGGCGGGTGGTGGGCGAGGTGCTGCCGCAGGCGCCGGCCGCGGCCACGGTGCCGGTCCGGTGACGCACAAGAAGCCCAACCTTCCCGAGAAGACCTGCGCCGCCTGCGCGCGCCCCTTCGCCTGGCGGAAGAAATGGGCCCGCAATTGGGAGGAGGTGCGCTACTGCTCCGATGCGTGCCGGGATGGGAGATATGCGAAGGCCCGGCTTGCCGCCCCGGCGCGGGACGGCTAAAGACGCGGAACTTGGCCACGTCCCTTTCGTCTAGAGGCCTAGGACACCGCCCTCTCACGGCGGCAACAGGGGTTCGAATCCCCTAAGGGACGCCAATATTTTCAATTCCGTCAAATTGCCGGCTCGCCGAGTGGCGCAGCTTTGGCCTCGTTTTCCGCGATGGCTACCGGTGGCTGCGGTGCAACGACGCCTGGGAATTCCTCTCTTCGGCGCGGTGGCTTCCAAAGGTGGCGACCTGGGCGATTTGCCCGTCAAGCTGAACACTCGGAAATTCCATCGTTTTTGCGGATAGATGCGGCCGAGTGGGAGTGGCGACCTGCACCCGATTCGGACCACGGGCCATGAGCGGCATGGCTCATATTGTGCCATGTCAGAATTGTCCTTTCACGGTGAAGCGGACTCGGCCAAGGCAACATCGCGTTTGGCGCCCGCGGCCTGCGGCCGCGCGCACAATCCGACGTGGCCGAATTGCAGCGCTGCGGCCTGGCGAGCCACCCCTTGGGGGGGCTCCGCCTGCCAGACGCCCATCGGGGCCCGGCGCGAGATCAGGCTTCCCATCACAAAGAAGACAGGCGCGCCCGACCTATCCTCCGCTACTCGGCGCGAATATTGGCGGCGCGGACCAGCGCTCCCCACTCGGCATGCTCACGCCGGACCATGGAGGCGAATTCCTCCACCGTGCCGCCGCCGATCTCATCGCCCCGCGCGGCAATGCGCTCGCGCGCCGTGGGGTCGCGGCAGGCCTCGTTCAGCGCGGCATTGGCGCGGACCACGATGTCATTGGGCAGCCCGCGCGGACCGAACAGGCCGATCCAGGCGGAAACGAGGAAGTCGGGCAGGCCCGATTCGGCGGCGGTGGGCACGTTCGGGAAGGCGGGGTTGCGGCGGCTGGACGTCACCATGATCGGGCGCACCTGACCGCTCTCGACGAAGGGGTGCAGCAGGGACGGCGCATCGAACATGGTGGGGAAGCGGTTGCCGATGAAATCCTGCAGCGCGGGGCCGCTGCCGCGGTAATGCACCATGGTGATCTCGGGATTGCCGAGCCGGGCGCGCAGCTTCTCCGACGCGCCGTGCACGATGCCGCCGGCGCTCGTCGTCGCCATGTCGATGCCGCGCGGCTGGCTGCGCGTCACCCATTCGCGCCATTCCTGGAAGGTCCGCACCGGCAGCGAGGAATGCACCGCCAGCAGCAGCGGCGAGGAGAGCATGAGGCCGATCGGCGTCATCTCCATCGGGTCGAAGGTCATGCTGGGCATGGTGAAGGGGTTGAGCACGAAGCTGCCGACATTGCCCGCCAGCAGGGTGTAGCCATCCGGCCGGGCGCGCAGCACCTGTTCGCCCGCGATGTTGCCGCCGGCGCCGGCGCGGTTGTCGATCGGGATGGGCTGCCCAAGCGCGGCGGCGAGAGGCGCCTGCAGCATGCGCGCGGCGAAATCGGTCTGCCCGCCGGGGGGGAAGCCCACCACCATCGTGACCGGCCGCTCGGGCCAGCGGGCGCCCTGCGCCTGGGCGGTCCCGGCGAGGGCGGCGGCCCCCACGCCCAGCGCAAGGCGGCGCGGGATCGCGTTGGATGACTGAACCATGGGACGAACCTCCAGTTGTTTTTTCTATGAAGCTTTATTCACGAATAATGCATCAGGAGGAAAGGGGAAATTTCGCCCGCCGGGCCGAGGGATGGCCTGGGCCCGCGCCTTCGCTGGGGGCCGGGTTAGCCCGTGGTCATGCCTGCGCCACGCTGCTGCCGAGTTTCCCGCCCTCGGCGGCGCCGCGGTACAGGATGGCGAGCTGGCGGTCGAGGATCGCCTTGTGCCGCGCGACCGCGTCGGGATGCAGGTCGCCCTCGGGCGGCGTCTCGTGCTCGAAATGATGGAAGCGGTCCTCGCCGCGCACCAGCAGCGCGCTGTCCTTCTCGCCGCTGAGCTGGCGCACATGGGTGGGGACGTAGCGGATGGCGAAGCCGATGCGCGGCCAATCGGCGCGGTTGGGCTCCGACCCGTGCACGATCAGCACGTGATGCAGGCTCATCTCGCCGGGCTGGAGGGTGATGTCCACGGCGTCGGCCTCGTTGACCTCCACGGCCACTTCCTGACCGCGCGAGAGCAGGTTCGCCTTCGCGAAGGTGTCGGTGTGCGGCACCTGGCTGCGATGCGTGCCGGGCACGACGCGCATGTTGCCGCTCTCGGGGACGCTCGGCGTGAAGGCGATCCAGGCGGTGACCACGTCGGGGCTGGAAAGCCCCCAATAGGTGCCGTCCTGGTGCCAGGAGACGAAGGCCGGATCATGCGCGCCCTTCATGAAGAACTGGCTGCCCCAGCAGAGGATGTCCGGCCCGATCACGCTCTCCACCGCATCCAGCACGCGCCGGTCGCGCACCACGTCATGGATCCAGGGAAAGAGCAGATGCGGCTTCTGGTTCATGCGGCCTTCGAGCCTGCCGCCGCAGCGCGCTTCGGTCTCCCGCAGCCGCGTAAGCAGCGAAGCCGCCTCCGCATTCGAGAAGGCGCTGAGCGGAGAGGCATAGCCTCTCTCCATGTAGGCCCGCACGGCAGCGCTCGTCAGCGATCCAGCCATTCACCCCTCCCAAAGCGTTGCGTCGCGAGCCTGTGGCCACGCGATCGGCCGGCGGAGGGTAGGTGCATGGGTCGCGACCGCACAACATGTTTGGCGAGCCCGGGACAGCGCCCACTCTTTGATTCCGGTGACAGCCGCTTTCCTGCGCCACCCGCCCAGGCTTTGGCCGCCGCTAGGCCCCCAATTCCCGCCGCACGATCGCCGCCCCATCCGCCAGCGCCTTCAGCTTGCCGAAGGCCCTCTCCCGCGGCAGGTATTTCATCCCGCAATCCGGCGCCGGCACGATCTTCTCCGCCGGCAGCACCTTCAGCCCCTCGCGGATGCGCGCCGCCACCACCTCCGCCGTCTCGACCTCCTTCGAGCCCAGGTCGAGCACGCCCAGCATGATGGTCTTGCCCGGCAGTTCCTTCAGGATGGCCAGGTCCAGCTTGGGCTGCGCCGCCTCGATGGAGATCTGCGAGGCGGCGCAATCCGAAAGCTCCGGCAGGAAGGAGTAGCCGGAGGGCTTCTGGTTCACCATCGCCGCATAGCCGAAGCACAGATGCACGACGGTCGTGCCCTCGATCCCTTCCAGCGCGCGGTTGATGGCGGGCACGGCGAAGGCGCGGGCCATTTCCGGGAAGGCCTGCATCCAGGGCTCGTCCAGCTGGATCACATCGGCGCCGGCAGCCTTCAGCTCGCGAATCTCGGCGTTGAGCGCGATGGCATAGTCCATCGCGAGCTCCGCCTCGTCCTTGTAGAAGGCGTTCAGGCATTGCCGGCTCATGGTGAAGGGGCCGGGCAGCGTGATCTTCACCGGGCGGTCCGTATTGGCGCGCGCGAAGGCGACATCGCGCACCTCCACCGCGTGCTTGCGGCGGATGCGGCCGATGACGCGCGGCACGAGTGTCTTGGCGCCGGTGCGGCCCACCACCTCGCCCGGGCCCGAGGGGTCAATGCCCTCCAGCGCCGAGGCGAAGTGGTTGGAATAGCTTTCGCGCCGGATTTCGCCATCAGTGATGATGTCGATGCCCGCGCGCTCCATGTCCCGCATGGCCAGCAGCGTCGCGTCATCCTGCGCCTGGGGCAGGAGGTCGGGCGCCACGCGCCACATCTCCGGCGCGCGGACCCGCGGCACCAGGCGCGAGCGCAGCGCCTCCTGGTCCAGCAGCCAGGCGGGTTGCGGATAGCTGCCGACGACGGTGGTGGGCAAAAGGGGAAGGGGCGTCATGGCGTTCCTCATTTTCGGCGGGAGCCTATGGCGCGGCCCGCCTGGCCACAACCCGCCCTCGACAGCCCCGCGCCCCGCCGCCACCATCGCGGAAACCCAGGGAAACGCCCGCATGTCCAAGCCCCGCCTGCTGCTGGTCAATGCCTTCCAGCTCAGCCCGAATGCAGGCTATGGCCTGCGCCCCGCCACCGGCACGCGCGAGGCGCTGGTGATGGATTACGCCAATGTCGCGCGCCATCTGGAGGATGTGGAGTGGGACGCGCATCCCGGCGCGCTGGCCACCCATGGCGACCATCCCGTGGAGATGCGCGAGGAATTCCTCATCGTCGCCGCCAACCGCATCCGCGTGGTGCGCGAGGCCTGCGAGAGCGGCAAACATGACGCGATCGTGCTGCTGGGCGGCGGCGATCCCGGCTATCTGGAATCGGTCGAGATCGGCCGGCGCTTCGGCGTGGCGGTGACCAGCTGCGCCCATGCGCAGATGCATATGGCCACGCTGCTTGGCCAGTATTTCGGGATCATCGACATCTCCGAGACGCACAACGCGCAGATGGCGAACCTGGTCGTGCAATACCGCTTCACCGAGCATTGCACCGGCATCCGCAATATTGATTTCCCGCTGCCGCGCCCCGCCAATGCCGGCCGCCTCAAGATCAGCGACGAGCGCGCCCAGGCCCTGCGCGGCGAGCCCAGCGCCATGCTGGACGCCGCCTTCGCCGCCGCCGAGGCCGCCATCGAGGAAGATGGGGCGGAGAGCCTGATCCTCGGCTGCTCGGCCGCCTTCTGGATGCGCCCCTTCCTGGAGGAGCGGCTGCGCCAGGCCGGCTGGGATGTGCCGGTGCTGGAAGGCTTCGCCTGCGCGATCGAGATGGCGAAGCTGCTGCTGCGCATGCGCCTGATGTCGAGCGGGCTGGCCTTCCCGATGGATCCGCCGCGCCGGTCGCGCCGGCGGAAGAAAGTATAAGAAGCCTCCGGCGGCTGGGGCCCCATGTTTCAAGAAGGGGGCCCCAGACCCCTTTCCTTGGGGTCACTCACTGACTGCCAAGGCACTGATCGTGATTGAAAATTAAAGGGGTCTGGGGCCTCGGCCCCAGCCGCTGGAGGCCGTTTTTCTCAGGCCTCGCCCACGCAATCCAGCATGGCCGCGTCCAGCGCCTCGCCCGGCGCCTTGCCGCCCCAGAGGACGAATTGGAAGGCCGGGAAGAAGCGCTCGCACTCCGTCAGCGCGATATCCACCATATCCTCCAGCGATTCGGCCGAGGCGCCGGGCGCCCCGCGCAGCAGCACCGCATGGCGGAACACGGGCGTGCCCTCATCGCTTTCCAGCCCGAAATGGCCGATCCAGAGGCGCTCATTGGCCAGGGCCAGCAACTCAAACAGCGGCCCGCGGCGCGCATCGGGCACCTTCACATCGAAGGCGCAGGAGAAATGCATCGCGCTGATCTCGGGCGACCAGGAAAAGAACAGGGTGTAGTTGCACCATTTGCCCGGCGCTTCCGCCGCCATCTCGCCCTCCGAGCGGCGCTCGAAGGTCCATTCATTGGCGATGACGATCTGTTCGAGCACATCGAGCGGGTTGGTGGCGCGCTCTTCCCCAACCTCGGCCAGCATTCCGGACATGTGGCACTCCCCAGGCACCCCGGTTCCAGGCGCGCCACAGGCCTCGGGCGGGGCCTGCGTCACGGGTGGCGCGACCATGACGGTCCTGTTTCGAGCCATGCCCCACCCTGGCCTCCCCTTGGCCTAGGGATTGGGGGTCGGCGCCCGATTCACCACCATTACTAGATGTAGGGCAGCGTGAATCCGTGTCGCAAGCCCTGCGAATGCGAAGAAGCTGTGAATCCCGTTGTTTCGTGGGGATAACAGGCGGGAAAGGCTCCGTCCTTCGATGATCGGCTCCCGCGGCCGGCGCCAGGCACGACCGGATAGATGCCTGACGCATGTTCGGAGACATGCCTGGCGCTTTTCCGTGAAGGTCCCGGCGCGAAAAGGCGCAGTGAAGGCTCAGAAAGGGCCTCCGGCGGCTGGGGCCGGGGCCCCAGACCCCTTTTTCCACCGCTTACAGGATCGGTGTGCCGCCGGTGACGCCGAGGCGCGTGCCCGAGATGTAGCTCGCCTCGTCCGAGGCCAGCAGCACGAAGGCCGCGGCCAGCTCGGCCGGCTGGCCTGGCCGGCCGAGCGGCGTGTCCTTGCCGAAATTCTCGACCTTTTCAGGCGGCATGGTGGAGGGGATCAGCGGCGTCCAGATCGGGCCGGGCGCCACACTGTTCACCCGGATGCCCTGCTCGCCCAGCAACTGCGCCAGGCCCGCGCTGAAATTGGCGATGGCGCCCTTGGTCGTCGCATAGGGCAGCAATTGCGGCGAGGGCTTGTCCGAGTTGATCGAGCTCGTGTTGATGATCGAGCCGCCGGCCTGCATGTAGGGCACGGCATTGCGGCACAGGCGGAACATGGCGCCGATATTGACGTCGAAGGTGCGGTCCCATTCCTCGTCGCTGATTTCCTCGATGGAGGTGAAGCTCATCTGGTAGGCGGCGTTGTTGACCAGCACGTCAATGCCGCCGAGCTCAGCCACCGCACGCTCGATGATGGTACGGCAATGCGCGGGGTCGGCGATGTCGCCCGGCACGAGGATGCAGCTGCGGCCCTCCGCCTCGACCAGCGTCTTCGTCGCCTCGGCATCCTCATGCTCATCGAGATAGGCGACCAGCAGATCGGCGCCCTCACGGGCGTAGGCGATGGCGACCGCGCGGCCGATGCCGCTATCCCCGCCGGTGATGACGGCGCGCTTGCCCTGCAGGCGGCCATGGCCGCGATAGCTCTCCTCGCCATGATCGGGGCGGGGGGTGAGTTGCTCGGTTAGTCCGGGCGGGGGTTGGTGTTGGGCTTCCATGGCGGTGTCTCCCTGTCTGCGAGGTGAACCGGCGGGGGCGGGATGGGTTGCGCGGGCTCAGCCGGGCCCGGCGGTTCCTGCCGGCAGCAGGCTGGCGATGTCGGCGCGCAGCTGCGCCCAATCGGCCGGGCTCAGCGTCGCCAGGCCCAGATGGCGCAGCAGGACGGCGCCCTCGGTGGCCAGCAGGGCCAGGCGCAGGACGCGGCCCGCCTCGCCCGCCTCGAACAGTCCCGCGAAGCGCGCGGCATACCAGGCGCGGACCGAGCCCAACTGCCCGGGATTGGGCAGCAACGCCGCGACCAGCGCCGCCGCCCGCGCGGTGCTGTCGCTCGCCGCGTCATCGAGGGAGAGCGCGACATGGGCGCCCATGCGGGCTGCCGGGCTGTCCTCGCCATCGGCCAGGGCGGCGTTCAGGCCCGCGGCATAATCCTCGAACCAGCGGTCCAGCATGGCGCCGATCAGGGCCTCCTT
>NZ_JAIEQY010000096.1 GCF_019747315.1 Roseococcus sp. | reverse complement strand
CGCAAGATCTCGGCGCCCGGCACCAGTGCCAACTGGCTCCAGGGCACGGGTGCGACGCCGGTGGATGGCGCGCTGACGACCTACTACACGGACATCCAGACCGGCGTGTCCGAAGGCGCCCTCTCCTTCTTCGTGGGCATCCTGCCGACCCGCGTGCATGAGGTCGCGCGCTTCATCACGAAGTGCGACGTGGGTGCCATGTATGTGGGCGGCATCGCCGCCAACCGGCAGCGCTTCGAGCGTTGGCCGGAGCCCGTGCGCCGCGCCATGGTCGAGGCCGGCAAGATCACGACCCAGGCGCATATCCGCGACGTCTCCTCGCGCATCGCCGTCGCCGAGGCCGAGATGCTGCGCCAGGGTGCCGTCATCTCCACCCTGCCGGATGCCGAGCGCACCCGCTGGATCCGCGGGCTGCCCAACCTGGCGCGCACCTGGGCCGACAGCTCCGGCCCCGCCTCGCGCGAGGTGCTGAACGCCTATTTCGCGGCCATCCGCGGCGCCGGCCAGACGCCGGGGCGCGACTGGGACCGTGAACTGACCGCGTAAACAACCCGGAGCGCGCCGCCATGGCAGATGACATCGACATGGCGGCGCTCGACGCTGCCGCCGCCCCGCAGCCCTTCGACCCGATCCGCCTGATCCTCGATGGATTGGCCGCCATCGGCACCATCTGGACCTTCGGGCTGATGCTGCTGATCTGTGCCGATGTGATCGGCCGCTCCTTCCTCAACGCGCCCATCACCGGCGTGGCCGAGATCGCGGCGCATTCGGTGGTGGGTATCGTGTTTCTTCAAATCGGCTCCACCATCTACCATCGCCGCATGACGCGGGCCGACTTCCTGATCGAGCGCATCCTGCGATGGGCGCCGGGCCTTGGCCGCGCCATGGAGGCGCTGTTCTACCTGATCGGCGCGGCCGTGATGTTCTTCGTGGCCCAGGCCGCCTGGCCGGGCATGTGGACCTCCATGAACCTCCGCGAGTTCTTCGGCGTGCAGGGCCTCTTCACCGTGCTGACATGGCCCTTCCGCGGGCTGATCGTGCTGGGGGGTGCGGCCGGCTGCCTCGCCTATCTCGTCCTTTTCCTCCACGAAATGCGCCGGATGCTGCCCCGCCATGGATGATGTGACCCTCGGCTTCACGCTGATCGGGCTGATGGTGGCGCTGATCATCATCGGCCTGCCCATCGGCATCACACTGATCTCGACAGGTGCCATCGGCGTCTGGCTGATCCGCGAGAATCCGGATCTGGCCTTCCGCTTCACGGCAATGGCCACCTATTCCGGCATCCAGGACTACCTCTTCGCCACCATCCCGCTCTTCGTGCTGATGGGGCTGCTGGTGAGCATCTCGGATGTTGGGAAGGACACCTTCGACGTTGCACAGAACCTGCTGCGGCGCGTGAAGGGCGGCTTGGGCATCGCGACGGTGGGCGCCAATGCGGTGTTCGCGGCGGTGACCGGCGTCTCCATCGCCTCCGCAGCCGTCTTCACCAAGGTGGCCGTGCCGGAAATGGTGCGCCATGGCTACACGATGCGCTTTGCGGCGGGCACGGTGGCGGGCAGCAGCATCCTCGGCATGCTGATCCCGCCCTCGCTGCTCATGATCGTCTATGGCGTGCTGGCCGAGGTCTCGATCGGCTCCATGTTCATCGCGGGCGTCATCCCCGGCATCATCATCGCGCTCGGCTTCGTGGTAATGATCTGGGGCTACGCCACCTTCGCTCCGCATCGCATCATGGACCATACGGAAAGCCCCGCCGCGCGCGACGAGCCGCTGATGGGCACGGCGGAGATGCTGGGCAAATCCGTGCCCATCCTCTCGCTCGTCGTGCTCATCCTGGGCGGGCTCTACACCGGCTTCTTCACGCCGACCGAGGCGGGCGCCGTGGGTGCCGCGGGCGCCCTGCTCATCGCCCTCGTCCGCCGCCGGCTGGACGCCGCGAAATTCTGGCGCGTGCTGCGGGAGACGGGCCTGGTCTCCGCCGCCATCCTGTTTCTGCTGATTGCAGCGGGGCTGTATTCGCGCATGCTCTCCATGGCCGGCGTGCCCAATGCCATCGGCGATTTCGTGGAGCATCTGGGGCTTGGCGCCTATGGCTTCCTGATCGCCTTCGTCATCGTGATCCTGCTGATGGGCATGATCCTGGACAGCACCTCCATCCTGCTCATCATGGTGCCGATCGGCGCCCCCATCGCCACCGCCATGGGGTTCGATCTCATTCACTTCGGCATCGTGACCATCATCGCGGTCGAGATGGGGCTGCTGACACCGCCCTTCGGCATATCCGTCTTCACCGTGAAGGCGACGCTGGCGGACCCCAAGGTGAGCATCGAGACGATCTTCGCGGGTGCGATGCCCTTCGTGGTGGTGATGGGGGTGGCGCTGGTCTTCATCGCGCTCTTCCCCATCCTTTCGACCGCGCTGGTACGCTGAGGCTCAGCCCTTGGGTTTCAGCGCGAAGTCGTAGCGCAACACGCGGTGGCCTTCCGGGGCCTTCGGAAACTCGGCGATGAGTTCCTGCTTCACGCCGAACACCGCATCGCTGTCGAGGTAGGGGTCGCCTGCCACGAAGACATGGGTCACCAAGGTCTCGTGCCCCGGGGCCACGATCATGAAATGCACATGGGCCGGCCGCATCGGGTGCCGGCCCGTGGCGCGGAGCAGGTCACCCACCGGCCCGTCATCAGGCACCGGGTAGGAGGTCGGCAGCAGCGTCCAGAAGTGGAACCGCCCCTCGCCATCCGTGCGGAAGCGGGCGCGCAGGCTGGCACTGGCCTCGGCCGGGCGCTGCACGTCGTAGAAGCCGTCCTCATCCGAATGCCAGATGTCCACCGTGGCGCCGGCGATCGGACTGCCGCCCGCCGTCCTGACCTCGCCCGAGACATGCAGCCTTTCGCCCTTCATGGCCTGCGCCACCTCGGCCCCCAGCGGCAGCTCGGGCGGGTTCTCGACATAGAAGGGGCCGAGCACCGTGGTGGGCGTGGCACCCTCCGGCAGGCGGTGGTTGATGGCATCCACCAGCATCGAGACGCCCAGCGTGTCGGAGAGCAGGATGAATTCCTGGCGCTTGTCGTCGCACATATGGCCGGTGCGCGTCAGGAAGCCGATGGCCGCCTGCCATTCCTCGAAGCTCGGCTCCACCTCACGCACGAAGGCGTGCAGGTGGCGCACCATCGCCTCGCTCACCTGGCGCATGCGGGGATTGGCCGTGGCGGCGAGGCGTTCCAGCACGGCGTCGGTGATGCTGTTCTCGTCGAAATCGCGCATGGCGTGGCCTCCCCGGTTCGGGGTTATCCTGCCACCGCAGCGCAGGGCGGGAAACAGGGATGCAGCCGAGCACGGAGGCCATGGAGGCGGTGGGTGAGTGGTATCACGCCTGGTTCACCGGCATCATCCTCACCGCCGTCTCACGCCGCGGCGCGGGTTCGGCGGCGGAGCTGGTGTTCCGCGTCTTCCGTCAGCAGCAGCAGGCGCGCTTCCTGGAGGGGCTGGCCAAGCTCGGCCTCGACCAGCTGCCGCCCGCCGTGGCCGCCGCGCGCTACCATTACCTCTCCAACGCGATCGGCGGCGTCGGCGTCGAATATTACGAGGAAAGCCCGAAAAAGGCCTGGATCCGCTACCCGCCGCCGCGCTGGATCTGGCAGGGCACGGCCATCTGCGGCATCCCGCCCGAGGTCAATGTGGCGATGCTGCGCGGCTGGCACGCGCAGAACGGCGTCTCGCTGGGCTGCCCGGCCTTGGGCTTCGTCTGCACGGGGCAAACGGTGGAGGGCGATCCTGGCCTCGAAGGCTATTACATGGAGCACGATCATCCCCTGGCGGAGGCTGATCGCCTGCGCTTCACCCGCGCCGAGCACATGCCGCGCTTCGACCCCGCCACGGCCCCCGCGCTGCCCCCCGCCTGGTCGCCCGAGCGGCTGGCCAAGGCCAGGCGCGGCTACGCGATGGAATATGTCCGCAGCGTGATGCAGGCCGCCCAGGCGCAATTCGGCGCGGCGGAGGCAGGCGCGCTGCTGGGCCTCGCCGCGCGCCTCACGGCGATGCAGCACGCCCATGCCACGGCCGCGGCGCTGGGCGTGGCGGGGCAGGGGATCGCGCCCTTCCTGCTGGCCCTGGCCGCCGCGCAGGGCGATGCGGCGGCGCTGGAGGGGGATGCCATCAGCCAGCGCGAAGCCGGGCTGCTGCGCGGCCTGGCGCTGGAGCCGCCGCTGCTGCGGGCCTGGGCCGAGCTGCACCAGGGCGCGGCGCTGGCCTTTGATCGGTTCGCGACGCTCGACTTTGCCGCCGATGAGGGTGGCTTCCGGTGGCGGTTGGAGAAGGGGCCTCCGGCGGCTGGGGCCACGGGCCCCAGACCCCAATAAATTCAAGGGGCCTGGGGCCTTTCGGCCCCGGCCGCCGGAGGCCCTTTTCTCTCTAGTCTGCCTTCACCCCCACCCTTCGGATCAGCTCCCCCAGCCGCGCATGCTGCGCCACGTTCCGCGCCTGGTATTCCTCCGGCGTGCCTGGCAGCGGCGCCGCGCCGATCTCCGCCATGCGCGCGACCATCTCCGGTTTGGACAGCCCCGCGCGCAGCGCCGCATTGGCGCGGGTGATCACCTCGGGCGAGGTGCCGCGCGGGGCGACGATGCCGAACCAGGCCGTCACCTCATAGCCCGGCAGGGTTTCCGCAATGGCCTGGATCTCCGGCGTGGTCGGCCAGCGTCGGGCGGAGGTGACGCCGATGCCCACCAGCGCGCCAGAGCGGATGTGGTTGATGATGGTGGGCAGGTTGTCCACGCCATAGTCGATGCGGCCGGGCAGCAGGTCCACCATCATTGGCGCGCTGCCGCGATAGGGGACGTGGGTGGCTTCTATGCCCGCCATCAGCCGGAACATCTCGGCGGAAAGGTGGGTGGAGCCGCCGATGCTGGTCTCGCCATAGGAGAGGCGCCGCTGCTTCGCGAGCGCGATCAGCCCCGCCACATCGCGCACGCCGAGCGAGGGGTGCGCGGCCAGCAGGTTGGCCACCTCGGCGATCTGGCTGATGGGCAGGAAATCGGTCAGCGGGTCATAGCCGGCATTGCTGTAGAGATGCGCGTTGATGGCGTTGGTGCCGGGCGAGCCCAGCATCAGCGTATAGCCATCCGCGGGGCTGCGGAGGGCGGCCTGAGCCGCGATATTGCCGCCGGCGCCGGGGCGGTTCTCGATGACGACGGGCTGGCCCAACTCTTCCGTCAGGATCTGCCCGGCGAGGCGGCCGAGAAGATCGGTCGTGCCGCCGGCGGGGAAGCCCACCAGGATGCGGATGGTGCGGTTGGGCCAAAGGGACGGAGATTGCGACTGCGCCAGCGCCGGGGCGGCGAGCAGCGGCGTGGCAAGAAGGCTGCGGCGCGCGATCCTCACAGCGTCCACCCCCCATCGATCACCATCGCCTGTCCCGTGACGAAGGCGCTTTCATCGCTGGCGAGATAGACGACCAGCGCCGCCATCTCCTCCGCGGTGGCGAGCCGGCCCATGGCCTGGCGCGCGATGAAGGCGGCGCGTGAGGCCTCGAAGCTGCCGGCCGCTGCGGCATTGGCGGCGATGCGGTCATGCAGGCTCGGCGTGTCCACCGTGCCGGGGGCGAGGCAATTCACCCGCACGCCGGCCGTCACGCAATCGGCGGCGACGGCGCGGGTCATGCCGATCACCGCGGCCTTGCTGGTGCCGTAGAGGAAGCGGTTGGGCGCGCCTTTGATGTTCGACGCGGCCGAGGCCATGTTGATGATGCTGCCGCTCTTCGCCTCCAGCATCGCCGGCAGCGCGGCCTTGATGGTGCGCCACATGCTGCGGACGTTGAGCGCGAAGGCGAAATCCCACTCCTCATCGGTGCAGGTCAGCGCCGTGTTCTGGTGCACGAAGCCCGCGCAGTTGAAGAGGATGTCGAGCCGCCCCGCGGCCGCGATGGCGGCGGCGACGGCGCCGTCATCCAGCACATCCAGCGCATGGGTGGCGATGCCGTGTTCGGCCAGGCCCACAAGCTTGGTTTCCTCGCGGTCGGTGGCCACCACCGAGGCGCCCTCGGCCGCCATGGCGATGGCGCTGGCGCGGCCGATGCCCTGGCCTGCCGCCGTCACGAATGCGCGCTTTCCTGCCAGACGTCCGGCCATGTGATCCTCCCTGAGGTTGTTGCCGGTATTCCGGCCCCCCGCGCGGAGCGCGTCAAGTCTTCTCGCGCGGAGCGCGTCAAGCCTTCTCGCGCGGAGCGCGTCAAGCCTTCCTGCGCGCTGCGCGTCCATGCTTTCCCGCGCGCGTCATGCATCGCAGACTGTGCCGATGCAGCCGCTCCGCCTTGCCGAAATGGGTCATTTCTTCGTGGGCGGCCGCGGCGCGCGCGTCACCGGCCGGGCCGTGACCGAGGTGCAGCTCGTCCCCGGCAGCCCGCCTTATCGCGCCGACATGAACGGCGAATACCTGGTGGCGAGCCTCTACGTGGAACATGCGCGGCCCGATCCCGTGACGCGGCCCGTCCCGCTGCTGCTCTGGCATGGCGGCGGGCTGACCGGCGCCTGCTGGGACACGACGCCCGATGGGCGCGAGGGCTGGAAGCTCCGGTTCCTCCGCCAGGGCTGGCATGTGCATGTGAGCGACGCGGTGGAGCGCGGCCGCAGCGGCTATGCCCCCTTCCCGGAAATCTTCCCCGCCGCGCCCCTCCATCGCCGCGTGAACGACCCCTGGGAGCAGTTCCGCATCGGCCCCAGCCATGCGGCGCGGCAGGCGCATCCTGGCCATCAATTCCCGCTCGACCACTACGAGGATTTCCTGCGGCAATGCGTGCCGCGCTTCCTCGGCACGGATGCGGATGCGCTGGCGGGCTATCTCGCGCTGCTGGAGCGCGTGGGGCCTTCCGTCGTCGTCGCGCACAGCCAGGGCGGGCATTTCGCCTGCGCCGCCGCCCAGGCCGCGCCGCATCTGGTGCGGGCGCTGGTGCTGCTGGAGCCCTCCGGCTTCGGCAGCGGCCCCATGCCGGCGATCCCCACGCTGATCCTCTATGGCGACCACATCGCGCGCGATCCGCGCTGGGTTACGCTCCGTGCGGCGGGCAGCGCTTTCGCCGCCGCGCATCCGCAGGTGACCCTGCGTAACCTGCCGGAAGCGGGCCTCCCCGGCAATGGCCATATGCTGATGCTGGAGCGCAACAGCGATGCCATCGCCGCGCTTGTGCAGGCCTGGCTCGATGGGATTCTTTGACAGCACGGCCCACGCCGCACAGTCTCAAGCCCGGTGGGGCAGGGTGACGGCATGAACAGGGCGCGGGCTTGGGCGTGGACGCGCCGGGGGATGCTGCTGGGCGGCGTCGCCGGGGCCGCCGCCTATGCCGCGCTGAAGACCAGGCCGCCGGAGACCGAGGCCGATCTCCACCTGCTCTACACGCCCGCCGCCATGCATCACGGGCTGGACCGCAACCCCATCATCGTCGTCCCGGGCCTGCTCGGCAGCCGCCTGCGCGACCCCGCTTCTGACCGCATCGTCTGGGGCGCCTTTGACGGCGTCGCGGCCGATCCCGGCACGGTGGAGGGCGCGCGCCTTGTCGCGCTTCCCTTCACCGACGCCACGCAAAGCCAGGTCACCCCCGATGGCGTGCTGGACCGCGTGCAACTGCGCGTGGCGGGCATTCCGCTCGCGCTGCGCGCCTATGCAGAGATCCTGAGCACGCTCGGCCTCGGCGGTTATCGCGACGAGGCGCTGGGCCTGGCCGGGCGCGTCAATTACGGCAGTGATCACTTCACCTGCTTCCAGTTCTCCTATGACTGGCGGCAGGACAATGTGCGCAACGCGCAGCGCCTGATGGAATTCATGCGCGAGAAGCGCGAATTCGTGCAGGCCGAATATGCCCGCCGCTTCGGCATGCGGAACCATCCCGTGAAGTTCGACGTGGTGGCGCATTCCATGGGCGGCCTCGTCGCGCGCTATGCCATGCTCTTCGGCGAGGCCGATTTGCCCACCGATGGCGCGCTGCCGCGGCCGAGCTTCGCCGGCGCCGAATACATCGCGCGGCTGATCCAGATCGGCACGCCCAATGGCGGCTCGCTCGATGCGCTGCGCGTGCTGGTGGAGGGGCGGGATTTCGGCCAGCCCATCGTGCCGCGCTACAGCCAGGCGATCCTCGGCACCTTCGCCTCGGTCTATCAGCTGCTGCCGCGCGCGCGCAGCCTGCCGGTGCTGCAAGGCGATACGGCGCTGGACCTGCATGACCCCGCGGTGTGGCAGCGCCTGGGCTGGGGCCTGGCCGGGCGCGGGCTGGGGGGGGACCTCGCCACCCTCATGCCCGATGTGGCGGATGCGGAGGAACGCCGCCGCCTGGCCGTGGCACTCCAGGCGCGGCTGCTGCGGCGCGCGCGTGCCTTCGCCGCCGCGATGGAGCAGCCCGCCCGCCCACCGCCGGGCACCGAACTCATGCTGGTGGCCGGCGATTCCATGCCCACCGCCCTGCGCCTGGCCGCCGCGCCGGATGGACGGCTCTCCACCGTGATGACCGGCCCCGGCGATGGCGTGGTGCTGCGTGATTCCGTCCTGCTGGACCAGCGCCAGGGCCAGGACCCACGCCCGCCGCGCGTGATGAGCCCGATGGGGTTCCACCGCGCGCTCTTCCTCCCGCGCGAGCATCTGGAAATCACGCGGGACGCGACCTTCCGGGACAATATCCTGTTCTGGCTGCTGGAGGAGCAGCGGGAGGCCTGAGAAAGAAAAAGGGGCCTCCGGCGGCTGGGGCCGAAAGGCCCCAGACCCCAATCCTTCAAGGGGCCCAGCCGCTTACCGCGCGAACCAGTCGAATCCGCGCCGCAGCGCATCCGCCCGGCCGTCCCGCGTCACATCCCAGAGCGGGTTGTCCACCGCCAGGCGCTGCCCGCCGTCGCGCTGCACGGGGCGGATGTTCAAGGCCGCGCGGTTGCGGCTCGCGATGCCGAAGAAATCGAAGGGCACGCGGACATAGATGCCCTTGTCGAAGCTGCCCTCGCCGAAGCGGGAATAGCTGACATCGGTGAAGGTGGCGAAGCCGCCCACCTCGATCCCGCTGTCAAAGCGGCGGCCCACCTCGATCGTGCCGCCCCAATCGCCGGCCAGATACCGCCCGCCGCGCAGCACCGTGTAGAGGTTCCACACCGGCAGATCGAGGTAGAGCGAGGCCTGGCCCGTCACCACGGAATAGCCCAGCGTGCCGATATTCTGGGTGTATTGCCGCTGCGCCACCCAGTTCACGTCGAGGCCGATCGCGTAGGGCCGGTCGCGCGGGCGCCAGAGCACCTCGCCCGAGATGCCGCCGAACATCGGCTCCAGCATGCCGGCCGTCACGCGCGCGAAGATATCGCGCGCGGGCGTCCAGATGCGCTCGGCATAGAGGGCGGGGATGGTGGTGGTGGCGGCGCGGGCGTAGCGGGCGAAATCGCTGCGCACATGGGGCAGCACGCTGTCGCTCGGCAGCCCGCCATCGAGGTTGCCGGCGAAGCTCTGCTGCACGGCGCCGACCAGCGCGGTGTTCCAACCCAACTCCAGCCGCGCGCCGGCCGCCACGCCGACCTGCCAGCGCAGCGCTGTCTCCGGGTCGCCCACCATCAGGTTCAGCACGGGGGCGATACCCCAGGTGAGGCGCGGCGGGGCGGCGATGGCGGCGGTGGCGCTGGCCTCGTTCCAGGCGGGCAGGAGTTGCGAGGCGTGCAGGATTTCCTCGGCGCTGCCATGGCCGCGCGCCTGCGCCTCGAAGGCGCCGCGCAGCGTGACCAGGCGGGCGATCACCACGCCCTCGCGCTCCCAGATCACGCGGATGCGCTCGACCTCGGGCGGCAGATGGGCCTGGGCGGCGCGCACCACGCGGGAGGTGACCTGGGCCAGCGTGCGGTAGCGCCCGCCGGAGACGGCGATCAGCGCCTCCTCGCCGCGCAGCTCGAAGGAGATGGGCAGGAAGCTCGCCTCGCGCAGCGCGGGAAAGAGGCGGCGGGCAATTTGCGCGTTCAGGCTCGCCTCGCCCTCGCGGTCATCGCGCCCCATGCGGATCTGGCCCTCGAAGCCGGCGGCGGCGGCGAGCAGGCGTTCGCGCCATCCGCGCAGGGGTTCGGGCGGCGGCGCGGCGTTCTCCGGTGGGCGGGGCGGCATGGCGGGCGGCGGGGGGCGCGGCAGGTCGGGCGGGGTGAAGGGATCGAGGCGGAAAGAGGCGCGGACCAGGAGATCCGTGCCATGCACGAAGGAGGCGCCGATATCCACGTAAGGGTTGGGCTGCCAGTTCATGCCGATGTTGAAGCGGCTGGCCGCCTCGCCGCGCAGATTGGTGGTGCGGGCGGGGTAGCCGCCGCGCTCGTCGCGCAGGGCATCGGCCGAGTATTCCACCTTGGCGCGCAACCCCTCGATCGGGCCCCAGGGCGTGGGGATGGGCGGCACGGAATATTCGATCCCGCCGAAAATGCCGGAATGCGGCCCGCGGAACAGGCTGTTCCAGGCGAAGGTGCCGCCCTGGCCCACGCTGCGCGGCCGTGTGCCGAAGCTGCCCGGGCCATAGCTCAGCGGGTTGGTGACGTCGCCCCCGGTGGAGAGCCGGCCCCAGCCCATGCCGATGGTGAAGTCGAAATCCCAGAAGCGCTTGGAGGCGGTGATGAATTCGCCCTGGTAGATGCCGGTGCCGATCACATCCTGCAGCCCGATGGCCAGCGCCGGCCGCCAGGCGTTTTCCTCCCAGACGCGGAGCTTGAGGTCGAAGGCGCGGTCGGTCGTGTTGCCGCGGCCGGTGGTGCCGTTCAGGCGGTCGGTCAGGCGGAAGGTGGTTTCCAGGAAGGGGAGGGCCTGGAAGTTGATGAACCAGAACTCCCGCTGCTGCCGCCAGGAGATGCCGGTCTCGATGGTGCCATCGGGGCGGAAGCGCGCATTGGGCATTTCCAGCAGGCCGACGCGGCCGAAATTGGAGCCGGTGGCGGGGACGTCGTCGAGGGCCAGCGCCGGGCCGCCCAGCAGCAGCCCGGCCAGGATGGCCGCTGCCCTCCCAACATCCGGCCGCCATGCGGCCGGCGCGCCCAGACCGCGCTTCACGTCAGCGCAACCGTGGCGGCGCGAAGCCCAGCGACCGGAGGGAGCGCCCGGCGTTTGAGGGCATGAATCAGTTCCCACCCCGGTAGATCACGGCGAGTGCCGCCGCCGAGATCGCCAATTGCCCCGCGATCTGCGTCATATCCCGGAGAAAACCCCAGGCCTCGAAGGGCGAGGGGTCATTGGGCACGATCACCAGGCTGCCTGGCGGCACGGGCGGCCCGCCCTGCTGCCAGGCGCCAAGGCCAGCCGGGGTGGAGGTGCCATTGGGCAACACCAGGAAGGCGCGCGAGGGGTCGGCGAAGCGCTGTGTGCCGCCGGCCGCCTGGACATATTGGCTGGCCCGCCAGCCGCTCAGGAATTGCAGGCTGCCGGGATTCTGCACGGCGCCCACCACCGTCACCTCATTCGGCCGCTTGGGCATGACGATGAGGTCGCCGGGTTCCAGCAGCACATCCAGCTCGGGCCGTCCGGCGAGGACGACGGGGTTCGCCTCCACCACGATGCGCCCGGCCGCCGGGATGTTGCGCAGGCTATTGGCAAGCTGCTGCCCGGCGGCCACGGCGCCGGTGATGTCGGTCGCGCGGCTGCTGCCGATCACGCCCGTGCCGGCGGCCACCTGCATCATGCCCGTTTCCAATTCGCGGGCGGTGCGGTTGAAACCCTCCTGCTGGCGCAGCCGCGCCGCCTCGCGCGTGAAGACGGCGCCATAGGGATAGGCCTGCGGCGTCAGCCCCCCGGCGCGGGCGATGACCTCGGAGAGGCGCTCGCCACGGCGGATGTCATAGACGCCCGGCCGCAGGAATTCGCCCATCAGCGTCACCGGCCCATTGTCGCGGTCGCCGAAGCCGCGGGGGATGCGCAGCCCGTCGCGCGGGGAGAGGCGTACGGCCGCGAAGTTGCGGCTGCGCAGGTCGATCAGCGTGCGGGTCAGCGGGATGGCGCTGGTCTGGTCGGAAGGTTCGCGCGTCAGTTCCACGCTGGAAAGATCGGCCGTGTCGGTCAGGTTGCCCGCCACGGCCAGCAGCTCATCGAGGCGGGTGCCGTTGGTGATGGGATAGAGGCCGGGCAGCCGTGCCTCGCCGGTCAGCGACATGGCGTTGTCGAGCAGGAAGGTCAGCAGCGCGGGGTAGTCCTGGAAGACCTGCGGGCAGGGGGCCTCGCCCAGGCGGCGGAAGCTGCCCATGCGGGCATGGGCGAAGCGCTGCGGCGAGGATCGGGCGGCGATCTCCAGCTGCGTCAGCGCGGCGCAATCCAGGCCCCGCTGCTGGGTGTCGGGGGTGGTGCCGGGGGGGCTCGGCATGCCGGCGGGGGGCGCGGGCGGCAGGCCGGGCAGGCCCGCCAGGGGGTTCGGCATCCCGGGGGCCGGCATGGCCGGGCTGGGCGGCGGCGGCGCCAGCCGCGCCTGGGCCGCGTTCAGCCGGCCGCGCTCCGCCTCGTCCAGCAGCGCCCATTGCACCGAGGGGCTGGAGAGCCAGAGCACGTCGGAGAGCGCGAGGATGATGACCTCGTCGCCCTCGGCCAGCGGGATGTCGCCGCGCCCGGCCAGCACGGCCGCGAGGTCGAAGGGCTGGAAGCGGCGGCCGCGGGTGCGCGCATCGGTGCGCCAGATCACCCCCATGCGGGCATAGGGGTCGGGGCGGACGATGCGGCCATCGCCCAGCAACCCGCGCAGGCTGGCGCCGCGCCCGCCCAGCGCGCGGGTCATCGGCTGGGCCACATGGCCGGTCAGGCGGAGATTCTGCGCCTGCACATCGGTGCCGGGCTCCACCAGCAGCAGGTCGCCCCGGCGCAGGGGGGATTGCAGGTTGATCTCGCGAAAGGCGCGGCGGCCCTCGCCATCCGTGGTTTCCAGCAGGAAGCGATTGCCCGAGGGGCGCAGCGCATCGCCCGCCAGGCGCAGCATGGTGCCGAGCGGCACGGCGCCGCTGCCCGGCGGCAGCTCATAGATGGCGGGGCGCGAGACCTCGCCGCCGAGGCCCACCACGCCGCCGATGGGCGGCACCAGGATGCGCTCGCCCTCGCGGAGCGAAAGGTCAGGCGGTTCGCCCTCGCCGGCGAGGACGGGGTAGAGGTCCACCACGCGCCGCCCGCGCGGGCCTTCCACGCGGATGGCGCGCAGCGTGCCGGATTTGCGCAACCCCTCGGCCGCCACCAGCGCGTCAAAGACATTGGCCAGCGGCGAGAGGGCGACGATGCCCGGGCGCTGCACCTCGCCGCCGACAAAGATGGTCACCTGGCGCATCTGCCGCACCGAGACGAAGACCTCGGAGCCGGCGAGTTCACGCTGGCCACGGCGGGCGAGGTCCTCTCGCAGCTCGCGCAGGCTGCGGTCGGCGGCGGGAATGGGCGGCAGGTTGGGCAGCACCAACAATCCCTCGCGCGAGATGCGGACCGGGATGTCCTGGTTGGCGCGGCCGCGGATGGTGATGATCAGTTCATCGTCGCGGCCGAGGATGTAATCCTCGGGGATCGCGCCGGAGGCCTGGTTCAGCTGCTGCCCGAAGCCCTGGCCGGGCAGGGTGCCGGGGGCGCGGCGGAAGCTGTCATAGCCGAATTGCCGCAGCGGCTGGGGCGGCATGGGCACGCGACCGGCCGAATTGGTCGCGGGGAGGAGGGCGGGCGGCGGGCGGCGATTGTCGAAGAATTGTTCGATGGGCGAGAGCGGCTCCTCCACGACCGGGAGCGGCGGGGGCGGCAGGCCGGGCATGGCCGGCGGCGGCAGGTTGGGCAGCTGTGTGCCGAGGGTGCGCCCGGCGCCGGCATCCATCAGCCGCTGGAGGATATCCTGCTGGGCGCTGGGCGGCAGGGCCTGCAGGGCGCCGCCACCCGGCAGGGTAGTGGGCAGGGAAGACGGGCCGAGCAGGGATGGCGGCAAGGTCTGCGCCGCCAGGGGCGGCGCCAGGAGCAGCAGCGCGAGAAAGGGAAGCGCGATCACCAATGGTTAACCTTTGCTTATGCCGGTGACTTCTGCTCAATCTTTTTTACATTCTTTGCAACCATGCGGCGAATCCTCCCCATGTCGTCAAGCCTCTGGATTGCGAAAATGGATGCCGCGCGGCGGCTCGGGCCCCGCGCGGTGGGGCTGGCGCTGCTGGGACGCGGCCCCTGGGCGCGGCTCTGGCTGCGCTGGCGCTTGCGGGACGGGGCAGCGCCCGATCTCCGCAACCCCATGGCGGGGGAGGATCTCCGGCCGCTCTGGGAGGCAAATCGCTGGGCGGAGCTGCCGCGCCTGGCCCTGGCGGGTGACGGTGCCGCCATCGCCCCCTGGCTGGAGGCCTGGTGTGCGGCGAACCCGCCCTATCGCGGCGTGCTCTGGCTGTGCGGGCAGGAGGCCGCCTTGCGCGCCCTGCACCTGGCGCTCGCCTGCGCCCTGGCCGGGCAGGCGCCGCCCGCCGCGGTGATGCGGGCGCTGGCGCGGCGCATCGGCGCCAACCCGGCCTATGCCTGGGCGCAGGACAACAACCACCCGGTGAGCGAGGCCGCGGGCCTGCTGGTCTGCGGCCTCGCCTTGGCCGATTCCCGCCTGGCCGCGCGCGGCGCCCGGCGGCTGGATGCCGCCATCGCCCGGCTGGTGGCCGAGGATGGCAGCTTCGCCCAGGCCAGCCCCGCCTATCACCGGCTGCTGCTGGATGTGGTGGCCGTCACCCAGTGGCTGCGGGGCGATGCCTGGCCGGCCGCCCCCCTCACGCTGCGGCGGATGGCGGCGGCCACGCGCTGGCTGCACCGCCTGGCCTGCCCGGAGACCGGGCTGCTGCCGCGCATCGGCCACCAGGATGGCTCGCATTTTGCCGATCTCTCGGGCGCGGGGCCGGCGGATGCGCGCGGCAGCCTGGAGCGCGCGGCACGCATCTTCTGCGGCGCCTCGGCCGGCTGGCCGGGGGATGCGGGCTGCGCGGCGCTGGGCCTGGCCCTGCCGGATTCCGTGCTGGCGGCCGAACCGGATTGGCGCGGCGAGGGCTTGCTCGGCCGCCGCTTCGGGCCCTTTCGCGCCATCCTGCGCACCGGCCCGCTGCGCTTCCGCCCCGGCCATGCGGATTTGCTGCACCTGGACCTCTGGCGCGGCGCGGAAAACCTGCTGCGCGATGGCGGCAGCGGCGCCTACAACCCGAGCGACCGCGGCTGGGTCGCCTATTTCCAGGGCGCGGCGGCGCACAACATCATCGCCTTCGATGGCGAGGACCAGATGCCCCGCCTCGGCCCCTTCCTCTTCCACCACTGGCCCGCGACCGGCCCCCTGCCCGAGGGCGGCTGGTGGCGCGACCATCGCGGCCGCACCCATGCGCGGGAGCTGCGCGCCCTGCCAGGGGGCCTGCTGGTGGAGGACCGGATCGCCGGGCCCTTCCGCCAGGCCGTGCTGCGCTGGCGCCTCGCGCCTGGAGAGTGGCGGCTCACGCCCGATGGCGTGGCCGGCCCTGGGCTGCGGCTGAGCCTGGCCGCGGATGGCCCGGTCACGCTGCGCCTGGCCGAGGGGCTGGAAAGCCTGGCCTATGGCGTGGCCACGCCCCTCCCGGTGCTGGAAGTCGCGTTCGGGAAACCAATGTCACTGATTGCAACCCGAATTGAGCGGAACTGATCGTCCAGGTTGCATTCGGCGGATTCTTGCAGCCATGCTGATCCAGCGGATGAGGCCAAAATGGCGCTGGAGGAATTGCTCAGGGGGTTGTGGCGGCAGCGCGGGGGCATCCTGCTCTCCTGCCTTGTGCTCTATGCCCTGGCCGTGGGCCTCGTCTGGAACTTGCCGCGCAGCTATGTCGCCACCGCGATCGTGGCGCCCTCGGAGACGACGGGCATAGCCACCTCCTCCCTGCTGACGCCCTCGCCCTTTTTGCAGCCCTCGCTGCTGGACCAGCGGCCGGGCGGCAATTTCGCGGTTTATCTGGCGGCGCTGCGCGCGCCGGAGGCCGCGGCGTCCCTGGCGCGGGAGACGGCGCTGCTGGCGCAGATTGAGGAGCGCCGGGCCGGGCTGCCGCTCGGCCCGCTGCGCCGCTGGCTGGGCCTGCGCATGACGGCCGACACGGATGATGCGCTGAATTTCCTGGAGCGCAATTTCTCCGCCACCCCCTCGCTCACCTCCGTCACCTGGACGCTGGAGCTGGTGAACCGGGACCGCGCCGCGGCGCTGGACATGTTGCAGCGGCTGCATGCCCTGGCCGAGGGCCGGGTTCGCGAGACCCTGGCTGAGCTGGCCGGCCGGCGCATCCAGGCGCTGGAGGCGCGGCTGCGCATCGAGCCCGATCTCTTTCTGCGGAATTCGCTGTTCGAGTTGCTGGCGCAGCAGCAGCGCGCGGCGCTGGTGGTGGCGGCGGATGAAGCGGCGGCGGCGCGCCTGGTCTCGGTGCCCATGGTGGAAATCCGGCCCTCGGTGCCCAACCGGCCGCTGCTGCTGGTGCTGCTGGCCATCGTGATCCCGGGGGCGGTGCTGCTGGCGGTGACCTGCCGGCTGCTGCTGCGGCGCCCGGCTGCCGACTGGCCGCCCGCCATCCCCTGGCGAGAGACGGTCGAACCGCGCCCGGTGCCGCCGCGCAGCGAGCCGGTGCTGACGCGCACGCCCACGGGCGATGGCGCATGCTGAGGACGGCTCCCCTCTTCGCCGGCCTGGCCGGGATGGCGGGCGCCGCGCTGCATTTCGCGGGCGCGCTGAAATCGACCCAGGCGGTGGCGGCGCTGCCCTTTGACATCACGCTGCTCGCCCTGCTGGCGCTGCTGGGCCTGCTGCCCTTGCTGCTGCTGGGGCGGGGCTGGCGGCTCTCGCCCGGGCTCGGGCCGCCGCTGGCGGCCTGCGGGCTGCTCTGGGTCTGGTGGGTGGTGGCCTCGGCCTGGAGCCCCTGGAGCGAGGGCGTCGCGGACCGCCTGCCGGAAATCGTGCTGGCCGGGCCGCTCATGTTGCTCCTGGGCCTGCTGTTGGGCGCGGACCCCGTGGCGCGGCGGGTCTTCGCGACCGCGGTGATTATCCTCGGCGCCTTCGTCGCGGCTTCCATCGCCTGGGGGCTGGCGACCGATGCGGTGGTGCTGGGCGGGCAGGTGGGGGCGGACCCCTCACGCGTGCGGGTGCAGTACCAGGTGGCGGGGCTGGCCATTGCCTGCGCGGCCGGGCTGGTGGCGCTGCGGGCCACGGCGGCGCAGGGCTGGTCGATCCTGCCCTGGCTGGCGCTTTTGCTCGGGCTTGGTGTGGGCGTGCTGCTGCCCGGCGGGCGGGCGGCCTTCCTGGAACTCGCGGCCACGGTGGCGCTGGTGCCGGCGCTGGGCTGGCTCGGCCTGGTCGCGCTGGGCGGCGCCGTGGGCCTCGGCGTCGTGCTGGTGAACCCGGGCT
>NZ_JAIEQY010000210.1 GCF_019747315.1 Roseococcus sp. | reverse complement strand
CCCCGGGGGGGGGGCCCCAACGCCCCACACCCCTTTATTTGGGCGCCACGGACCGGGGTCGGGGCCCCCCGCCCCCAGCCGCCGGAGGCCGTTTTACTGGACGCCCTTCAGCACATAATCCACGCCCGCGCGTGCCGCGACATCGCGCACATGCTGCACCAGGCTGTCGGGCATCGGGATGCCCTCTACCAACCGCTTGCCGCGGGAGGCTTCCTCCGGCTCGCCTGGCACCAGCACCGGCTTGGCGGGGTCGGCGGGGCGGGTTTCGTGCAGCACGTCGATCACCGCATCGAGGTCGTTCTCATAGCCCTCGATATCGCGGAAGGCGCGCGGGTCCACCGCCAGCATGAAGTGGCCGATATTGTTCGGGTCGTCCGGCTTCTGCGTGCGGTTGCGGATGGGCGAGAAGCTGGCGCCCACCAGCGTCCCGCCCAGGATATGCGCCATGAGCGCCAGCCCGTAGCCCTTGTGCCCGCCCAGCGATTCCGGCCCGCCCACCGGCGTGATGCCGCCTTCCTTGTGCTTGAACACATAGTCATTGGCGACGTGGCTGTCCGTCACCGGCCGCCCTTCGCCATCCTGGACCCAGCCCTCGGGCAGCGGCTTGTCGTTGAGGTGATAGACCTTGACCTTGTTGCCCGCGACGGTCGTGGTCGCCATGTCGAGCAGCACGGGCTTGTGCTTGCCGGCAGGTGCGGCGAAGGCGATGGGGTTCGTGCCGAGCACCGGCTCGGCCGCGCGCGTGGGCACCATCAGAATGCCGCGCGTGGAGGAGGTGACGAGGCCGATCAGCCCCGCATCCGCCGCCAGCCGCGCATAGCAGCCGGCCGCGCCGAAATGATGGCTGTTCACCACGCCAACCGCGCCCACGCCAAAGGCGCGCGCCTTCTCGATGGCGAGCTTCATGGCCATGAAGGCGGCCGGGTGCCCCAGACCATCCGCGCCATCCACCAGCGCGGTCGCCGCGAAATCGCGCCGCAGATGCGGCTCGCCCGCGATGCGGAGCTGGCCCTTCTGCAGCAATTCCTCATAGGCCATCAGCATGGAGATGCCGTGGCTGTCCACGCCGGACAGGTCGGTCTCCACCATGATGTCGGCGGTCGTCTCCGCCAGGTGCGGCGGGCTGCCCCAGGCGTGGAGGATGGCGAGGATCTGGGCGCGGACGGAGTCGTGGGTGGCGTGCAGCATGGCTCAATCCACCGTGGCGCCGGTCGCGCGCACGATCGGCACCCATTTCTCGATTTCGGCGGCGATGAAGGCGCGGGTGCGGGTGGGGGTCATGTTCTCCGGGATGGTGTTGCCGAGTGCGAGGATGCGTTCGCGCACCGGCCCGCTGGCCAGATGCACGGCGATCTGCTGCTGCAGGAATTCCAGGATGGCGGGCGGCGTGCCGATGGCGCTCGACCAGGGCGTCCAGGTCGTCGCCTGGAAGCCGGGGAAGCCCGCTTCGGCGGCGGTCGGCACATCGGGCAGCATCGGCGATCGGGTGTTGGTCCCGATGGCGAGGCCCCGCACCGTGCCGGCGCGCACATGCTGTTCGACGAAGGAGATGGTGTCGGTCTGGAACTGGAGGCGCCCGGCGGAGAGGTCGGCGAAGGACGCGGCCGAGCCGCGATAGGGGATATGCTGCGCCGTCACCCCCATCTGGCTCAGCAGCAATGCGGAGGCGATGTGCCCCGTGGTGCCGTTGCCCGAGGAGCCGAAGGTGTAGTGGTTCGGTCGCGCCAGCAACGCCGCGCGCATGTCGGCCAGGCTACGCCATCCCGTCGAGGGATGCGCCATCACGACCATCGCGCTTTCGGAGCTGATGGTGATGTGATCCAGCCCGGTCAGCGGATGCACCGGCAGGCTGCGATAGAGCCCGACATTCAAGGCATGCGAGCCCAGCGCGCCCACCAGCAGCGTATAGCCATCGGGTGCCGCGCGCCCCACCGTCTCCATCGCCACCACCCCGCCGCCCGAGGGCCGGTTCTCGACGATGAATTGCTGGCCGAGCGCTTGGCTCAGCGCGGCGGAGACCAGGCGCGCATTGATGTCGGCATTGCCGCCGGGGGCGAGGGCCACGACCACCCGCACCGGCCGGTTCGGGAAGTCCCCGGCACGTGGTTGCGCGAGGGCGGGTGTGGCCAGCAAAAGCAG
This sequence comes from Roseococcus sp., assembly GCF_019747315.1. Taxonomy (GTDB): domain Bacteria; phylum Pseudomonadota; class Alphaproteobacteria; order Acetobacterales; family Acetobacteraceae; genus Roseococcus. The sequence goes on along the minus strand of NZ_JAIEQY010000210.1, from coordinate 15,012 downwards.
CAGGCTGAGGGCGCGGATCATGGATGTTTTCCTCAAGCGATCGAATGTCGCAGCGTGCCGATGCCCGAGACGCTGAGCGCCAGGGCATCGCCGCTGTTCAGGTAGCGGGGTGGGTTGCGGAAATGGCCGGAGCCGGAGGGTGTGCCGGTGGCGATCACATCGCCCGTCTCCAGCCGCATGAAGCGGCTGATGTAGGAAATCAGGGCGGGGACGGAAAAGATCAGCTCCCGCGTGTTGCCGTGCTGCACGCTCTCGCCGTTCAGCGCGCAATCCACATCCAGCGCCCAGGGCTCGCCCAGCTCATCGGCCGTGACGATCCAGGGGCCGATCGGGCAGAAATCGGCGAGGCCCTTGGCGAAGCTGGTCATGGCCAGCGGCTGGTCGAACTGGAACTCCCGCGCCGAGACGTCGTTCAGGATGGTGTAGCCAGCGACGTGATCCAGCGCCACGCGCTCCTCCACCTCATAGGCGGGCGTGCCGATGATGACGGCAAGCTCCGCCTCCCAATCGGGCTTGGTGACGGCGCGCGGGATCAGCACCGCCGTGCCGGGGCCGCAGATGGAGGAGGTGGGCTTGAGGAAGAGCTTGGGCACTTCCAGCTTCGGCCCGCCCACTTCGCTCGCATGCGCGCCATAATTGCGGCCGACGCCGATGATCTTGCCGGGGCGCAGGGGTGCTTCGAGCAGTGCTTCGTCCAGCGGCAGGCGCAGATGCCCGTTCTCGGGGCGGGCAGCGAAGGCGATGGCGCGGGCGGCCTCGGTCATCGCGGCCTCATCGGCCAGCAGCGCGATCATGTTGGAACCGGACAGCGGCACCAGCGCATCGGGCAGCACGCCGGCGAGCCGGCCATCCTTCAGCGTCGCAAGCCTCATGCCGCCAGCGCCGCGTAGTCGAGGCTGGCCATCACCTGGGCACGCAGGATGAAGCGTGGCTCGTCCGGCCCGTAATCGGCCTTGGCGTTGTGGGTGGTGCCGATATTGTCCCACATCAGCACGTCGCCCGGCGTCCAGGCGTGGCTGTGCAGGTATTTCGCCTGGGATTGGTGACGGAACAGATAGTCGAGCAGCGCGTCGCTCTCGGCCTTCGCCAGCCCTTCGATCTCCATCGCGTAGCCGGGATTGCAATAAAGCACGCGCCGACCGGTGATGGGATGCACGCGGAAGAGGGGCTGGCGGACCGGCGGCTTCTTCGCGCGCTGCTCGGGTGTCAGCGGCGCGCGGATCGAGCCGGGGCGGATGCGCATCATGTCCCAGAATTTCCGGAAGTCATGGATGGCGACGCGGCCTTCCAGGCGCTCCTTCACCTCGGCGGGCAAATCCTCATAGGCGGCGTGCATGTTGCGGAACTGCGTGTCGCCCAGCGGGCGCCCGTCACGCAGCGGGACTTCCTTCGCGTGCAGGACGTTGGCGAGCGCGATCTCGGTCGAGTAGCTCATATCGGTGTGCCAGCCCTGGCCGGCATCATTCAGGCCGACGGGCTTGCCCGCTTCATCGCGCTTGTTGGAGAGGATCATGATCTCGGGCAGGCCAGGGGCGTGGAACATGTTGGCCACGTTGACCTCCAGCTCGCCGAAGCGCCGCGCATAGGCCGAGAGCTGCGGCGCATCGAGGTCCTGCTCCGGGAAGCACAGCACGCCATATTCGCCCAGCGCGCGCAGCACGGCGCGGAAATCCTCGGGTGCCAGCGGGCGACTCAGGTCCAGCTCGAAAATACGCGCGCCAAGGCCCGTGTTGTTGGGCACGATCCGCATGGTGTTCCTCCGTTCTTGTCCAAACATTCGACGCGCATTGCGGGCGCGTCAATCATGCGCGAGCATTCCCGGCATGGAACAGAAGCCCCGCATTCTCGTCATCGGCGCCGGCATCGTCGGCCTGTGCTGCGCCTGGTACCTCGCGCGGGGCGGGGCTGACGTCACGCTGGTGGATCGCGACGGTCCGGGCGAGGGGACTTCCTCCGGCAATGCGGGGGCGATCTCGGGCGGATCGGTCGCGCCGCTGGCCATGCCGGGCATCCTCAAGCAGGTGCCGGGCATGTTGCTGGACCCCAAGGGCGCCTTGCATATCCCGACGCGCTACTGGCCGGCGGCCTTCCCCTGGCTCTGGCGCTTCGTGCTGGAAGCGCGGCCCGAGCGCGTGCAGGAAATAGCCGAGGCGCTGGCCGTGCTGCTGCATGGCGCCGAAGAGCGGCACCTGGAAATCCTGGCGGCGGAGGGCGCGCTCGACCTCATCAGCCATAACGGCCAGCTCTACCTCTACCGGGACGCGCAGCACCTGGCGAAGGATGACGCGGCCTGGGCGCTGCGGCGCCAGCATGGGCTGGAGATGCAGATGCTGGACCGCGCCGGCATTCTGGAGCTGGAGTCCGAGGTCTCCGAAACATATGGCGTGGCTGTCTTCCTGCCGCATCAGGGGCATTCGGTGAACCCGCTGCGGCAGGCGCGCGTCATTGCCCGCGGTGTGGAGCGGATGGGCGGGCGCATCCTGCGCGGTTCCGTCTCGGCGCTGGTGACCGAGGGGCATCGCGTCACGGGCGCGATGGTGGATGGCGCACCGCTTGCCGCCGATCATGTGGTTCTGGCGGCCGGCGCCTGGTCGGCGAAGCTTCTGGCGCCGCTCGGCATCAAGGTGCCGCTGGAAAGCCAGCGCGGCTATCACATCATGCTGCCGCAGCCGGGCGTCATGCCCAGCCGGCCGCTGGTTCCGGCCGACCGCAAGGCCTTCATCACGCCGATGGAGGAGGGGCTGCGCATCGCCGGCACAGTGGAGTTCGGCGGCACCGAGACGCCGCCCAATGCCGCCCGCGCGCAGCTGCTGCTGGAGGATCTGGCGAAGGTCTATCCGCAAGCCGATACGCGCGACGCCAAGCCGCACTGGATGGGCCACCGCCCCTGCCTGCCGGACAGCCTGCCCGTGGTCGGGCCGGTCACGGCCTGGCCCGGGCTGTGGTGCGCCTTCGGCCATGGGCATCTGGGATTGACCGGCTCGGCGCCCACCGGCGCGCTGGTGGCCGCAGCGATGCTGGGGCCTCGGCCCAATGCCGATCTGACGCCCTTCGGCGTGGAGCGCTTTGCGTGAGACCTTCATCCGGCGAGCTGGCCAAGCGCATCCTGGCGCTGGCCGCACCCACCACGGTGCTCTCCGCCTTGCAGGTCGTGGCGCTGCTGATCGAGACCTGGATCGCCGCCCGGCTTGGGCGCTCGGCCTTGGCGGGCTGGGCGGTGGTGCTGCCCTTCGCGCTGCTGCTGGGCCAGATGTCGGCGGGTGCCATGGGCGGCGGCGTGGTCAGCGCCATCGCCCGTGCGCTGGGGGCGAAGAAGCCTGACGAGGCTTCGGCGCTTGCGGTGCATGCGCTGCTGATCGCGCTCGGCTTCGCGGCCATGTTCGTGATCCTGCTGGCGGGCTTCCCCTGGACCTTGCTGACCCTGATCGGCGGGCCGGAAGCGGCGGCGGCGGGTGCCCCTTATGCCGCGGTGATGTTCGGCCTCGGCGCGGTGCCGGCCTGGATGGCCAATACGCTGGGCTCCATCCTGCGCGGGGCGGGCAAGCATGCGCTGGCGGCGCGGGTGCTGAACTTCGCCTGGCTCGCCTATCCGGCGGTGGGCTTCCTGCTGGCGGAGACGCTGGGCCTCGGGCTGGTCGGCCTTGGCCTCGCCTTCGCGCTGTGCTTCTGGGCGGCGGCGGGGGTGATGGCGAAGGTGGTCTTCTCGGGTGCCGCGGGCTTCACGCCGAACCTGCGCGTGCGGCTGGAATGGGCGCTGTTCCGGCGGATCCTGGCCGTCGGCGCCATCGCCTGCACGCTGGCGCTGATCGCGAACCTGGCCACCATCCTGGTGACGGCGCGGCTCGCCTCCTATGGCGCGGCCGCGGTCGCGGCCTATGGCGTCGCGGCGCGGCTGGAATTCATGATGATCCCGCTCGCCTTCGGCGTGGGCTCGGCGCTGACGGCGCTGGTGGGCCGCGCGGTGGGGCAGGGCGATTGGGAGACGGCGCGGCGCACCGCCTGGGTGGGCGGGTTGATGGCCTTTGGCGTGTGTTCCAGCGTGGGCATCTCGGTCGCGATCTTCCCGATGTTCTTCGCGAGCCTGTTTGCCTCGGATGCCGAGGTGGCGGCGATCGCGGCCCGGGCGCTGATGTTCATCGGCCCGGCCTTTGGCGGCTTCGGCCTTGGCATGGCGATGTATTTCGCGGCGATGGGGGCGGGGCGGATGGGCTACCCCATCGTGGCGGGCGTCTCGCGCCTCGCCATCGCGGTGGGGGGCGGCTGGCTGCTGGGGGATGTGCTGGGCCTCGGCATGGACGGGCAGTTCCTGGCCGTGGCGCTGGGCGTCACCGCCTATGGCGTGCTGGCGGCCGTGGCGGTGCGGGCGAGCGTCTGGGGGCCGCGCTCATAGGCGCGGTTCCAGCGTGACGCCGATGCGCTTGAGGGCGCAGGCCAGGTGGATCAGCGTCGGCATGGCGCGATAGGCGGCAAGCGGCGGCGCCAGGCGGTGCAGCAGGCCAAGGGCCATGCTGCGCCGCCCCTGCTGCACGGCGGCAATGGCCAGCAGCAGCGCGGATTCGGTCTGGTGGATGTTCGGGCAAAGCCGGCAGCCGGGCTGCAGGCCGGGCAGGCTGCGCAGCAGGGGGTCCAGCAGGAGGGCAGTCCCCTCTGCCCCGGCGGCGGCGAGGATCAGCGCGGCTTCGCCGACCGGCCCGGCAGGGCCGGGACCAGCCCAGGCGCGTGCGGCATCAAGTAGCAACCGCTCGGTGTCCGGCAGGCTGTCGGCGGTTTCATTGAGGTGGGGCCAAGTGGGAAGGCCGCGAGTCGCCATGGGGAGGTTCTCCGTGCTGCCGGGAGTTTAGTGAGATTGAGAATGATTCGCAAATAGGAAGGTTGCAGAGGCGGCTGCGATTTTGAAACTGAACAGGGCCTCCGGCGGCTGGGGCCGAAAGGCCCCAGACCCCAATCCTTGGGGCAGTCTTGGCTTTCCAAGCGAAGGACCGGTCCAAAGAAAAGGGGTCTGGGGCCACGGCCCCAGCCGTCGGAGGCCCTTTTTACGTCCTCAATGAAAATCCCGGCTCGGCTGCCGCAGCGCTTCCTTCCGCTTCACCCGCGGATCGGGCGAGAGGTTGGGCCGCAGCACCTCATCCGCATGGGCGATGGTTTTGGCCCAGGTGTCGCCATCCAGCTCATGCAGCCCGTGCAGCAGCGCCGAGTGGTCCTCCAGCTTGCGGACCAGCAGATGCAGGATGGGCACATGCGCCTCGGTGCGCTCAAGGCGCCCTTCGGCGATGACCAGGCGTGCCGCCACCACCTCGCGCCGGAAGCGCTGCGAGATGTCGGGGAAGAGGACGAGGTTGGCCGTGCCGTGCTCATCCTCGATGGTGAAGAACATCACGCCCTTGGCGCTGCCCGGCCGCTGTCGCACAAGGACGAGGCCCGCGACCCGCAGCCATTTCCCCTGCCGGGCGCCGGCATAATCCAGCGTGCTGACGGCGCCGCGGCGCGCGAGTTCGGCGCGCAGCAGCGCCAGCGGATGCGGGCCGAGCGTGAGGCCGGTGCCGGCATAATCCAGCACCACGCGCTCGCCCGCCGTCGCCAGCGGCAGTTCCGGCGCGGCTTCCGTGATGGGGGCGGCGAGGGCGCTGGCATGCTCGACGGCCGCCGCCTCCCACAGCGCCGCGCGGCGATCGAGACCCAGGCCGCGCAGCGCATCGGCTTCGGCCAGGCGCTCCATGGCACCGCGATCCAGCGCCGCGCCGCGCACCATGTCGCGGAAATCGGCGAAGGGGCGGGCGGCCGTGATGCGCTCTGCAACCTTCCCGGAAAGGCCGGTCACCAGGCGCAGGCCGAGGCGCAGGGCCCCTTCTTCCAGCGTGCAGTCCCAATCGCTGATGGTCACATCAATCGGCAGCACCCGCACCCCATGCTCGCGCGCATCTCGGATGATCTGCGCGGGCGCGTAGAAGCCCATGGGCTGGCTGTTCAGCAGCGCCGCCGCGAAGGCCGCGGGGTGGTGGCATTTCAGCCAGGCCGAGATGTAGACCAGCTGCGCGAAGCTCGCCGCATGGCTCTCCGGGAAGCCATAAGTGCCGAAGCCTTCGAGTTGCTTGAAGCAGCGCTCGGCGAAGCCGGGATCATAACCGTTGCGCGCCATGCCTTCGAGGAATTCGGCGCGGAATTGCGGCAATTGGCCGTTGCGCTTGAAGGTCGCCATCGCGCGGCGCAGCTGGTCCGCGCGCGTCGCGGAAAAGCCGGCGCCGACGATCGCGATCTTCATCGCCTGTTCCTGAAACAGCGGCACGCCGAGCGTCTTGCCCAGCACCTCCTCCAGCCCGCGCGGTACCTCGGCCGGTTCCTCGCCATTCCGCCGCCGCAGATAGGGATGGACCATGTCCCCCTGGATGGGCCCCGGCCGCACGATCGCCACCTCGATCACCAGATCGTAGAATTGGCGGGGGCGCAGGCGCGGCAGCATGTTCATCTGCGCGCGGCTCTCGACCTGGAAGACACCGAGACTGTCCGCCCGGCTCAGCATCTCATAGGTGGCGGGGTCGTCCTGCGGGATGTCGGTCAGCGCGGATTTGCCGATCAGCTTGAGGCCACGGCGGATACAGCTCAGCATGCCCAGGCCCAGCACATCCACCTTCAGCATGCGCAGCGCCTCGATGTCGTCCTTGTCCCATTCGATGGTGTGGCGGTTCTCCATCGCGGCGCGCGTCACCACGCACAACTCGGTCAGCGGGCCGCGGGTGATGACGAAGCCGCCCACATGGGTGGCGAGGTGGCGCGGGAAATCCTGGATCTCATCGGCCAATTCGCAGGCGAGCCTGAGGCGCGGGTCCTCGGCATCGAGGCCATGCTCGGCGGCGATCTCCTCCCAGGTCGCGTCCCCCGCACCCCAGACGGCCTTGGCGAGCGGGGCGGTGACTTCCTCGCCGAGGCCGAGCGCCTTGCCCACCTCGCGGATCGCGCTGCGCTCGCGGAAGCGGATCACGGTGGCGGCGATGGCGGCGCGGTGGCGGCCATAACGCTCATAGATGTGCTGGATCACCTCCTCGCGCCGCTCATGTTCGAAATCCACGTCGATGTCGGGCGGTTCGTCGCGCGCTTCGCTGATGAAGCGCTCAAACAGCAGGTCATGCTTGTCGGGCGGCACGGCGGTGATGCCGAGCACGTAGCACACCGCCGAATTGGCCGCCGATCCGCGCCCCTGGCAGAGGATGCCGATGGAGCGGGCATAGCGCACGATCTCATGCACCGTCAGGAAATAGGGCGCGTAGTTCAGTTTCGCGATCAGCGCGATTTCATGCGCGATCTGGGCGGCGACCTTGGGCGGCACGCCTGCGGGCCAGGTCCGGCGCGTCGCTTCGGCCACACGGGCTTCCAGCGTCTGCTGCGGCGTGCGGCCGGGGTCGAGGATCTCGTCCGGATATTCATAGGCGAGTTCGCGCAGCGAAAACCGCGCGACATCGGCCAGCTCCGCCACGCGGTCCAGCGCCGCCTCATGCCCCTGGAAGAGGCGGCGCAGCTCGGCCTCGGGTTTGAGGCAGGCCTCGGCATTGGGTTCGGCGTCGAGGCCGAGTTCCTCCACCGGGCGGCCCAGGCGGATGGCGCTGAGCACATCGGCCAGGCGCCGGCGCTGGGGCGCGTGGTAGCGCACGCCGCCGGCGGCGATCAGGCGCGCCCCCATGGCGGCGAGCGTGTCGAAGCGCGCCCGGTCATCACCCGTGGCGCGGTGGTGCGCGGCCACCATCAGCGGCATGGCCAGCATTTCGCGGAACTCCGCTGCGTCCCGCCGCAGCCGGTGGGCGAAACCGGCCGCCGGGTGGCGCGGCGCGACCAAGGCCAGCGCCTGGCCGGGGGCCGCGGCGAGCAGCGCCTCGCGCGTCAGCGGGCATTCGCCCTTGGGCGCCTCCATCCGCGCGGCCGAGAGCATGGAGGTCAGCCGCCCATAGGCGACGCGGTCACTGGGCCAGGCCAGGTATTCCGTGCCATCCAACAGCGTCAGCCGCACGCCCAGCAGGTAGCGCAACCCTGACTGCTCGGCCGCCACCATGGCCTGGACGCTGCCGGCGAAGCCCTGCCGGTCCGCTACGCCGATCAGCGAATGGCCGAGGCGCTGGGCGGTCTCGACCAATTCGCGCGCGTGCGAGGCGCCCTCCAAAAAGGAGAAATTGGAAAGGGCGGCAGGCTCGCCGAAGCTCACACCAGATATCCATGCAGATACCAGCGGTTATCCGGCGCCCCCGGCGCGCCGCTGCGGCAGACCCACCAGCGGGCGCCGCTTTCGGTCTGCACGGCGTAATAATCGCGCGGGCGCGCGCTATGGCCGTCCCACCATTCGGGCTCCAGCCGCTCGGGCCCCATGGCGCGGAGGATGCGATGCGCCTGGCGGCCCAATCGCAGCAGGGAAGGGGGCGCATCCGGCAGCAGGGCGATCGCCTCCAGCGGGAGGGGCCGGCGCAGGAGGCGCAGCGGGCGGGGGCCGGGCAGGAAGGCGGGCGGCGTGTCGAAGGGGCTGACGCGGCGGAGGGCGCGCTCCGGCCAATGCGAGGCATGCGGGGCCAGCCGCCAGATCTTCACCCTTTGCCCCAGCCGGTCCAGCAGGCGGCTCAATTCCTCGGGGGCGGTGTCCTCGCCCGGCAGGCCGGGTTGGCGGGGGGTGAGGGCTTCCGTCACCTCGGCGGCCAGGATCATGCGCTCGAAGCCCAGCTCGGGGCGCAGCTCCTCCACCCGGCGGGCCATCAGGCGGTGCAGATGGGCGGGCTCGCGACTCGCCTGGCCGAGGCCCTGGCGCAGCTCCTGCCAGGAGCCATCGGCGCGGAAGGCCGTCAGGCGCAGCACCCGCGCGCCCTCGCCAGCCGCCAGCAGCCCCTCGCAGAGGGTGGCGAGCAGCGCGCCGATCATGCGCTCCAGCCCCGGCGCCGTGACGAGGGGCGAGAGGAAATCCCGCGCCGCGATGTGCCGGGGCGGGGGGCGAATCGGCGTGAAGGGGGCGATGGCGCCGCGCAGGGCGGCCAGTTCCAGCGCAATCGCCGGGCCGAAGCGCCGCGCCAGGGGGCCGCGCGGCTGCGCCTCCAGCGCCGCCACCTCACGCAGGCCCAGGCGATGCAGGGCGGCGATCAGCGGCTCGGGCAGGGCCAGCGCGCTGACGGGCAGGCGCGCCAAATCCGGCGCGGGGTCCAGCACCTGGGAAGGAAGGCCTGCGCGCAGCAGCGCGGCCAGGGCGGCGGGCGCCGCGCCCAGCAGCCCGCGCGCGGGATGCCCGGCCCTCTCGAAGGCAGCGAGCACGCGGGCGAGGAGGGTCGGCTCGGGCTCGGGCAGGCCGGTGGTTTCGATCAGCAGCCCTTCCTCGCGCCAGACACCCACCAAAGGCGAGAAGCGCAGCGCCCAGACGGCGGCCTTTGGGCAGGCCAGGCCCGGGCCATGCAGCATGAGGAAGCGCCGGGCGCTGCGTGGCGCCTCCGGTGCGGCGGGGGCAAGGGGCGGGGCCACGGGCGGCCCGGCCTCGAAGAGCGGCAGGCGTGGCGTGCGGGCGGCGCGGCGGCCGGTCATGAGAAAAGGCCTCCGGCGGCTGGGGCCGAAAGGCCCCAGACCCCAATCCTTAAGGAAAGGGGTCTGGGGCCTACGGCCCCAGCCGCCGGAGGCCCCTTTTTCTTCCTCATGCCCCCCGCGCCCGCCGCACCGGCGCGGCCGGGGCCAGCACGCGCAATTCCCCGCGCATGGCGTCCCATTCGCCCGCCCAGGCGCCAGGCCGCCCCCCGCGGGCGCGGAGCAGCGCGATCTCCCAGGCGGGGTCGCCCAGATGGTGGGGGGAGCCGCCCTCGGCGGCGCGGGCCGAAAGGCGCCAGCGCGTCAGCGCCGCGGTGGGGCCGGGGCTTTCATCCTCGCCCCGCAGCAGCAGCGCGATGCCGCCGCCGGTCTCGGCCGCCAATTGCAGGCGGCGCGCGGCGGTGAGGTCGGGCGTCGCATTCATCACCAGCACGGCGGCGATGGCCGGGCAGCGCAGCCCTTCCTCGGCCGCCCAGAGCGCATCGGCCGGGCGCGGCGCACGGATCAGGATGAGGCTGGCGGCGGAAAGGCCCAGCTGGGCCAGGCCCGGCGGATAGGCATCGGGTTCGCCGGCGATCCAGAGCACGGAGCGGCCCGGCAGCGCCGCCTGGGCGCGGGCCAGCAGCAGGGCGGAAAAGCCCATGCCGGCCCCGGGCTCGGCCGCCAGGACCTCATGCAGGCCGGCCAGCGGCAGGCCCCCCCAGGGCAGGTGGGAATCGAGCTCGGGCGCCAGCGGCAGGGTGGCGCGGACCGCCTCCAGCCCGGGGTCGAAGCGCGCGATCCGCGCCCGCAGCCCGGCCAGAAGGGCAGCGCGGTCCATGGCCGCGGGGGCTGGCGGCTGGGCATCAGGCGGGAGGGGGTGCGGTGAGAGGAGCATGACTGTTCTTGAAATGTTCTAGATGCCGGCCCCCTCCAGGTCAAGCTTTCTGCCCAGCGGAGTTACCTGGGACTTATCCCCAAACCATCCCCAGAACGTTCCACAGGAAGCTGCGCGAGCAAGGAATTCTTAACCTTTCGGGCGCAGCCTGGTGCGATTACATCCCGGAAACAGAACGTTCCTATGTCGGACCAAATGCATCGCCTGACTGTCCTCGCCCTGGGGCTCGCGCTCCTCACGGGTTGCGCCTCTCTGCCGGCCGATCAGGCCGCGGGCACCCCCGCCGCGCGCGTGGCGCGGGAGAGCCTGGCCAGCCTGCAGGCCAGCGGCGTCTCGGTGGGGGCGGCGATTGCCGTGGATGACCGCCATGTGCTGACCAACGCCCATGTGCTGCGCCAGGCAGGTGGCCCGGTCACGCTGAGGCGCGCCGATGGCGGGGCCGAGGCGCCGGCCGAGCTGGTCGGCACCAGCCCCCGGATGGACCTGGCCGTGCTGCGCATGCCCGAGGGCTTTCTGCGCCCGGCCGCCCTGGCGCCCGAATTGCCCATCGCGGGCGAGCGTGTCTGGGCCATGGGGCCGGAAGGCCTGGGCCGTGCGCTGGCGGAAGGGGCGGTGGCGCGGCCCTATGTGCAGATGCGCGGCTTTGGTCCTGGCTTTACCGCGGGACTCGGCGCGCTGATGGGGTTTTCCGGCGGCCCGGTGGTGGATCGCACGGGCCGCGTCATGGGGCTGACCACGGCCCTGCCCCATCCGGGCGGCGCGCCGCTATTGGCCGCGATGACCGGCGTGGACCTGGCGGGCCTCGCCGAGGGCGCGCGCCGGCAAGTCTTCATCCTCGACATTCGCGAGGCGATGGCCGAGGCGGAGCGCATGGGCATTGCCCTCGCCGCCGCCCCGGAAGCGCCAGTCCGTGAGACCCGCGGCCGGCCATGGCGCGACGCGGCCCGATGGGCCGCCCTCGCGCCAGACCGCTGATCCCCGCGGCCTGGATCAGCCGCCCTGTATGTCCCAGGGCTTGCGGGTTGCTTCCAGCTGCGCATCGAGCCGCGTCACGCCGATATCCCGCAGCAGATGCGGGTCCAGCTCATTCAGCTGGCGGCGGGTGTCATAGGCGCGCCAGAATCGCGCCAGCATGCCCAGCCAGGCGAAGCCGACCTTCGGCGCTCCGAACCGGGCGGGAAGCCGCAGGGCGGAGGGAAGGGGGCTGAACTGGGCGGACATGGGTGCGTTCCTTTTCAAAGTCGCCACCCCTTATTTCAGAGCGAAAATCATCACTCAAACGACTAATCTTGACGGTGAACATCAATTATTGTGATGTTGGGTCATGAACCTCCCGGCCGGCCTCGATCCCGAATTGCTCCGCAGCTTCGTCCTCATCGCCGAGGGCGAGAGCGTGACGCGCACCGCCGAGAGGATCGGCCGCACCCAATCCGCCGTCTCCATGCAGATGCGAAGGCTCGAGGAGGTGCTGGGTGAGGAATTGCTGCGCCGCGGCCATCGCGGGCTGGAGCCCACCGCCAAGGGCGCCTGGCTGCTGGAGCGCGCCCGCACGCTGCTGGCATTGAACGAGGAGATCATCACCACCTTCCGCGCCCCGGCCCTCACCGGCCAGGTGCGCCTCGGCAGCCCGGATGATTACGCGCTGCAATGGCTGCCCGGCATCCTCGCCCGCTTCGCCCGCACCCATCCCGGCATCGAGGTGGATGTGCTCTGCATGAGCTCGGAGGAGTTGGCCCAGCGGCTGGACCACGGCCATATCGACCTCGCCTTGCTCACCGAAGGCCATGGGCGCGATGGCGAGGAGGTCTGGCGCGGCCCGCTGCGCTGGGTCGGGCCGCAGGGCGCCACGCTGCACAAGCGCGACCCGCTGACGCTGGCCGCCGCCCATCCCGGCTGCACCTGGCGCCGCGCGGCGCTGGAGGCACTGGGGCGGGAGGGGCGGCGGGTGCGCGTCAGCTACAACAGCACCACCCAGTCGGGCTGCTTCGCGGTGGCGCTGGCCGGCCTCGCGCTCACCATCTCGACGCCGACGCGCCTGCCGCCCGGCCTGGTCTGGATGGGCGAGGCCGAAGGGCTGCCGGAACTGCCGCAGATGGGCATCCTGCTCGCGGTCGGGGATGCGCCCCTCGGCCCGGGCGGAATGGCCCTGGTCGAGGCGATCCGGCAGGGCTTCGCACAAGCGCCTTGAGGCCGCCCCGCCGCCTGTGGTCTTCTGCCACCACTTCAATCGGGAGAAAACACTGATGCGCCGTCGCACCGCTATGGGATCCTTGCTCGCCGCGCCCGCCCTCGCCACAGGTGCCTGGGCGCAGGCCTGGCCCGAGCGCCCGGTGCGCATCGTCATTCCCTTCCCGCCCGGTGGCTCCAACGACACGGTGGCGCGCATCCTGCAGCCGCGGTTGCAGGAGATCCTGGGCCGGCCGGTCGTGGTGGACAACCGTGCCGGCGCCTCGGGCTCCGTCGCATCGACCGAGGTGGCCCGGGCGCAGCCGGATGGGCATACCTGGATCCTCGCCAATGACACGCTGGCCGGCAATGAAATCCTGATGAATCTGCCCTACCGCGTGATGGAGGCCTTCACCTTCTGCTCGCTGCTGGGCACCTGCCCCTACGCATTGACCACGCATCCCACGGCGCCTTTCCGTACCCTCGCGCAGATGATCGATGCGGCGAAGGCGCGGCCGGATACATTGAGCTATGCGACGACGGGCGTGGGTTCGCTGGCCCATGTGGCGACCGTGCTGTTGCAGCAACGCGGCGACTTCCGCATCAGCCATGTGCCCTACCGCGGCGGCGGGGCTGCCGTGCAGGATGCGCTGGCCGGGCATGTGCCGCTGTTCATGTCGAACATCGTCATCATCCTGAGCCACATGCGTGAAGGTCGTTTGCTGCCGCTGGGTGTCTCTTCCGCGCAACCAAGCCGCTTCCTGCCGCAGGTGCCAACCTTCGCGTCGCAAGGTTTTCCGGGTTTCGAGGCGCTGACCTATTGGCTGGTGGCGGGGCCGGCCGGCATCCCGCCCGCCATCAATGCGCGCATGCAGGCGGCGCTGCGCCAGGCCTTGGGCGAACCCGCGGTGCAGGCCCGCATGGCCGATCAGGGGGCCGAGATCGTGGCAGCCACGCCCACCGAGACCGAGGCTTTCGTCCGCAATGAAATCACCAAGTGGGGTGAGGTGATCCGCGCCAATAACATCCGGGCGGAAAGCTGAGCAGGCTTGCCAAGCGCGCCGGATTTCCGGCAAGACCCGCCCGTTTGATGCTAATAATGAAACGGGAGGTTTTCAATGAATCGGCGCCATTTCCTGAGCCTCGCGGGTGCGGGGCTTGCTGCCCCCTCCCTGCTGCATGCCCAAGGCCTGGGGGCGGGATTCCCCGACCGGCCGCTGCGCCTCATCGTGCCCTGGCCGCCGGGCGGCTCGACCGACACCATCGCGCGCATCTTCCAGGCGCGACTGGCGGAGACCCTGGGCCGGTCCATCGTCATTGACAACCGCGGCGGCGCCTCGGGCGCCACGGGCGCGATCGAGGCCGCGCGCGCGCCGGCCGATGGCAGCACCTGGACCTTCGTCTACGACACGCAATCCACCAATGAGACGGTGATGCGCCTGCCGTTCAGGACGATGGAGGCCTTCGTGCCCGTCTGCCACGCCGCCTCCGGGCCGCTGGCCATGGTGGCGCATCAGTCCACCCCCTTCCGCACCTTCCAGGACGTGGTCGATGCCGCGCGGCGGGCGCCGGATACGCTGAACTACGCGACCTCCGGCGTGGGCGGGCTGGCGCATGTCTCGACGACGCTGCTGCAGCAACAGGGCAATTTCCGGATTGTCCATGTGCCCTACCGCGGCGGCGGCCCCGCCGTGCAGGACGCGGTGGCCGGGCATGTGCCGCTTTTCATGACCAATGTCGTGATCGTGAGCCAGCACATCCGTTCGGGCGTGCTGCGGCCGCTGGGCGTGACCACGCCAGGCGAGAGCCGGCACGTCCCAGGGACGCCGAGCTTCGCGCAGCAGGGGTTCAGCGGCTTCGAGGCGCCAACCTGGTGGGCCATGCTGGGCCGCGCGGGCACGCCGGCGCCGCTGGTGCGGCAGATGAACGAGGCCCTGGTTCAGGTGTTGAACGAGCCTGCGGTGAAGAACCGCATAGAGGAGCAGGGCTGCGACATCGTCGCCAGCACGCCCGAACAATGCGGCCGCTTCCTGGAGGCCGAGATCGCCAAGTGGGGTCGCGTGATCACGGAGAACAACATCCGGGCCGACAGCTGACGCACCGAAAGGTCCAGGCGAGTCGCGCAAGTCGCGCGGCGCGCATGGGGCCTATGCGCGAAAGGGGCGAAGAGGCGCTTTACAGTTCCGCGTCGCTCCCCTAGATATCCGTCACCGCCGAGGGAGACCTTGGTGGTGAGGGTTCCGCCCACGAAGAACTTGACGATCTGGCACGATATGCTAAGGTCATTGTCCTTCGCGGTCGAATCCGCATCCATCTTAAACGATGGGTAGGTCGCTCCAGCCAGTCTCTGGTTGGAACGGCCAAGTTGTTTCACAATTAAATCTGTTGTGCAGATGGTATTATGTCTATCTGGATTGGGATGCGTGGTTGGCGCT
>NZ_JAIEQY010000172.1 GCF_019747315.1 Roseococcus sp. | reverse complement strand
GGCTAGACGGGCGCGGCTAGACGGGCGCGGCTAGAGCATGTTTCGTTCGCAAGGGCTCACTTCACAAGCTCTAGCCTATTGTTTTCCGAGCATCTTTATCCGTCCAAACGATTCCGTTTGAACGGATGATGCTCTAGACGGCCGCGGCCAGGGGGGAGACCAGCTGCATGGCGCCCCGGCAGCAAGGCTGGCGCCTTGAGCAGGATGGTCGCGGCGAACAGGCCGATCACGCCCGGCAGGGTCCAGCCAGGGAGAGGAATGACCCGCTCCTGCGGGCCGGTCCTCGCTGTTGCGCGCGCTGGTGAGGCTGCTCAAGCCACATGCGGGTCAGGTGCGCAGCGGCGCGGCCCCTGCACCATCTCCGCGCCGCCGGTCTGCGCGCCGTGCTCTCCTCCGAGGCGGGGCTTGGCCAGGTGCCGCCACCGGTCGAGGCGCTGAGGGAGTTCCTGCTGATGCTGCTCGCGGAGGGATTCGCGGAGCAGGAGCTGCGGCGGCTGGTGCGGGACAAACCCGCGCGGGTGTTCGGGCTTGCATGGGGATAGAGCGCGCTTCCGGGTTGGGCGGGTTCAGCTGAAGAGAAAGTCGCTCTCCGTCACCTGCCGCGCGGAGACGAGGCCTGTCAGCGTCACCGTGACATCGGCCACCCCATCGCCATTCGCGTCGATCAGCAGCTTGTCGCCCAGGATGCGCGCTTCGCTGTTGTCATTGCCGCCGGTGAAGGCAGCGTCGCCGCGATAGGCGAAACGGCCCAGCGCCGGGGCGTCGATCACGATGCGATCGCCCTCCGCCGCGCCGCCATCCAGGGCGTTGAAGTCGGTGATGGTGTCGCTTCCCGCCTCGCCGGGCGTGAAGTGGAAGCGATCCGCGCCGCCGCCGCCGGTCAGGATATCGCTGCCGCCCAGGCCGAAGATGGCATCCGCCGCCGTGCCGCCCGCCAGGCGATCCCCAAGCGCGGTGCCGCGCAGCGTGACGGCGGCGCTTCCGCCCGCAGGATCGTCATCGATGATGGTGCCCTGCGCCGTGCCGCGCAGGATGCTCGCACCCACGGGATTGCTGAGCTGGATGGTAAAGCCCTGATTCGCCTCATCCACCGCATCGCTCGCGATGGCGATGCGGATCAGCTTGGTCTGCTCGCCCACCGCGAAGGTGACGCTGCCCTGGGCCGCGGTGAAGTCGGCGGCATCCGCCGTGCCCGCGACGGTCCGCCAGGCGACCGAGACGGCCTCGGTCGCCGGCGCCGAGAGGCTGACCTCGAAGCTGGCCTGCGCCGTGCCGCCGCCGCCTTCGGGCATGTCGAATGTGATGGGCCGGAGATAGGCCATCTTCTCCTCGTTCACCGAGCGCCAGTCATCCTTCAGGATGCCGCCGGTATCGCCGGAATTCGGGTTCCAGGACCAGAAGGTCCAGCTGATGCCCTGCTGGCCGGCGGCCAGGTCATTCGTGCCATTGTTGTCGAAATCACCCGAAAGGTAGGAGGTGATGGCTTCGAACCAGGGCGCGTCCTTCGGGTCAGTCAGCTTGGTGCCGAATTCGCCAAGGTAGATCGGCGCGATGCCTTCCTTGAAGATGTAGCCCCACATCTGGTCGAACTTGGCCGGCAGGTTGGCGGGAAAATCAGCCCCCTTGAACCAGGGCTGTTCATAGACCGAGTTCGGGTAGTCATGCGGCGAATAGACCAGCTTGTTGGGCACATCGAGCTCGATCGGCCGGTCCCGCACGCCCATCAGGTTGCCGCCCCACCAGTAGTTGTTCCCCTGATAGGAGCCGACACCCTCGACGAAGATGAGCCAGTTCGGATTGACCGCGCCGATGGCATTGCCGGCCAGCTCCGCCGCCGCCGCCCAATCCTTGGCGCCGCCGCCGCCCCAGGTGCCGGCATGCGGCTCATTGTGCAGGTCGGCGCCGATCACGGCGGTGTTGTCGGCGTAGCGCTGGGCCAGCATCTCCCAGTCATCCACCCAGGCGGCCTCGGTGTATGTCGTGTCATACCAGAGCCCGTTGGGCGAGGTGCCGGCGCCCGCGTCGCTGCGGTGGTGGTCGAGGATGACCTTGAGACCGATCTCCTGCGCATAGGCGAGGATCTTGTCCATCACCTGCAGCGGCGTCAGGCCACGCAGATCGGCATTCTGGCTGTAGTCGATGCCGCGCGCCACGCCGGTGGAGTGCAGCATCTCGCTGGAGAAGGGCAGGCGGATGGTGTTGAAGTCCAGCTCCACCATCTGCTGCATCATCTCCTTGTAGCCGCGCGTCCAGAGCCCGTTGGGCGACATGTTGTCGCCCTCGAAGCCGAACCAGTTCACCCCTGCGATCTGCACGCTGCGTCCTGCCCCATCCACGATCTGGTTGCCCAGCGTGCTGAGCCAGCCGCCGCCCGCGGACGGGTTCCCCTCCTGGATCGAGGCGTCCCGGATGCTGATCGTGGGCAGGTCGTCATTGCGGATGGTGCCGGTGCCCGTGCCGGTCCCGATGGTGGCGCCCGAAGGCGCGGAGAGCGTGAGACTCAGCGTTTCATTCGCTTCCACCACCCTGTCGCCGCGCACCGCCACCGTGACGCTCTTTGTGGTCTCGCCGGCCGCGAAGCTGAGCGTGCCGCTGGTGGCCGTATAGTCGGTGCCGGCGGTCGCCGTGCCATTGGCGGTCGCGTAGTTCACCGTCACCGGACCGGCGGCGGGCGCCGAGAGCGAAACGGTGAAGACCAGATTGGCCGTGCCGCTCGCACCCTCGGCCACCGAGGCCGCACCAACGGAGACACGCGGCGGCACCGCGCCCGCGTCGTCATTGACGATGGTGCCCACCGCCTGGCCGTCGCGGATGCTGGCGCCCGAGGCGCCGGAGAGGGTGAGGTTGAAGCTCTCATTCGCCTCCACCACCCGATCCCCCGTGACGGCGACCTGCACGATCTTGGAGGTCTCGCCCGCGGCGAAGGTCAGGTTGCCGCTCCTGGCCGTGTAGTCCGAGCCCGCCATCGCCGTGCCGTTGGAGGTGGCGAAGTTGACCGTGACCGGCGTGCTGGACGGCGCCGAGAGCGTCACGGCGAAGCTCATGGTCGCGCTGCCGCTGGCGCCCTCGCTGATGGAGGCATCGGCCACGGCCAGGCTCGGCGTGGTCTGGACCGGTGCGCCGTTCAGCACGAGGCCGGTGACCGATGCCGCCGGCCCGCCCGAGGCCTGGAAGCCGAAGCTGGTCTCACCCCCGGCCGGCACGCGCGCATTGTAGCTCAGGTTGCGGATCAAATAGAGATCGCCGACGTGGCTGACGATCTCGGCATTCCAGATGTTGGTGATGGTGAAAGGCGCACGGAATTGCGCCGTCCAGCCATTCAGCGCACGGGCCCCGGCCTCGACCGTCATCGCGGCGGTGAAGCCCGCGCCCCAATTGCTGGAGATGGCGTATTCCAGCCCGCCACCGGCCGAGGGCGCCGCCGCGTCATCATTGGTGATGGTGGCGACCGCAGCGCCATCGGCGATGGTGGCGCCCGTTGGGCTGGTGAGCCGCACGCCGAAGGCCTCATTGCCCTCGACCAGCGTGTCACCCCGCACCACGACCTGGATGGTCTTGGAGGTCTCGCCCGCCGCGAAGCTCAGCGTGCCGCTCTTGGCCGTGTAGTCGGAACCCGCGCGGGCCGTGTCATCGGCCGTGGCATAGCCGACCGTGACCGCGCCGGCGGCCGGCCTGGACAGCGTCACCGTGAGGTTGAGCAGCTTGGTGCCGGCATTGCCCTCGGCAATGCTCGCATCGGCGATCGAGAGCGTCGGCAGGGGGGCGGCGTCGTCATTGGTGATGGTCGCGATGGCCTCGCCATCCGCGATGACCGCGCCGGCGGGGTTGCTCAGGTTGATCTTGAAGCTTTCATTCGCCTCGCTCGTTGCATCTCCCGCGATGGCGACCTGGAAGGTCTTGGAGGTCTCGCCCGCCGCGAAGCTCAGCGTGCCACTCTTGGCCGTGTAGTCGGTGCCCGCGGTGGCGGTGCCATTGGTGGTGGCATAGCCCACCGTGACGGGGCCGGTGGCGGGCGCCGAGAGCGTCACCGTCAGGGTCATCTGCTTCGTGCCGGAATTCCCTTCCACAATGCTCGCATCGGCGATGGAGAGCGACGGCAGCGCCACCGTGTCGTCATTGGTGATGGTCACGATGCCGACGCCATCCGCGATGGTCGCGTTGGTCGGCGCCGAGAGGCGAATGCGGTAGGTCTCGGTCGCCTCGACCACCCTGTCGCCATTGATGTGGGCATGGATGGTCTGCCGCGTCTCGCCCGGCGCGAAGGTGACGATGCCCGAAAGCACCTCGTAATCCACATCGCCGACTGCCGTGATGTCCTCGCTCGTGTAGCGAACCGTGACCGGTTCGCTGGACGCCTTGGAGAGGGTCAGCACCACGCGCATGTGGGTCAGGTCGGCGTCGCCCTCGGTGGTCACGTAATCGGTGATGGAAATGCTGGGCGGCGTGGCGGGGGATGGGTCCACGTCATTGTCGGTGATCGTGCCGGTGGCGCTGCCATCCAGGATCCGCGCGCCCCGCGCGTCGGAGAGCTGGATGGTGAAGGATTCGCGCAGTTCCACCACGCGGTCGCCCAGCACCGGCACGCTCACGCTCTTGCGCGTCTCACCCGGGGCGAAGGTGACATTCCCCACGCTCGCGGTGAAATCCTCGCCTGATCGGGCCGTGCCGTTCAGGGTGGAATAGCTGACGGTGACGGGGGTGGCGGCAGCGGCGGAGAGGGTCACCGTGAAGACCATCTGCGCGCTGCCTGCATCACCCTCCGTCAGCTGCGCGTCGCTGATGGAGACCGAGGGCGGCTTGGGCGCCGCATCGAGGGTCGCCTGCCACTCGGCCCGCAGCGCGGGATCGCGCGCCACGATGTTGCTCATGGTCAATTCACCGAGGCCCACACCCGTCAGCGTGTAGGTCTGGCGGTTGCCCACGATGGTGATGACGGCCGAGCCATTCGCCTCTGACAGCGTGATCTCCGACGCCTTGAACCAGTCGAAATCCAGCCTGTCCGCGGCCGGATCAAACTCGATCCGGCTGTTCACGCCGTGTTGCCAGTCGATCACATGGGTCACGCCCGCGCTGCCGGCGGGCGGGGCGCCGGGGCCGGCACTGGTGGGCCAGGCCGTGGTGCCGGCGATGGGCACGCCCTGCGGCAAGACCTGGCTGTCCGGCACCGGCCCGAAGCCGAGTTGCAGATGCACCCGGTCCTCCCGCACCTCGGCGGGGTAGAACAGGAAGTTCTGTATCGTCAGCTGCGCCTTGGTCACGCCCAGCAGGACCAGCGCCTGGCCGGTGCCGGCATTGGCGATGATCACGCCCTCCGCGCCATCGGTCATCGAGATCTGCTCGCGCGAGCCATAGAAGCGGAAATCCACCACATCGGTCGCCGGGTTGAAGGCGACGCGGTCCACCTGGCCCAGTTCATGCGAGCGCGCGTAGACGGTGTTGGGGCGCTGGGTGATGCCCTGCTCCCAGGCCAGCGCGCCGCTCAGGCATTGGCGCAGGTGGTCATTCTCGATGGGGGTGAAGCTGTCGATCGTCAGCTGCCCGAGCGAGACGCCCTGGATGATGATGGTTTCGCCCGACCAGGGGTCCATGAAGCCCACGCCGGTCGGCGTATCCACCACGATGAAGTTGTGCACCGACACTCCCCCGAAATCGAGCTTGTCGCGCGCCGGGTTGAAGCCGGTGATGTCGGCGCCGGAGGTGCTGATGGCGATGATGCGCCCGGGGGCGGAAGCGTCGGACAAGTTCATGACTCCTGGTCGGAAAAGAAACGCGAGTCGCTGATATCGCGGCCTCATCGCGTCACGGCGCGCCAATCGGCGAAGCGGGCCGTAAACTCGGCGAGCTTGGCGGTGCGGGCGCGACGGGGCGGCGCTTGCCGCTGGGATGCGCTGCCGCTAGTTCCGAAGGCCGCGCCGCCCGCGCCCTGGGCGGTGAACCCAAATGGCGTGAGAGGGGGCTTGATGATGGATCGGGCAGGGCAGCCCCGTTTGGCGGATGCGCTGCCCGGACTGCGGCGTTTGCAGGCCGCGGCACTTGTGGTCTTCGTCCTGGTGGACGTAACGGCGCATGTCAGCGTCTATGGCAGCCTCGGCGTGGCGCTCGGCGTCGCCTTGCTGCTCGAGCCCGTGATGCTGGGCCTGGCCATGGCCCTGCTGGCCCTGTTCAACCACGGCCCGGTCGCGCCCCGGATCACGCCGCGCATCCTGCCGCGCATCGTCGGCCTGAGCCTCGTGGCGGCCGTGATCGTCACCGCTGCCGCCCATCTGTTGCGCGGCTTCTTCGCGCTGGATTTCGACCCGCGCGCCGCCCCGCGCGGCATGTTGACCGCGCTGATCTACTACTTCCTGATCTTCGTGATCTGGAGCGTGATCTGCTTCTGGACTCGCAGCGAAATCGCCCGCCAGGCCGAGCGGGAGCGCGCGGCAAAGGCGGAAGCCCAGGCGCTGCGCGCGGAGCTGGAGCGGCTGCGCCTGCAGATCGACCCGCATTTCCTGTTCAACGCCCTGAACGGCATCGGCGAAGAAATCCCCGAAAACCCGGACGCCGCGCTGGGGATGCTGCGCAACCTCTCGCTTTTTCTGCGCCATTCCCTCGCCGGGATCGAAGCGCCGGTCGCGACGGTGGCGGCCGAGGCCGAGGCCCTCTCCGCCTATCTCAGGGTGCAGCAGGCTAGGTTCGGTGACCGGCTGAAGCTGCATCTCGACGTGGCGCCCGAGGCCGCGGCGCAACACCTGCCCAGCCTGCTGCTGCAGCCCCTGGTCGAGAATGCCATCAAGCACGGACGGCGCGACCCGGTGCTGGAGGTGCGCATCGCCATCCTGCGGGTGGGCGATGTGCTGGAGGTGCTGGTGAGCAATCCCGGCGCGCTCCCCCTGGAAGGCGAGGGCCGCACGGGCGTGGGGCTTGCGAATATCCGCAGCCGGCTTGCGCTGCATTACCCGGGGCGGCACAGCTTCGACCTGCGCGCGCTGGATGGCATGGTGACCGCGCAATTGCGGCTTGAGGGCGAGCCTTGCTCCGCGTCGTGATCGTGGATGACGAGCCGCTGGCCATCCGCGCCATGCGCAGGCTGCTCGCCGCGCATGCCGAGGTCACCGTGGTCGGCACGGCGGACAGCCTGCCGACGGCGATGGAGATCATCCGCGACGCCCAGCCCGAGCTTGTGTTCCTCGACATCGAGCTGGGCGGCGGCAATGGCTTCGACCTGCTGGCGCAGCTGGAGCCGCAGCCGCGCATCATCTTCGTGACCGCCCATGCCCGGCATGCGGTCGATGCCTTCGCCGTGGCCGCGCTGGATTACCTGCTGAAGCCGGTCCAACCGGAACGACTGGCCGAGAGCCTGGCGCGCATGGCCGCCGCGGGGCCGTTGCGCCGCGCCCTCACCTTGCGCACGCCCAGCCGCACCGTGGTGACGGCACCCGCCGAGCTGGCGGCCCTCTGCGCGGAGGGAGATTTCACCCGCATCCACCTCGTGGGCCAGCCGAGCCTGCTGATGCTGCGCACGCTCACCCAGTTCGAGGCGAACTTGCCGAATCCGCCCTTCGCGCGGATTGGCCGCTCGATGATTCTCAATCTCGAACGGGTGCGGCATGTGACGTCGCGCGGGCGGGACCAGAACCAGGTGGTGCTGGAGGGGCTGGAGGCGCCCTTGCCGCTGGGGCGGATTGCGACCCTGCGCCTGCGTGCCGCCCTGGCCAGGATTTCCCGGCCACCATGACGCCGCGGGGCGCTGGCCTATCGCGCGCGGGGTATCGGCGCAGGGGGTGACGGGCCATCGAAACGCAGCCCATCGCTCACCCCGGTGCCTTTGGCGGGATTTTCCCCTCTTGTCCCTGATACGGCGCGCTTGAGCCCGGACTTCAACTCGGCGTCACCGACGGGTTTCTGCAAGATCACCGCATCAGGGCCGGCATCGTAGGCCGGCGGCAGGTGTCCGTAGCCCGTCACCCAGATGACCGGCACACCTCGCGCCCGGAGGATATCCGCGACCGGGAATGAGGGCTTGCCACGCAGGTTGACGTCCAGCACGGCCGCGGCAAGGCGCTGCGCCTCCACGGAGGCCAGGCGAATGGCTTCATTCAGTTCCATGGCGGGCCCGATGACGTCGCAGCCGAAGGCGGCAATGGTCCGCGCCATCTCGATGGCGATGATCGCCTCATCCTCCACCACCAGCACGGCGCGGCCATGCAGCTCCCCCTTCGCCAGCGCCGATGCGGTGGGAGCAGGCCCTGCGACGGCATCGAACCTACCCCCCCGCAGGGGCTCCGCACTCCCCTCGGCGCCCCGCTCTGCACCCCCGCCCCGCTCTGCACCCCCGATCCGATCGGGGGCTATCGTCACCTCGCAGCACAGCCCATCCTTCGCCCAGGACATGGTCGCCTGGCCGCCAAGCTGTCCGCTTGCCGTCGCTTCGATCAGTGTCGAACCGAAGCCCCGGTGGCTCGGCGGAACGAGGATGGGCGGCCCGTGCCGCTCCTTCCAACGGATCCGCAGGCCGCCTCCAGCCACATCCTGCCGCCAGGAGACCTCAACGCGCCCTTCCGGAATCGAGAGGGCGCCATACTTGATCGCGTTCGTCGCCAGCTCGTGCAGCACCATGGATAGCGGCTGAATGGCCTCCGGCTGCAGGCGGAGCGCCGGGCCCGAGATGACGAAGCACTCCTCGTCGCAGTGGGGCGAGAGTTCTTCTTCGACAACAGTGCGAAGATCCGCGCCACGCCAGCGATCCTCGGCGAGGAGCGTGTGGGCGCGGGCGAGCGCGGCAACGCGGCCCTGGACCGCGCGGGCATATTCCTGGGCGTCCGCGGCGCTTGTCAGGCGCATCACGCTTTGCACCACGGCCAGGGCGTTCTTAGCACGGTGGTCCACTTCGCGGGCGAGCAGGGCCTGGCGCTCGCTGGCGACCCGACGTGCGGTGACGTCGAGGAACATGGCGCCAAAGCGGCCCGGACCGACTCGATAGGCGGAGAGCTCATACCACCGGCCGAGCGGGATCGATTCATGCTCGACATGCTCCGGCGTCCCGGTCTCGACGACGCGGGCGTAGGTGTCCAGCCAGAAGGGGTCCATGCCAGGAAGCGCTTCGGAGCCCACCTTCCCGACCAGGCGATCCATGGGAATGCCGGTCAGGCGCTCCACCGCGGCGTTGACCTGGACATGGCGAAAATCCACGGCCCGCCCCTGCGCATCGTAGATCAATTCACCGATGAAGCAGCCTTCCTGCATGCGATCAAAGAGATCCTGCCAGCGCGTTTCGCTGGCCAGCACGGCCTCGGCCGCTTCGCGGCGGAACCGCGCGAGGCGCAGGTTGGCACCGACGCGCGCCAGCAATTCCCGCGCGGAAAACGGCTTGACCAGGTAATCATCGGCACCGGCGTCAAGGCCCTCGACCTCTGCCTCCTCGCCCGCGCGCGCCGAGAGCAGCAGCACCGGCGCTTCGCGCGTGAGCGGGTTGGCCCGGAGCGCGCGCAGCAACCCGAAGCCATCCAGACGCGGCATCATGATGTCCGAGAGGACGAGATTTGGCGGGTGGGCTTGTGCCGCCGCCAGCCCCGCCTCCCCGTCTTGCGCGGTCTCGACCCGATAGCCGGCCGCCGTGAGGAGCCGCCGGAGGTATTCGCGCATATCGGCGTTGTCGTCGACCACAAGCACATGCGCGCCCGCCGCCTGCGGCGTGTCAGGCATGGCCTCTGTCAGGAGGCCGCCGGGCCATCCCTCCGCGCCGGCCGATCCGGAATCAGGCAGCCAACGCAACGCCTCCCCCACAAACGCCTCGGCGCGGGTGGCGGTGGAATCGCCCGGCTTCCTGGCAGGGGCCGTGGACAGCAATTCGACGGGAAGATGGGCCGTGCCGCGCGGGACCTGCACGGTGAAGCTGCTCCCGCGGCCGACTTCGCTTTCGACCGACACCTCTCCACCGTGCAGCCGCACCAATTCCTGGATCAGCGCAAGACCGATTCCGCTGCCCTCATGCGTGCGTCCGGCGGCGCCCTCGACGCGGTGAAAGCGATCGAAGAGCCGCGGCAACTCGGCCGCGGGGATGCCCGTGCCAGTATCCCGCACGATGAGCCGCACGCTGTCCCCCGCCGCGCGCAGGGAGACCGAGATCGACCCGGAAAAGGTGAACTTGAAGGCGTTCGACAGGAGGTTGAGGACAATCTTCTCCCACATCTCGCGGTCCACATGCACGGCCTCCTCCAGAGGGGGGCAATCCACCTCCAGCCGGAGGCCGGCCCTTTCGATGGCCGAGCGGAAGGCGCTCGCCAGATCGGCTGTGACGGTGGCGAGATCGGTGGGTGTGAAGTGTGCCTGCGCACGCCCTGCCTCGACGCGGGAAAAATCCAGCAGCGTATTGACGAGCCGGAGCAGCCTGAGGCCGTTGCGATGCGCTGCCTGGACCAGCTCCTGCTCACCCTGTCTCAGCGAGGCATGGAGCAGTTCTTCCAGCGGCCCCAGCATGAGCGTCAAGGGTGTACGGAACTCATGGCTGACATTGGAAAAGAAGGCGGTCTTGGAGCGATCGAGCTCGGCCAGCGCCTCTGCACGCCGCCGTTCCGCCTCATAGGCCCGGACATTGGCGACCGCGGTCCCGATATGCCCGGCCGCCAGCTCGAAGAAAGACTGATAGGCGCCGTCCAGCGGGCGCCGTGGGTTCACGCCGCAGACCAGGAAGCCGGCCGGTGCATGCTGCCCGGGTGCAGCGATCGGCAGGACAAGTGCGAGGGACGCCGTGTCCCCCCAGGGCCCGCCCGGCAAGGGCGGCAGGCTGCCAAGCTCGACCTGGACCGCGGTGGCCGCGCGGGACACCACGTCCAGTGACCACACATCGCTTTCCGATCCAGGCTGGATTTCCGCAGGCGCGGCCGGATGGTGCAGCGGAAGGCCGGCATGGGCGGCCAGCCTCACGCAGCACCGCGCCTCATCCATGAGATACACCAGCGAGAAAGGCACATCCGCCGGCGAGGTCGCCAAGGTTTCGGCGGCCCGGGCGCAAGCGTCCTCGGCATTGCGCGCTTCCTTCGCCCTTGCACCGAGCTCGCCCAGCACACGCAGCCGACGCTCGCCCAGAACCCGCTCGGTCTCCTCCGTCACCACGCAGAGCATGCCGGCGACATGGCCTTCATCATCCGCCAGGGGGCTGTAGGAGAAGGTGTGGTAGGTCTCCTCCGGAAAGCCGGAGCGCTCCAGGAACAGCAGCAGGCCCTCGTCCCAGGTCGCTTCGCCGGTGGACAGGACGCGCTGGATACGCGGGCCGATATCGGGCCAGATCTCTTCCCAGACCTTGTCCGAACGCGCGCCCAACACCCAGTCCCGCTTGATCCCGACGGTGGGCAGATACGCATCATTGCAAAGGAAGGTCAGTTCGGGGCCCCAGGCCATCCACATCGCGTAGCGCGAACCCAGCATGGTGCGCACCGTTGTCCGCAGGGCGACGGGCCAGGCTTCGCGCGGGCCAAGGGGCGTCGCCGCCCAGTCATGCGCCTCGATCCGGGCGCCCATGTCACCTCCGCGCGCAGCGGGATCGAGCAAAGGTGGCCGCGCCGGGTTCGGCCCGTCAAGGAACTCCATGCAAACCTCCGCCTCGCCGCTCTGTGCCAAGCTCCAGCTTAGGTAACGTCCGGGCTATCATGCCGGTTCCGCCACGGGCAAGCAGAATGGAAATTGTGTGTTCGCATGAAGACATCAGGGGCCAACTGATGCCCCGCTCCCCGCAAGGGTCAACAGGAGCAAGCGCGGTGGCCCTGTTCCGGGGGGCTTCTCGACGCCGCCCGTGAATGGGTCGCGGTCTCCGACCGCTCCGCGGCGCCGCCGCGCCAGCACGCCCTATTCCGCGGCCATCGGCGCCAGCTTCGCGCGGCCGCCGCCTGCCAGGCGCTCCAGCGCGAGGTACACCACGGGCGTGGTGTAGAGCGTCAGCAACTGCGAGAGCAGCATGCCGCCGATGATCGCGATGCCGAGCGGCTGGCGCAGCTCACTGCCCGGCCCGGTGGCGAGTGCCAAGGGAATGGCGCCGAACAGCGCGGCCAAGGTCGTCATCAGGATCGGCCGGAAGCGTTCGCGACAGGCTTCGAGGATGGCCTGCTCGCCCGGCTCCCCGCCTTCGCGCTCATGCTCGAGGGCGAAATCCACCAGCATGATGGCGTTCTTCTTCACGATGCCCATGAGAAGGATCACGCCGATCAGCGCGATCACCGTGAAGGGCGTGTTCGTCACCATCAGCGCCACCAGCGCGCCGATGCCGGCCGTCGGCAGGGTGGAGATGATGGTCAGCGGATGGATCAGGCTCTCATAGAGAATGCCCAGCACCAGGTAGATGCTCAGCAGCGCGGCCAGGATCAGCACCGTCTGCCCGGTCTGGAAAGACTGGAACACGCGCGCATTGCCGGCAAATTCGCCGCGCACCGAGGGCGGCATGTGGATGTCCCGCTGCGCCTGCTCGATCAGGACCGAAGCCTCGCCGAGCGCGATGCCGGGTTGCAGGTTGAAGGTGATGGTGGCGGCAGGGAACTGCCCCTGATGCGTGATGGAAAGCGGCGCGCTGGCGCGTTCCAGCCGCGCCAGCGCGCCGATGGGAACCTGCACGCCGCCGCGGCCCGGCACATAGATCCGTTCCAGCTGGCGGGGATCCTCCGTCAGGCTCGGGTCCACCTCCATGATGACGCGATACTGGTTGCGGGCGCGGTAGATCACGCTGACCTGGCGCTGCGCGAAGGCGTTGTTCAGCGCCTGGCCCACGGCCTGCACGCTGACGCCGAGCCGCGTCGCCGCATCGCGATCCACCACGAGGCGGGAGACAAGGCCCGCGCGTTCCTGGTTGGAGGAGACATCGGCCAGTTGCGGGAGGCTGCGCAATTGCCGCACCAGCGTCTCGGCCCAGCTCTGCAACTCATCGAGGTTGGGCGAGAGCAGCACATACTGGAACTGCGCATTGCCGGCGCGGCCGCCCACATTGATGTCCTGCACCGCGCGCATGAAGGTCTGCGCGCCCGGCAGGCGCCCCAGCGGCCCTCGCAGCCGGTTGATCACGTCATTGGCGCTGACGCCTGGCCGCTCCGCCAGCGGCTTGAGCGAGATGAACATCCGCGCCGAGCTGCCGGAATTGCCGCCGCCCCCGCCGATGGAGACGCCGAGCGAGGCAACGGCCGGATCCCGCAGGATGATTTCGGCGGCGCGCTGCTGGATCACCATCATGCTCTGGAAGGACGTGTCCGGCGAGGCCTGCACGGCGCCGGCGATCAACCCGGTATCCTGCTGAGGGAAAAAGTCCTTGGGGATGATGATGTAGAGCCAGACCGTCACGCCGACGAGACTGATGGTGAAGAGCAGCATCAGTGCGCGGAAGCGCAGCGCCACCTTGAGGCTGCGGATGTAGCCGCCGATCAGCGCCTCCATCCCACGCTCGAACCACCGCCCGAACCAGCCGGGCGGGCGCTCCACCGCGGGCGCGAGGCGGGCCGCGATCATCGGCGTGATGGTGAGCGAAATGACGGCCGAGAAGGCGACGGCGATGGCCAGCGTCACCGAGAATTCCCGGAACAGCCTTCCCACGATGCCCGGCATGAACAGGAGCGGAATGAAGACCGCGATGAGCGAGACCGTGATGGAGATCACGGTGAAGCCGATGCGCCGGGCGCCCTCGATCGCGGCCGGCAGCGCCGCCATGCCCTTGGCCCTGAGGCGGGACATGTTCTCGATCATCACGATCGCATCATCGACCACGAAGCCGACCGAGATCGTCAGTGCCATGAGGGAGAGGTTGTCCAGCGAATAGCCGATCAGCCACATCACCGCGAGCGTGCCGAGCAGCGAGAGCGGCACGGTGATGGCCGCCGCGATAACGGCCGCGCGCTGGCGCAGGAACACCGCCACCACCAGCACGACCAGCAGGATGGAAATCACCAGCGTGTGCTGCACCTCCAGCACGCTGGCGCGGATGGTCTCGGACCGGTCCCGGATGGTGTGGACATTCACGCCGGCGGGAATCCAGCGCTGCAGATCGGGCAGCAGCGCCTGGATGCCGTCCACCACCTCGATCACATTGGCGTCGGGCTGCTTGAAGATCACCATGATGACGGCGGGGCGGCCATTATAGGTGCCGCCCTGCCGCCGGTCCCGCACACCCAGCTCGACCTTCGCGATGGAGGACAACCGCAGGATGGCGCCGTTCGAGGCGCGCAGGATCAGATTGGCGTAGTCCTCCGGACGCTCGATCCGGTCATTCACCGAGATGGCGCCGGCCTGCTCGGCGCCGTCGAAGAGGCCGGTGGGCTGAGTGATGTTGGCAGCGGTGATGGTGCGCCGGATATCCTCGAAGCCGATGCCGGCGGCGGCGGCGGCCTCGGGGTTCACCTGCACCCGCACGGCCGGCTGTTCCGCGCCCGTCACCAGCACCTGCGCCACGCCTTGCACGCGGGCGATGCGCGGCGAGACGATGCTGTCCACCGCGTCATAGACCGCGCCGGGCGACAGCGTGTCCGAGGTCACGGCGAGGATCAGGACGGGCGCATCGGCCGGGTTGGCCTTGCGGAAGCTGGGCGGGTTGGGCAGCCCGGCGGGCAGGTCGGTGCCGGCCGCGTTGATCGCCGCCATCACATCCTTCGCCGCATCCGCCACACGCCGGTTGAGGTCGAACTGCACGACCACCGAGGTGCTGCCGAGCGAGGAGGTGGACGTCATCTCGGACACGCCGGCAATGGCGCCAAGCCGGCGTTCCAGGGGTGCGGCGACCGAGGCGGCCATGATCGCGGGATCGGCCCCCGGCTGGCTCGCGCTGACCACGATGGTCGGGATGTCCACGCGGGGCAGCGGCGCGATGGGCAGGCCGAAATAGGCGGCGATCCCGGCAAAGGCGAGCCCGACCGCCAGCATCGCGGTGGCGATGGGGCGGCGGATGAAGGGCTCGGAGATGTTCACGTCATTCGGCCGGCTGGGGCGCGGGCCCCGCGATGCGCAGGCGCAACCGCTCCAGCGCCAGGTAGATCACGGGCGTGGTGTAGAGGGTGATCACCTGGCTCAGCAGGAGCCCGCCGATGACGGAAACGCCCAGCGGCAGTCGCAGCTCGCTGCCGGGGCCAGAGCCCAGCACCAGCGGCACGGCGCCCAGCAGCGCCGCCAAGGTGGTCATCATGATGGGTCGGAAGCGCATGATGCAGGCCTCGTAGATCGCCTCCTCCGGGCGGCGGCCGTGTTCGCGCTGCGCGTCCAGCGCGAAGTCGATCATCATGATCGCGTTCTTCTTCACGATGCCCATCAGCAGCACGATGCCGATCAGCCCCACCACCGAAAGATCAAGCCCGAAGGCCCAGAGCGCCAGCAGCGCGCCGATGCCGGCCGAAGGGAGGGTGGAGAGGATGGTGATGGGATGAACCACGCTCTCATAGAGCATGCCGAGCACGAGATAGATCACCACCACCGCCGCCAGGATCAACCAGGGCTGGCTGGAGAGCGAGGCGGTGAATTCCGCCGCATCGCCCGAGAATTCGCCCGTCACCGTCTCGGGCAGGCCAAGCGCCGCCTCGATCGCGCGGATCTCCGTCACGGCCTGGCTGAGCGAAATGCCTTGCGCGAGGTCAAAGCCGATGGTGACGGCGGGGAACTGGTCCTGCCGGGTGATGGTCATCGGCCCCGAGCGCCAGGTGATGGTGGCGATGGCCGAAAGCGGCACCTGGTAATTGCCACTGCCGCTGGCCGATGTGGCGGCGACGGTGGAGCCCGCCGTCACCTGGGTGGCGCCGGTGCTGCCCCCCTGCCCGCTCGCGGCCCCCGGCACGCGCAGCTGGCCGATCATCATGGGGTCGTCCCGCATCTCGGGCGAGGCTTCGAGGACGACGCGATACTGGTTGCTCTGCGCGTAGATGGTCGAAATCTGCCGCTGGCCGAAGGCGTCATACAGCACGTCATCCACCGCCTGCATGGTCACGCCGAGCTGGGCGGCCCGGTCGCGATCCACCTCGACATGGATGCGCAAACCGCCCTCGCGCTGGTCGCTGCTCACCTGGCGCAGGCTCGGCGCCTCGCGCAGCCGCTCCACCAGGCGCGGCGCCCATTCGCGCAGCCGCCCGGCGTCGGAATCCGTCAGCGTGTACTGGAATTGCGTGCTGGTGACGCGCGCGCCGATCTGGATGTCCTGCACCGCCTGGATGCGCGTCTCGACGCCCGCGACGCTCTCCAGCCGCGGGGTCAGCCGGGCCGCGATCTCCTGCGCCGAGGCGCTGCGCTCGGCCCGCGGCCGCAGGATGGCGGTGATGCGCCCGGTGTTCTGCGCGGCATTCACCGTGCCGGCGCCGGCGATGGAGGTGACGCCCGTCACATCCGGGTCCTGCCGCACCAGGGCCGCGACCTGCTGTTGCAGGACCACGAGCCGCGCGAAGGAGGCGTCCTCCGGGCCTTCGGTGGTGATGACCAGCAGGCCGGTATCCTGCGCCGGCAGGAAGCCCTTGGGCATGACGACATAGAGTGCCACCGTGCCGGCCAGCGTCGCCGCCGTCAGCAGCAGCATCAGCCCCTCATGCCGCAGCACCCAGCGCAGGCTGCGGGCGTAGTGAGCGCGCATCCAGTCGAAGCCGCGCTCGGCCACGCGCGCTGCCCAGCCGGGCTGGTCCTGGCCCGCGGGGCGCAGCAGGCGCCCGGTCATCATCGGCGTCAGCGTCAGCGAGACGAACATGGAGACGATGACCGCGATGGTCAGCGTCAGCGCGAATTCCTGAAACAGGCGGCCTACCACGCCGCTCATGAACAACAGCGGGATGAACACCGCGATGAGCGAGACGGTGAGCGAGACGATGGTGAAGCCGATCTGCTTCGCACCCTTATAGGCGGCGGCCAGCGGCTTCTCGCCCTCCTCGATGAGGCGGACGATGTTCTCGATCATCACGATGGCGTCATCCACCACGAAGCCGGTGGCGATGGTCAGCGCCATCAGCGAGAGGTTGTCCATCGAGAAGCCGCAGAGCCACATCACCCCGAAGGTGCCGATGATGGAAAGCGGCAACGCCACGCCCGGGACCAGCGTCGCCCGCCCCGTGCGCAGGAACAGGTAGATCACGGCCACCACCAGCACGACCGAGAGCACCAGCGTGAACTGCACCTCATGCACGGAGGCCCGGATCGTCTCGGT
>NZ_JAIEQY010000401.1 GCF_019747315.1 Roseococcus sp. | reverse complement strand
CTCAGCTCGAAGAAGTGCCAGCCGGCGACCATGAAGGCGAAGATCGCGGGAAAGAAGAACAGGATGTAGAGCAGCAGGTCCAGCGCCGCCTGCCGCCGCGCCGGCATCATGCGATAGAGGAAGTCGCCCCGCACATGGCCGTTGCGGCTCAGCGTATAGGCGCCTGCGAACATGAAAAGCGTGCCGTAGAGCATGTACTGCACGTCGTAGCCCCAATTGGTCGGCGACGCGAAGAACCGCCGGGCAAACACCTCATAGGTGATGGCCGCGGTCAGCAGCAGGATGGTCCAGGAAAAGGTCTGGCCGATCAGGGTAGAAAACTTGTCCACCGCGAGAAGGGTGCGGCTAACCAATTCATTCGTGGAGAAAGCAATACCGATGAGAATGGCCGCAACGACAAGGCCCGCGAGCCCCCCTGTGACTAAACTATCGGTCATGTCTGCTTTCCCCTGATACAAAACCGGCCCGGAGAGCCTGGGCTCGCCGGGCCGGGTCGCGTGTGTGCCGCTGGTCAGCCGCGGGCGAAGAAATGGTTGAAGGACACCACCGGGCTGACATTGTAGCGCAGCATGAAATTGCCGACGCGGCGGCACCAGTCACGCTGGCTGTCGCAGACCTTCTTGAAGAAGGGCCCGGCATTCGGGTTGCTGTTGTCGGCCTCCTGGCGGGCGATCACACGGTCCCAGGCCTGGAGCTGCGCGTCCAGGATGGGGCGCGGCGTCGGGCGAACATTCACGCCCTGGGTCTGCGACATGGCGAGCAGGTCACGCGAGTAGCGGTCCTGCAGCTTCCAGGACATGTCGGCCGAGGCGGCCTCGGCGGAGCTGCGCAGCAGCGCCTGGAGTTCGGCCGGAAGCCCTTCGTAGCGCTGGCGGTTGAACAGGATCTCGAAGGTCTCCACCGCCTGATGGTAGGACTGAATGTAGTAGTTCTTCGCCACGTCGGGGAAGCCCAGCACTCGGTCCGAGGAGGGGTTGTTGAACTCCGCCGCGTCAATGACGCCGCGCTCCAGGGCAGGGACGATCTCACCGCCGGGCAACGCCACCACGGCCGCGCCCATTTCCTGGAACACGTCGGTGGCGAGGCCCACGGTGCGGTAGCGCAGGCCGCGGATCTGGTCGGCCCGCTCGATCGGGTTGCGGAACCAGCCGAGCGGCTGCGTCGGCATCGGGCCGCTCTGGAAGCCCACCACGTTCATGCGCAGGATGTCGTGCTGCAACTCGCGATACAGGGCCTCGCCGCCGCCATAGTAGAACCAGCCGAGGAACTGGTTGGCATCGCCGAACCACGGCGGCGTGGTGCCGAAGAGGCTGAAGGCGCGGTTGCGGCCGAACCAGTAGGCCGAGACGCCATGGCCGCCATCCAAGGTGCCGGCATGCACGGCGTCAATCAGCTGGAAGGCGCCGACCACGGCGCCTGCGGCCAGCAGCTCCAGGCGCAGCCGACCACCGGCCATGGCGTTGACGCGGCTGACATAGTCGCCGGCGAATTCGTGGAAGATGTCGCGCTGCGGCCAGGTGGACTGGAAGCGCATCACCACGGTCTGCGCCCGGCTGACATTGGGCGTGGCAAGCACAGCCGTGCCCACGGCCGCGACGGCGGAGGCCTTCAAAAGGCCACGACGGCCGTTATTCGTTGATTCGGTCATCTTTTCGCTCCCATGCGCGGGTCGCTTGGGCGACCGCATGACAGCGCCCTTAACGAAAGCGCCCCCTTTTCGCAATGGGCCAATTTTGGCTCTTCGTCGCTTGACTCTTCGGATCGGGCAGCGCAACGAAGCAGACCAAGAGCCGGAATACAATGAGCGAAATCCTCGAATCCGTCAGCCCTGCGGAGCGCCCGGCGCGTATCGCACGCGTGACACCCGCGCGGCCGGATTACTGCCTCGATTCCTCGGCCGGCCATCTGCTGCGCCTCGCGCACCAGCGTTACCAGGCGATGTTCCAGGAACATGCGATGGGGCTTGGCCTGACCGGCCCGCAATTCGCGACACTGCTGCGCCTCTCCCAGCTCGGCCGCGCCACCCAGAACCATCTGGGCCGGCTGGCGGGCATGGATTCCGCCACAATCCAGGGCGTGGTGCGCCGCCTGATCGCGCGTGGCTTCATGCGCACCGCGAATGACCCGCTGGACCGCCGGATGCGCGTGCTGACCATGACACCCGAGGGCGAGGCCGTGGTGCGCGACGGCCAGCAGGCCGGCACCCAGGCCAATGACGCGCTGATGTCGGGACTCTCCGAGCGCGAGCGCGCGCAACTCATCAGCCTGTTGCGCCGCCTCTCGCCCGGCTGATCAGACGGCCGGCCAATCCGGCCGTTCGAAGCGCTGGACCTCGATGGTGTAGCCGGCCGGATCGTTGAAGAAGAAATGCGTGATGCGATAGGCCTCCGAATAGGCGGGGGCCATCGGCAGGGTCACGCCCTTCGCCGTCAGGAAGGCGTGCCAGCCCTCCACATCCTGGCTCACCAGCGTGAAGACGACGCCGCCCACCACGCGCGGATTCCCCGAGGCGCGGGGTGCCCGCGCCTTGCAGATGCCCAGGAAGGCGCGGCCGCCATCGATGCCGTAGATGCGGACCGTGCCCTGGTCCTGCACCAAAGGCAGTTCCAGCGTCTCCTCATAGAAGCGCCAGCACTCCTCGGGGTTCTCGGCGTAGAGGAAGGTGACCTGCTGATCGAGTTGCGGCCTCATTCGGCGGCGACCTTCGCCGCCTCATCCATGGCAAGGCGCAGCATGCCATCGCGCGTCTGCGGCAGCTTGCGGCCGAGAAGCTGCTCGGCCACCTGGTTGCGCAGGATCTGCGCCGTCCCGCCGGCGATGGGGAACATGCGGGCATCGCGCACCGCGCGCTCCATCGGGTTCTCGCGCGAGTAGCCGGCGGCACCCCAGAGCTGCAGGGCCATGTTGGTGACCTCGACAGCGCTGTCAGCGGCCAGCACCTTGGCGCGGGCGGCCATGAGGCGGTCCGGGAAGCCATTGGGGCCGGCGCTGGCGGCAGCCTGCCAGATCAGCGCGCGGCTGGCTTCGAGCTTGATGGACATGTCGGCCAGCATCCAGCCCAGTCCCTGGAACTCCGCGATGGGCCGGCCGAATTGCCGGCGGGACTGCACGAAATCCAGCGCGCGGTCATAGGCGCCGGCGGCGATGCCGAGAGCCGCCGTGGCGGCGCCGACGCGCTGGCCGTTATAGGCGTCCATCAGCTTGCCGAAGCCGCGCTTGAAGCCGCCGGGCGCGCGTAGAACCATCGCATCGGGCACTTCGAGATCGCGGAAATGCAGCTCCGCCTCCGGCATGCCGCAGAGGCCCATGGAGGGGATGCGCTTGTGGACGATCAGGTTTGCCGGGTCATTCGCGCCGTTGCGGACGACGAGGAAGCCGCCGATGCCCTGCTCCACGCCGTTCTCGATCGCGCGGGCGAAGATCAGGTGCAGCTTCGAGACGCCGCCGCCGGTGATCCAGTGCTTCACCCCGTTGATCACCCAGGTGTCGCCGCGCTTCACCGCGGTGGTCGTCATCTCGCCCGCCGCACTGCCTGCCTCGGGCTCGGTGATGCAGATGGCGGGCTTGTCGCCGGCCAGCACGAGATCGGCCGCGATGCGCTTCTGGGCCGGCGTGCCATAAGCCATGATGGCGCCGATGGCGCCCATATTGGCCTCGACCGCGATGCGGCCGCAGACGGCGCAGCCCTTGGCCATCTCCTCCACCACCAGCACGGCGTCGAGGTAGGAGGCACCGCCAAACTCCCTGGGGCCGCCCCATTCGCGCGGCACGGTCATGCCCATGAAGCCGGCCTCGGTCATCTTCGCGACCATGGCCCAGGGGTATTGCTGGCTGCGATCCGTCTCGGCGGATTGGGCGAAGGCCTCCTGCGCCAGTTCCCGCGCGGTGTCGCGGAGCCTTTGCTGCGCGGTGGTGAGCGTGAACATGGATTATCCCCCCAATCTGTCTTCAATGGCCTTGCGCGCCGCGGGCTGCAGCTTCAGGGCCAACGCCAGGCGGTCCAGCCAGGCGCGTTCTCCGGCGCTGATCTCGCCCGCCGCCGCGAAGGCCGCCGCGTATAATTGCGCGCGCAGAATGGGGTCCCGCGCGGCATCCGACAACTGCTCGATCGTCGCGGGCGCGTCGAAATCGGCCAGGACCTGGTCGCGCTCGGCCGCGCTCAGGCCGGCGGCGTCGAGCTGGGCGGCGATGGCGGTGCGCTCCGCGCGGTCCACCACGCCATCGGCGCGGGCGGCGGCGATCATGGCGCGCAGCATCAGCCGCGCCTCGGCATGCTCGGCGGAGGCTGCCGGCGGGGCAGGGGGCGCCTTGGGGGCGACCTCTGGCAGGCGGCGGGCCGGCGGAGCGGGGCGCGAGGGGGCCGGGGCAGACTGCGGCTTTGCCGGGGCGGGGGCCTCGCTCGATTTGGACAGCGCATCGGCGGCGATGCCCGCCAGGGCGCCCAATGCGCGGCCGATCTGCCGCGTCTCGGTCTGGGTCAGGCCGAAGGGGCCGCTGGCGCGGCGGCTGGGGCCCGCGCGGCGGCGGGGCGGCTGGGCGGCGCCGTGCAGCACGGCGCCGAAAATCCGTCCGAAATCCATGGCGGGGTCAACTCCTGCGGCGAAGGCTGCACCAAGGTGCCATATCCGCCAGCGACGCCGCCCCCACAAGGGGGCGGCAAGCCGCCCTCAGCCGCGCCCCGCCTGGCTGCCGGCGACCGCGGCCAGGTTGGCAATGCCGCGCGCCGTGACACTCGGCGTCAGCACATGGATGGGCTTGTTCATGCCGAGCAGCATGGGCCCGACCTGCAAGCCATCCGCCACCGCCTTCACCAGGTTGAAGGCGATATTGGCGGCGTCGAGATTGGGGAAGACCAGCAGGTTCGCCGTGCCCTCCAGCGGCGAATCCGGCACGGCGCGGGCGCGGATCAGCGGCACCAGCGCGGCATCGGCATGCATCTCGCCATCCACCTCCAGCTCGGGGGCGGCGGCGTGGATCAGCTTCAGCGCAGCGCGCATCTTGCGGGCGGAGGGCGCGCCGGAGGCACCGAAATTGGAGTGGCTCAGCAGCGCCACCTTGGGCGTCAGGCCAAAAGCCCTCACCTGCTCGGCGGCGAGCAGCGTCATCTCCGCGATCTGCGCGGCGGAGGGCTCCACCAGCAGATGCGTGTCCACGAAGAACAGCGTGCCGTTCTGCGTGATGACGGCGGTGCAGGCATAGGCGCGGCTGACCTCGCCGCGCGCGCCGATGATGCCGAGCGCATGTTCCCATTCGCTCATCCAGTCGCCACGCCCGCCGACGATGGCGGCATCGGCATGGCCGGCCTCCAGCAGCAGCCCGGCCGCGACGGTGGGGCGGGAGGCGACGCGGCGCTCGGCGGCGGCCGGCGTGATGCCGCGCCGGCAGACCTTGGCCTGGTAGAGCTCGATCAGGGGCGCGAAGAGCTCCGGCTGCTCCTCCGGGTGCAGGACGCGCACGGACTGCCCCAGCGCCATGCGCAGGCCGAGCGCCTTGAGCTTCGCCTCGATCACCGGCGTGCGGCCGACCAGGATGGGCTCGGCCGTGCCTTCGTCCAGCACGGTCTGCACGGCGCGCAGCGTGCGCTCATCCTCGCCCTCGGCGAAGACGATGCGGGCGGGGCGGCGGCGGGCCAGCTCCTGGACCGGGCGCATCAGGTTGCCGGAGCGGAAGACGAAGCGGGTGAGATCGGCGCGATAGGCGTCGAAATCCGCGATGGGCCGGCGGGCCACGCCGCTTTCCATGGCGGCCTTCGCCACGGCCGGGGCGATCTCCAGGATCAGGCGCGGGTCGAAGGGTTTGGGGATGATGTATTCCGGGCCGAAGACGGGCGCCGTGCCGCCATAGGCGGCGGCCACCACCTCGCTCGCTTCCACGCGGGCGAGGGCCGCGATGGCCTCGACGGCGGCCACCTTCATCGCCTCGTTGATGGTGGTGGCGCCGGCATCCAGCGCGCCGCGGAAGATGAAGGGGAAGCAGAGGACGTTATTCACCTGGTTCGGGTAGTCCGTGCGGCCCGTCGCGACGATGGCGTCGGGGCGGGCGGCGCGCACGGCTTCCGGCAGGATCTCCGGGTCGGGGTTGGCCAGCGCCAGCACCAAGGGCCGGGGCGCCAGCTTGTGCAGCCATTCGCCCTTCAGCACGCGCGGCGCCGAGAGGCCGAGGAAGACGTCGGCGCCGTCCAGCACCTCGGGCAGGGTACGGGCATTGGTCTCCTGCGCGTAGCGGGCCTTGGTGGCGTCCAGCCCCGGGCGGCCGGCATAGACCACGCCTTCGATGTCGCAGACGGTCACATTCTCGCGCTTGAGGCCCATGGTCAGCAGCAGGTCGAGGCAGGCCAGCGCGGCCGCCCCGCCACCGGTGTTCACCAGCTTCACATCGGCCAGGTTCTTGCCCTGCAGCAGCAGTCCGTTGCGCACGGCGGCGGCGACGATGATGGCGGTGCCGTGCTGGTCGTCATGGAAGACCGGGATGTTCATCCGCGCGCGCAGCCGGGCCTCGATCTCGAAGCATTCGGGCGCCTTGATGTCTTCCAGGTTGATGGCGCCGAAGCTGGGCTCCAGCGCGGCTACGACCTCGACGAAATGATCAATCTCGGTCGCCTGCACCTCGATGTCGATCGAGTCGATGCCGGCGAAGCGCTTGAAGAGG
Organism: Roseococcus sp.; assembly: GCF_019747315.1. Lineage (GTDB taxonomy): Bacteria > Pseudomonadota > Alphaproteobacteria > Acetobacterales > Acetobacteraceae > Roseococcus. The sequence continues at coordinate 10,130 of NZ_JAIEQY010000401.1, read as the reverse complement.
ACAGCCTTGCCCTCCATCACCGGCTTCGACGCCAGCGGGCCGATATTGCCAAGCCCCAGCACCGCCGTGCCATTGGTGATGACGGCGACCATGTTGCCGCGCGTGGTGTAGTCCCAGGCCTTGTCGGGATCGGCCGCGATTTCCTCGCAGGCGGCGGCGACGCCGGGGGAATAGGCCAGCGCCAGGTCGCGCTGGGAGGCCATGCGCTTGGTGGGCTCGATGGTGAGCTTTCCGGGCCGCGGGAAGCGGTGGTAGTCCAATGCGGCGCGGCGGAAATCATCATCCATGTCGGAACCCTCTGAAGCGGAGCGAAGATGCGGCCTGCCCCGTCCGGAAGCAACCGCGGAACATGCGGCGACCGCCTGGCCAAGACGGACCGGCCACACAACGGCCGGCGCCGCCGCCACAGCCGTGATGTCGAGAATGCGCGAGTCGCCGCAATGCCTGCCAATGCTGCCCGGCCGCAAAGCGGCCGGCGCCGCCAGACCACCCGTGATGTCAAGAACGCGCGCGGCGCGGCGAAGCCCAGCCCACGGAGTGGGCGCCCGGCGTCTGGGGGCATTGAGATCTGAGGGCATAAACAATGGTGCGGTCGAGAAGATTCGAACTTCCAAGGGGTTTCCCCCACCAGCACCTCAAGCTGGCGTGTCTACCATTCCACCACGACCGCAGACGAGAGCGTCCTAGCGCATGATCCTTCCCGGTTCAACCGACCCAGAGCAGATTCCTGAGTGGCGCATCTCCGAGGGGCTGACGCCCTATCCCGAGGCGCTGGCCGCGATGGAGGCGCGCGTCGCCGAAATCCGCGCCGGCACAGGGCGCGAGGCGGTGTGGCTGGTGGAGCACCCCCCCACCTACACCGCCGGCACCAGCGCCAAGCCCGAGGAGCTGATCGAGCACCGATTCCCGCATTATGCCGCCGGCCGCGGCGGGCAATGGACCTATCACGGGCCAGGCCAGCGCACCGCTTATGTCATGCTGGACCTGACGCGCCGTCACGGCCCGGTGCCCCCGCGCGATGTCCGCGCCTATGTCCAGGCGCTGGAGGAATGGATGATCCGCGCGCTGGACCGTTTCAACATCCGCGGCGAGCGGCGCGAGGGGCGCGTGGGGATCTGGGTGGTGAAGCCCGGCGGAGCCGAGTTCAAGATCGGCGCCATCGGCGTGCGGGTCACGCGCTGGGTGAGCTGGCACGGAATCGCGCTGAATGTGGAGCCGGACCTGTCTCATTTTGGTGGAATCATCCCCTGCGGCATCGCCGAGCACGGGGTGACCAGCCTGCATGACCTGGGCGTGCTGGCGACGATGGAAGAGGCGGATGCGGCGCTGATGGCCGCCTGGAGCGAGATTTTCGCGGGCTGAAAATCACCCTTGACGCAAATCATTTCGCTCCATGCGTGCCGCGAGGCTTGACAAATTACGCCTGGCAGATGTTCCATTTGCTTGACACAACAATTGTCACGTCAAGTTGACAGTCAGGAAAGGTCAAGACCGCGATGGGAAGCCTCATGGCCAGGAGCGGGTGCCACAGCGCCGATTCCGCATGGCCCGTGCCCGCCGCCGTCCGTCGCATCCATCGCCATTGCTTCCGGTCCGGGCCGCTGACCCTGCTGCCGAAGCCCCGAGGAACCCGCTCCCGGGTTCACCCCGCAACGTCCACAGGTCTCTAAAGGAGGGACTCACATGCCCAGTGAAGACAGCAAGGTCTGGCCGACAGGTCTGACCCTCGGGGAGGCGGAGGAGCTGCACCGCTACCTGATCAGCGGCACGCGCACCTTCGGCTTCATCGCCGCCTGCGCGCATTTCCTCGCCTATACCCTCTCCCCCTGGCTGAAGTAGGAGGGCCGATCCATGATCAATGGAAGAATGTGGCTCGTGGTGAAGCCCACCGTCGGCGTTCCGCTGATGCTGGGCGGCGTGGTCGTGGCCTCCCTGGCCGTGCACTTCTCGATCCTGACCAACACGACCTGGTTCCCGGCCTTCCTGCAGGGCAAGCCCCGCGCGGCCGCCAGCCTCTCGGACGGGAATGCCCCGGCCGTGGCGCTGATGAAGCCGGGCACGCCCAGTGAGCATGCTGCCCTGCTGGTGAAATAACCTGGCCTGACGCCATGACGGGGGGCCGACCCTGGGTTGGGCCGACCCCTCATTCGCTTTCACGATCCTCTCGCCGGGACGGGAGACGTCGCGCATGAATCCGCTGACCCGCAAGGTCATCTATGGCTGGGCGAGCATGGGCCCGAAATTCCTGCCCTTCGCCGATGCCGCGACGCCGGAGATGCCGCTCTCGCGCCTGTTGCGGCTTTCGCTGTTTCAGGTCTCGGTCGGCATGGCGATGGTGCTGCTGATCGGCACGCTGAACCGCGTGATGATCGTGGAGCTGGGCGTCCCGGCCTCGCTGGTCGCCATCATGCTGGCGCTGCCGCTGGTGTTTGCGCCCTTCCGCGCGCTGATCGGCTTCCGGTCCGACACGCATCGCTCCTTCCTCGGCTGGCGGCGGGTGCCCTTCATGTGGCAGGGCACGCTGATCCAGTTCGGCGGCCTGGCCATCATGCCCTTCGCGCTGCTGGTGCTGGCGGGCGAGGGCGAGGCGCTGGACGCGCCGCGCTGGATCGGCCTGGCGGGCGCCGGCCTCGCTTTCCTCATGGTGGGGGCGGGGCTGCACATGGTGCAGACGGTGGGGCTGGCGCTGGCGACTGACCTGGCGCCGCCCGAGGCGCAGCCGAAGATCGTCGGCCTCATGTATGTGATGCTGCTGGTGGGGATGATCGTCAGCGCAATCGTGTTCGGCGCGCTGCTCTCGGATTTCACCTCGGGCAAGCTGATCCAGGTGATCCAGGGCGCGGCCGTGGTGACGCTGTTGCTGAATGTGGTGGCGCTGTGGAAGCAGGAGGCGCGAAATCCCGCGCGCACCGCCTTCCATCTGCCGCAGCCGAGCTTCCGCGATTCCTGGGGCAGCTTCATCGAGGGCGACCAGGCGCTGCGGCGCCTGCTGGCGCTGGGCCTCGGCACCGCCGCCTTCTCCATGCAGGATGTGCTGCTGGAGCCCTATGGCGGACAGATCCTGGGACTTTCCGTCAGTGCCACCACCACCCTGACGGCCAGCCTGGCGCTCGGCGGGCTGATCGGCTTCAGCTACGCCTCGCGCGTGCTGAGCCGGGGTGTGGACCCGTTCCGGATGGCGAGCTTCGGCGTGCTGTTCGGGATGCCCGGCTTCGCGCTGGTGATTCTGGCGGCACCCTTCCACGCGCCGGCGTTGTTTGCCGTAGGCGTGCTGCTGATCGGCTTCGGGGGCGGCTTGTTCAGCCATGGCACGCTGACCGCGACGATGAACCTGGCCCCGCGCGACCAGGTGGGCCTGGCGCTGGGTGCCTGGGGCGCCGTGCAGGCCACCGCCGCCGGAGTTGCGATGGCAATGGCCGGGGTGATGCGGGATGTGGTGACCGGCTGGGCCGGGCCGAAGGGCAATGGGCCGCTGCTCGGCTATGCCAGCGTCTATGCGCTGGAAATCGTGCTGCTGCTGGCGGCGCTGGTGGTGATGATGCCGTTGCTGCGGCGGCGCGGGGTGGCGGCGCAGATCGTTTGAGGGTTGCGCCCCGGGAGGCTCTGCCTCCCGGACCCTCCGCCGGGGTCCAGGTTGCCCGCCCCACGCGTCTGATAAATCCAACGGCGGGGTCCGGGGTGACACTGTCACCCCGGCGGGGGTTCGGGGGCAGCGCCCCCGAGTGTTCCCTTAACGCCCGCGCGCCATAAACCCACGCGGCGCCGCGGACGGCGCGGCCGGGCGCTTGCGCCCCGCATCGCTGATCGGCTTCACCCAGGCGCGTTCCGGCGCGGCCGGGCGGTTCGGCGCGCGCGGCTCGTCGCGGCGGTCATGGTCGCGGCCGCCGCCATGCTCGCGCTTGGGCGCGCGGTGGTTCTGCGCCGGGGCGCCGCCGCGGCCGCGCTGCGGGCGGGTCGGCACGGCGCGGTCGTTCAGCGGAACCGTCGGGTTCTGCCGGCGGTCCTCACTGTCAATCTTCTGGCGCGTCAGCTTTTCGATGGCGCGGAGAAGGCCGACCTCATCCGGGGCAACCAGGGCGATGGCCATGCCCGAGGCGCCGGCGCGCGCGGTGCGGCCGATGCGATGGACATAGGTCTCCGGCACTTCCGGCAGCTCGTGCTGGATGACGTGCGTCACCTCCGGCACGTCGATGCCGCGGGCGGCGATGTCGGTCGCCACCAGCACCGGCGCGCGGCCGGACTTGAACTCGGCCAGCGCCCGCTCGCGCTGGGACTGGCCCTTGTTCCCGTGGATGGCGTTGGCGAGGATGCCGTCCTCAGCCAGCGACTTCACGATCTTGTCCGCCCCATGCTTGGTGCGCGAGAAGATGAGCACGCGGCCCACGCCTTCACCGCGCAGAATGCCGGCCAGGGCGGAACGCTTGCCCGAGCCATCGAGGAAGATGACCTTCTGGTTCACGCGCTCGGCCGTGGTCGAGACGGGGGTGACTTCCACGCGGACCGGGTCGATCAGCATGTCGGCGGCCAGGCGCGCGATATCCGGCGGCATGGTCGCGCTGAAGAACATCGTCCGGCGCTGCTTCGGCACGGTGGCGACGATCTTGCGGATGGCCGGCAGGAAGCCCTGGTCGAGCATCTGGTCGGCCTCGTCCAGCACCAGGATCTGCGTGTGGTCCAGGCGGGCATGCTTGGTGCCCATATGGTCCATCAGGCGGCCGGGTGTGGCGACCAGCACGTCCACGCCACGGGCGAGTGCGCGCTGCTGCGGCACATGGCCGACGCCGCCGAAGACGGTGGCGACGGAGAAGCCCATATGGCGGCCATAGGTCTTGAAGCTCTCGGCGATCTGCGAAGCCAGCTCACGCGTCGGGCTCAGCACCAGCACGCGGCAGCCGCCGCGCGGCGGGTGGCCGCCGGTCAGCGCCAGCTGGTGCAGGATGGGCAGGGCGAAGGCGGCGGTCTTGCCGGTGCCGGTCTGCGCGATGCCCAGGATATCCCGGCCCTGGAGTGCGGCGGGAATCGCCTGGCTCTGGATCGGGGTGGGGGTGGTGTAGCCGGCCTGTTCCAACGCGCTCAGGAGGAGCGGGTTGAGGCCGAGTTCGGTGAAAGTGGTCATGACAAATCCAGCTGCACGGCGCGCGCTTCGCGGCCGTGGGGGTAAGGGTTGGACACCCCGCGTGGCTGGGCTGATCCGGGAGATACATCGAAGGGTCCGGCAGTTCGGCTGCCTTGTGGCGCTTCAGTCAGACCGAAGCACGGCGCCGCTCACGCGGCCGGAACCTGGCGAGCATGCATGCCCGCTTGATGGGGTGGGGTATGGTGCATTGCGAAAGCCAACGCAAGACAATTCGGCGCCGTCACCAAAGTCCCGGCAGCCAGAGGGAGATGGCCGGCACCAGCGCCAGCAGGATGATCCGCACGAAGTCGGACGCGACGAAGCCCATGACGCCGCGATAGGTCTCGCCCATCGGCACATCCTTCGCCATGGCATTGATGACGAAGAGGTTGAGGCCAAAGGGCGGCGAGATCATCCCCACCTCGACCGACATCAGCACCAGGATGCCGAACCAGACCAGCACCTGCTCCCGCCCCAGGCCGAAATCCAGCGAGAGCATGAGGGGGATGAAGATGGGCAGCGTCAGCAGCACCATCGCCAGGCTTTCCATGAAGCAGCCCAGGATGAAGTAGATCAGTAGGATCATCAGCAGGATGACGAGCGGCGGCACGTCAAAGCCCGCAACCACGGCCGACAACTCGGCCGGCAGGCGGGAGAGGGCGAGGGCGGCGCTGAACAACTCCGCCCCCAGCAGCACCACGAAGATCAGGCCGGTGGTGACGGTGGTGGAAAGCAGGCTCTCGCGCAGCCCCTGCCAGCGCATGCCGCCCAGTACCACGGCGAGCAGGAAGGTCGCGGCGGCGCCGATGGCCGCACCCTCGGTCGCGCTGAACCAGCCGCCATAGATACCGGTGACGACCAGGATGAAGACGAGTGCGACGGGCCAGACCTCGCCCGTGGCCCGCAGCTTCTCGCGCAGATCCATGGCCGGTGCGGGCGGCGCGGCATCGGGGTGCAGGCGCGCATAGATGTTCACCACCAGCATGTAGCCGGCGGTGGCGATCAGCCCTGGAATGACGGCGGCGATGAAGAGCGTGCCGATGCTCATCTCGGTGTAGATCGCGTAGATCACGAGGATGACGCTGGGCGGGATCAGGATGCCAAGCGTGCCGCCAGCGGCCAGCGTGCCGGTGGCCAGCGCCGGCGAATAGCCATGCCGCCGCATCTCGGGCCCCGCCACCTGGCTCATCGTGGCGGCGGTGGCGAGGGAGGAGCCGCAAATGGCGCCGAAGGCCGCGCAGCCGCCGATGGTGGCAACGGCGAGGCCGCCGCGCCAATGCCCCATCCACGCACGCGCGCAACGGAACAGCGCGCGGTTCATGCCGCCCTTGGTGGCGAAATCGCCCATCAGCAGGAACAGCGGAATGACCGAGAGCGTGTAGGACGAAAACCGGCTGAAGGTCATGGAATTCAGCGTGGCGAAAAGCCGGTCCCAGCCGCCAATGGTCGCGAAGCCGACGCCACCCACCAGCAGCATCGCAACACCCACCGGCATGCGCAGCGCGATCAGCACCAGGGCGGCCGCGAACATGGCCAACCCGATGTCGAAGTCGCTCATGGGGCGCGCCTCACGCGCGCCGCGCTTTCCAGTGCCACGAAGGCGGAACACACCATCCACAGCGCCATGCCGATGGCCGCCCCCGCATAGCCCCACCAGAAGGGAATCTCGAGGAACATGGTCTCGCGCTCGCGGTCCCAATTGTTGTAGCCGCCGACGGCCAGCCGCCAGGCCAGGACGAAGACCACGGCGGCGGCGATGGCGCGCATCAGCGCATCGAGGCCGGCGAGGCCACGGGCCGGCAGCTTCTGCGTGAAGAAATCCACCATCACATGCGCGCCGCGCATCTCGGCCAGCGGCAGGCAGAAGGCGACGGCCACGCCAAGCAGCATCTCCACGATCTCGGAGTCGCCCAGGATCGGCTTGTTGATCACGGCGCCGCGCAGCACCGAGCCGCTGGTGACGGCGACCGCCCCGATCAGCAGCAGCCCCGCGAAGAGCGCGGCCCAGGTGGCCACCGCCTCCAGCACCGCGCGCATCCGCGGGAAGGGCATGAAGGCCGGCGCGGCGAGGATGCCGTGCTCGGTGACTTCGGGTGCGCTCAACCCACGCGCCCGAAGCGCGCCGTGGTGGCCTGGATTTCGTCGAAAAGCTGGCGGCCATTGCGGTTGCGGCGCGTCATCTCGGCCATCCAGGCGTCATAGGCGGGTGCGACGGCAGTGCGCCAGCGTGCCATCTCGGCCGGGCCGATCTCGATGATCTCATTGCCGGCATTGCGGGCCGCATCGATGGCGGGCTGGGTCTGCGTGTCCCAGGCCTCGCCCAGCTGCTTCGAGAGTTCCGCGCCGGAATTGGCGTCGATCACGGCGCGCAACTCGGGCGGCAGGCGCATGTAGCTGCGCTGGTTCATGAGCGTCAGCAACATGCCCTGGAAGAGGCCGACACCCGGCGGCTCGCTGTGGTATTTCGAGACCTCGAAGAGGCGGAAGGGCTGGGTGATGGCCCAGTTGATGAGGAAGCCATCCACCTGGTTGCGCGCGGCCGCCTCATAGACGCCGCCGAGCGGAATGCCGACCGGGGTGGCGCCCATCGCCGTCACCGCCTCGCCGATGAAGCGGCCGGCGACGCGCAGGCGCAGGCCACGGAAATCCTCGAGCGTGCGGACCGGGCGGCGGGAGGTGTGGATCAGCGCGCGGTCGGTCGCGTGGATCGAGATGATCTTGATGCCGCGATACTCGGTATCGGCCAGGTTCTTCGAGACGTAGTCGAAGGCCGCCTGGGACATGGAGGCGCTGCGGCCGGTGTTCATGAAGGGCATTTCAAGCCCCTCGGTCCCCATGAAGCGCCCGGGGGTGAAGCCCGGAACGGTCCAGATGATGTCCACCACCCCGTCTTCCAGCTGCTGCGGCAGGTCGCGCGGCGCACCACCCAGCTGCATGGCCGGGAAGCTCTGGATGGTGATGCGCCCCTGGGATTGCTGGTTCACCCGCTCGGCCCAGCGATCCAGGTGAATGGTGTGATCAAGCGCCGTGGGCGAGGAGAAGCTGTGCAGGCGCAGGGTGAAGTTCTGCTGCGCCCGGGCCACCAGCGGGGTTGCCAATGCGCCCAGCGCCAAGCCGGCGCCCATGAGGTCACGTCGTTGCACGGGCCTGCTCTCCTTCGGTTCGGCGAGAGCGTCGCGCGCTTTTCCGGGGCGTGGCAAGGCGCGTGGCGCGGAAATCCGGGTGAGTGGCGCCGATGCGCCTCTCCTGCGGGCAGGCGTTGCCCGGATCCTGGACGCGTGCCGGGCAAAACGCGATGGCGTCGCAACGCGAGGCGGCATCGGGGGTTCTGCATGGAACGGCCCTGCGCTGCCGCTGCGGGCGCGCCGTGAACCCCACGCAGCCAAAAGGAATGACACCATGGACAAGGACCGGATTGCCGGCGCGGCCAAGCAGGCCAAGGGCGCCATCAAGGACGCGGCGGGCAAGCTCACGGGCGATGCGAAGCTGCAGGCGGAAGGCAAGGCCGACAAGGTCGCCGGCAAGGTGCAGAACGCGGCCGGCGGGGCCAAGGACGCGGTCCGCAAGGCAGCCGACAAGTAGTTGCCATGCGGGCGGGGCATTGGCCCCGCCTGCCTGTGCTTTCCCCCACATTCAGCCTGGCGGATTGGAATTTCGATGAGCCTGTTCAGTTCGATCTTGCACAAGGTGTTCGGCGCCTCGGCCGGGGCTTCGCCCGGTGGCACCGGCGGGGCGTCCACGGGCGGGCTGGCCACGGCGGCCGGCATGCCCGGCGTGGATGTCACGGGCGTTCCGTCCCCGCCGGCGACGGTGGGTCTGGGGCCGGCCCCCATCGCGCCTCCCTCCCTGCCGGAGGATGACGCCATGCACACGCCGCCAACTGGCGCGCCCGTGGATGTCGAGGCCGTGCTGGCCGGTCTTGCCGCGCGGAAGGGCGGCGGCGGCAATTGGCGGAGTTCCATCGTGGACCTGCTGAAGATGCTGGACCTCGATTCCAGCCTCTCCGCGCGCAAGCAGCTCGCCGACGAATTGGGTGTCCATGCCGGCGCCGATGGCTCCGCCGAGCAGAATGTCGCGCTGTCCCGTGCGGTGTGGCAGCAGCTCGCCGAGAATGGCGGGCAGGTTCCGGACAGCCTGAAGGGCTGATCGCCCTACCGCACCACCGATTCCGAAATCCATCCCTGCTGGGCGAAGATGCCGCCCAGCCGCACCCCCAACGCATCGCCAATGCGCCGGCCTTCCGAGCCGGTATCGGCGGAGCGGGCCTCGCTCACGCCCCTCAGGATGGCGCTGGACGCCGCGGCCTCGGCCGCCCGGCCGACCGCCGCGCCGACGCCCATGGTGCCCGCGGCGCCCGGCGTCATGGGGCTTTGGGCCATCGCCTCGAAGCTGCTGATCAGCCGCGGCGGGGCGTGCCCATCGCGGTAATACACCTGCACCTCCAACGCCACGCTGCTGCGCCCGCGACCGAAGCCGATCACGTTGCGCTGCGTCTGGTTCCCCTGGTCCACCGAGAGCAGGTGCCCCTCCACGATCACCACGCGGGCGTTGCTGGGCGGCGGCGCGCGGCCGACGCGCTCGGCCGGAAGGCCAAAGCTTTGCAGCTTGGCCACCACCTCCGTGCTGACATTGCTGGCGGCCTGCCGCCCGGCGGCCAGGCGCTGCTGGCTGAGATTCTGGTCGCTCGCCATCTGCGTCAGGCGCTGGCGCACGCCCTCATCCAGCTTCACATCGCTTGGCGCCACGCCGGGATCGACGACGTAGATGCGCTCCGGCCGTGGGAGGCGGGGGCCGGAATAGCCCGTGGTCTGCTCCACCAGCGGCTGGGCGCAGGCGGCGAGGGCAAGGCCCGGCGCGATGGCGAGAACGGCCCTTCGGCCTGGTGTCGGTCCTGGGGACATTTGCTACCCTCGTGGTTCGGCCCGGGCTGGCGCAGCAGGGCCCAAACGGAACCTAGTGGCGCCCCGCCGCGGCTGGGAAGCTCCCGCCCCTCAGGCGCCACTCCTCTGGCGCC